>CAZAIM010000101.1:0-8492 GCA_964485215.1 uncultured Bacteroidaceae bacterium | reverse complement strand
AGTTCCTTAGCATACTCGACAGCACCCTCAGTCATATAACGGAGAAGTGTCTGGTTAGCATACTTACGTGCACCGCTTGAAACCTGGAGAATAACCGGAGACTTTGTCTCAACAGCAGCCATAATGATAGCCTGGAGCTGCTCCATGTTGTTGAAGTTGAATGCAGGGATTGCATAACCGCCCTCCATTGCCTTTGCGAACATCTCCTTGGTGTTCACAAGACCCAATTCTTTGTAATTTACCATAATAATTATACTTTAAAGTAGTTAATTGAATGCATTTGAGCATACCTTGCGGTATTTCCTTGCAAATTTAATAAAATCTTTCATTATAAAGCCATATTAGGAAGAAAAATATTATATTCGCACACAGTTTGGAGTTGTTTAGAAGAATTAGAGTATTATGTACATTATCGGCATTGCAGGCGGAACAGCATCGGGAAAGACAACCGTCGTTAAGGAAATCGTAAATTCACTGCCCAAAGGCTCAGTAGTAGTAATTCCGCAGGATTCATACTACAAGGACAGCAGCCACATACCTGTCGAGGAACGGCAGTTCATAAATTTCGACCACCCCGACGCTTTCGATTGGGGATTGCTGGTAGAGCAGATTGAGACGTTGCGCTCGGGAAAGCCGATAGAGCAGCCCACATACTCATACATCACCTGCACACGCCAGCCCGATGTCATACACATCGAGCCCAAGGAAGTAATAATCATCGAAGGCATCATGGCTCTTGTCAGCCCCGAACTGCGCAACCTCATGGACCTGAAGGTTTTCGTAGATGCCGATGCCGACGACAGGCTCATACGTCTCATACGCCGCGACATCATAGAACGCGGACGCACTCCCGAGACAGTCATATCGCGATACGAAAGAGTTGTAAAGGCAATGCACTGGGAATTCATTGAACCCACCAAGAAGTTTGCCGACATAATAATTCCCCAAGGCGGCAACAACGAAAAAGCCATACAGGCACTGCAAATGTCGATAAGGTATTTTCTCAAGTAACCCCAATGAAGCGACACTACTATATATACCCGACATCACTGCTGGCACTCTTCATGCTTTTCATTATCGAGGGCGACCTGCTTTTCGGGTTTAGAGCCAAGACAAAGAAAGAACCCGTGCAACACCTCGAAGAACCGGCATACACCTACATCTCGCCCTATGCCGAACTGTCGCATTACGACCACCACTTCCGAGAGGCGGCCGACAGCATAGACTACGACTGGAAACTAATTGCAGCCATAGCATTTACCGAGTCGAGATTCGACAGTACAGCAACATCGGAGGCAGGAGCAAAAGGAGTAATGCAGATGATGCCACAGACTATGAGAGGATTCAACATCCCCGACTCGCTCCACAGCGACAATCGCACGAACATACTCACAGCCGCCAAGCTATTAGGCTCGCTCGACCGTACATACCGCAGAATAAAAGACCCGGCTGAGAGGATAAAATTTGTACTTGCATCGTACAACGCCGGTTACGGGCACATTATGGACGCAATGCGCCTTGCCGAGAAATATGGCTACAACAAATATGTCTGGGAAGCGAATGTAGACTCCTTTCTCATAAAAAAGAGCCAGCCGGAATTCTACACCGACACCCTTTGCCGCAACGGAGAATTCAAGGACTGGCGACAGACACTCTCGTTTGTCAACAAGGTACACCGCCACTGGAAGAGATTCTCAAGAATACAGCAAGAATACTCCGACTCCATCGACAGGATAGCCGCAAGCGACACACTGGTGAAGGTTATTGAAGAGTGAAGAATAGAGAGAAAGTGTACATCGATACTCTACCAAGCCTTAAACAAAACCATTTGTTGATTATGCACATCACCGAACAACGTAATTGCAAAGGAAGAACAAAAATAATACAATAAAGAACTGTCTCTTCCACCGCAAGCGGCCTCCTTCTCTTAACAAAGAATAATTTAAATCTGCAGGGACAGAAACTGTTGAGGGATTAAAACGTATGCGGCATCAATGCTATTCAAAAGAAATTATCACACAGTTATCCGACAACGCCGATGTCAAGCCATCGGCCACAAAAGCATACTCGGACGGATATGTTACCCTTGCTCCATATTCTTTTAGTACAGCCGATACAGCATCGGCTCTCTTCTTTGATAATTCGACACCGCCAGATGTACCGGAAAAAGCACGAACAACCAAACTATAGCCACCTTGCGCAGCAGCATTTGCAAAGTCACCTATGGAGATCCTATCCTTTCGGCTAAGAGAATAGCTGTTCTTGCCGAAGAAAACATACAATGGACAAGCAACACCATTTAAAGAAAGAGTAGCTCTGTATGGATATTCTATTTCTGGTGCGCCTTGTGAAATCATTTCGAAATCCGACACTCCATTATCTTCAAGGATTCTGGAAACAGCCGAAGTTCTTGCTGCAGCATATCTGTATCCATAAGGTTCCGTCCCCGGAGCCCAGCCTATAACACTTACATTAGCCCCGTATGCTTTTTTAATAGTACCCGACATCTTTACCAGGATTTTCTTGTCTCTCTCACTAAGACTTTCATTTTCTTTTTCAAAGAAGAAAGTGTATCTAAATTCGGCATTGCCGTGCACAAGACAAGAGTTCAATGCGACACGTGCAGCAGATATTGCCTTTTCGCGTTCCGCTTCTTTCATTTTCTCCAATTCTTCTTCACGCCATTTCTCTTCAGCGACAGAGTCCTGGTACTGTTCCGTTGCAACTCCATACAATTGCTCAACAGTTCCGGTTGATGCAGCATCTGCAATCACCTCATTTTTATTAACGCTGTCTAAAGGATATTCAATCTCCTGCTCTTTATAATTGGGGTTCACGGTCTCATAACTCGGACTGCACATTCCTGGAACAATAACTATTAAAAGAACCACAAAAAGCAGAATAAACACAGCAGCAATGAGTTTCCCTTTCCCCGTCTCTTTGTGCCCGGGTTTTATATGGCTGAAACGTTCATCATCAAGCAAAGACTTAGCATCACCTTTTCCTTGAGTTCGAGTGGTTTCATCATCTGCACCACCCTCGCCGGCAGAAGAACCAACAGGCAAAACAGTCTCCTCTTTGCCCTGTACTATGTTATCTGTACTCCCCACTAATGGTTCTTCCTTTTTTCCACCCTTCACTAACCTCATGAATTCCTCAACGCTCTGAGGGCGATCCTTGCTACGTGGCCGCATTGCTTCTTCGATCGCTATGCTTACTGGTACAGATATTTCTTGTGGCAGGAAAGGTAAACCTTCATTGATTATGTCACCGGCTTCGGGCGGTCTGTCGCCTGTAACTAATTTATAAAGTGTAGCTCCCAAAGAGTATATATCGGATGCAGGAGCAAAATTGCTTACACCGCCATGACGATACTGCTCCATAGGTGCATAGCCATGGCTTATACCAACAGGCGTGGTGCTTGTCTGATGTCCGTCTTTATCGTACTGTTTAGAAAGCCCGAAATCTATCAGAATAGCATTGTCATCCTCATCGACAAGGATGTTGGAAGGTTTAATGTCAAGGTGCATCATACGCTTGCTATGGACAAGCGCAAGTGCCGACGCAACCTGGCCGATATAACGCACTGCATCCGCTTCGGGCAATGCCCCACACTGTACCTTGTCGGCAAGAGAGCCGCCGCCAACATGCTCCATAACATAGTAGGCAGTGCCATTCTCCTCGAATATATCAATGACAGAAATAATATTTCTATGTTTCAGTTTTGCAATATTGCGCGCTTCCTTGATAAACTTCTGACGGAAGCGTTCTACTGTCTCAATGCAGCCTTGTGAACCAATGGACATACTGGATGTTTCGGCATCACGATTACAGAAGTCCTTCATAAAGAACTCCTTAATTGCAACCTTGCGGTCAAGAGCAACCTAAACGCCTTCGTATGTTATTCCGAAGCCGCCCTGCCCCAAAACCTTTTCTATCCTGTATTTGCCTCCTTGAAGAAGGGAATCTCTTTTTAACTGCATAATACTTTGTTTTCTCTTTGAGAAGAAACTGTTTTACTTTTCAGTTTTCTTTGTTTCTTAATCCGTAACAGGGCGCACCGTGTGACCGCCGTAGCGGTCGTAGTAGTACCAGCCGCAGCCACCGCCGCCAAAGCCCAAGCCGCACGCGCCGTAGCAATAGTCGTCGCGCAACGAACTTGACCAGTAGTAACCGCGCGACCTTCTGCGAACCAGCCCTGTACCGTAGCGGGAGCTCGCAGCTGGGAGGATATTGCCTCTATGCTAAAAACAAGACACAGCAATAGAGCCACCACTAACTGCATCTTGCTTTTACCCGAAGACGGCACAGCTTTATTAT
Source organism: uncultured Bacteroidaceae bacterium (assembly GCA_964485215.1). Lineage (GTDB taxonomy): Bacteria > Bacteroidota > Bacteroidia > Bacteroidales > Bacteroidaceae > HGM04593. Next base: position 4,172 of record CAZAIM010000101.1, on the reverse strand, counting down.
CTTTTCAGTTTGAAGAAGAACGAGCAGTGTCGTGGGTAATTTCTTTTGACCCATTGGGTGCAATGAGATTTTCATTTAAATCATCTGCACCGACAGAAGAACCAACCACTGAACCAATATTTACCCCTTCTTCTTCCTCCTTTATCATTTCTGATTTCTCCTTTTACATTCTCACTTGTTCAACTGTTCGTGCATTGCAGCAGCAGCACGACGACCGTCACCCATAGCAAGAATTACTGTGGCACCGCCGCGTACAATATCACCGCCGGCATAGATAAACGGAATTGACGACTGCATATTCTCATTGACAGCAATCGTATTCTTACGCCCGAGTTCCAGCCCTTCGACAGAAGTAGGAACAAGTGGATTGGGAGCAACACCAACCGAAACAACAGCCATATCAATGTCAATAGTCTCTATTGCACCCTCAACAGGTACCGGTGAACGGCGACCCGAAGCATCCGGCTCACCCAGTTCCATTTTCTGAAGAACTATCTGCTTCACGCAGCCTTTCTCGTCGGCAATATACTCGATAGGATTATGGAGAGTAAGGAATTCCACTCCCTCTTCCTTCGCATGCTTCACCTCTTCGAGACGTGCCGGCATCTCAGCCTCAGAACGGCGATAGATAATCATTGCACGCTCTGCGCCCAGACGCAACGCGGTACGCACAGAGTCCATAGCAGTGTTTCCGCCACCTATAACAGCTACACGCTTGCCAATGTGCATAGGCGTATCTGTTTCAGGATTAGAAGCATCCATAAGGTTCACACGGGTCAGATACTCATTCGAAGAGAGAATGTTTATTGAATTCTCGCCCGGGATATTCATAAAGTTAGGCAGACCGGCACCGGATGCCACAAAGACTCCCTGATAGCCCTCACCCTGCAACTGGGCAATAGATATTGTCTTGCCTACGACACAATCCTTGACGAACTCCACACCCATTGCACGCAAATTCTCAATCTCATGTTCAACTATAGAGTTTGGCAGACGGAATTCGGGAATACCGTATTTCAGCACACCGCCAATCTCATGCAACGCCTCAAATACAGTAACGCTGTACCCGAGCTTAGCCATATCACCGGCAAACGAAAGACCTGCGGGGCCAGAACCTACTACAGCAACCTTCTTGCCGTTCGAAGCAGCTACCTGAGGAGCCGGCATCTCACCGCTCTCACGTGCATAGTCTGCCGCAAACCGTTCAAGAGCACCAATGGCTACAGCCTTGTGCCCCATCTTCAAATGGATACACTGGCTCTCGCACTGCTTCTCCTGAGGACATACACGTCCGCATACAGCAGGCAACGAACTGGTCATCTTAAGTACCTGTGCTGCCTTGACAAATTCACCACGCTCTATATTCTTTATGAATGAAGGTATCTTGATGCTTACCGGACAGCCTTCCATACATGCAGGCTTAGGACAATCGAGACAACGCTGTGCCTCTACAAGAGCCATTTCCTTTGTAAAGCCGGTGTTTACCTCCTCGCGCAATTTTGTAGCGCGATAAGCCGGTTCAAGTTCCGGCATCGGCTGGCGTTCAATAGCAGTGCGCTCCTTTGACTTCATCTTGCTACGGAGTTCCACACGCCAGGCAGCATCGCGGTTTGTAAGGTCATCGCACTCGCTTGCACAAGCCTCATCATTGCCAAGTTTCTCAATCTCACGAGCCTCTTCTTCCTTGAACGAGCCGAGACGCTGCATCATGCCGTCAAAATCGACCTGATGACCGTCGAACTCAGGCCCGTCTACGCAGACAAACTTAGTCTTTCCGCCAACGGTAACACGACAAGCACCGCACATGCCGGTTCCATCTACCATTATAGTATTCAATGACACTACTGTAGGAATCTCATATTGCTTTGTGAGCTTGCACACGAACTTCATCATTATTGCAGGACCGATAGCCACACAATGGTCTACCTTCTCGCGCTTGATTACGCGCTCGATTCCCTCGGTAACAAGTCCCTTGTCGCCGTATGAGCCGTCATCGGTCATTATGATTACCTCGTCGGAGACCTCACGCACCTCCTTTTCAAGAATTATAAGATCCTTGGAACGGCCTGCAAGCACCGATATCACACGGTTCCCGGCCTTCTTCAATGCCGCTGCAATGGGCAACATAGGCGCAACGCCCACACCGCCACCGGCACATACGACAGTACCGAAATTCTCTATGTGCGTAGCCTGACCCAGAGGACCTACGACATCGGTGATGCAATCACCTTCGTTAAGGTCACATATACGGCTTGAACTCAAGCCGACTTTCTGTATTACCAGTGTTATGAGCCCTTTTTCAGGGTCGGCATGTGCAATGGTAAGAGGAATACGCTCACCCTTCTCGCCAACTCTTAGAATCACGAAATTACCGGCTCTGTATGCCCTGGCAATCAGCGGAGCCTCAACACGCAAACGGAAAACCTTTTCCGAAAACTGCTCTTTAGAAACTATTCTGTACATAAATAAGTGTTTTGTCTGTTTAAGTATACGATTCCACAGATGCTTCTACTGTAATACTTATAAATTAAACCAAAAGTGCAGATGTCTTTTCAGTTAATTTATAATTTCGAAGCCGCAGTATGGCACCAAAGCAGCCGGAATACGGATGCCCTCAGGTGTCTGGTTGTTTTCAAGAAGAGCAGCAACAATACGTGGAAGAGCAAGAGCAGAGCCGTTGAGTGTATGGCATAGTTCTGTCTTCTTGTCGGCATTGCGGTAACGGCACTTCAGGCGGTTAGCCTGGTAGCTGTCGAAGTTAGATACAGAAGAAACTTCGAGCCAACGCTGCTGAGCCTCGGAATAGACCTCAAAATCGAAGCAGAGAGCAGCTGTAAAGCTCATGTCACCGCCACAAAGACGAAGTATGCGGTAAGGAAGCTCCAGTTTCTTCAACAAGCCCTCTACATGTTCAAGCATCTCCTTGTGCGACTCTTTGCTGTGCTCTGGTGTATCAATACGCACAATCTCAACCTTAGAGAATTCGTGCAAACGGTTCAGGCCGCGCACGTCCTTGCCGTATGAACCGGCTTCGCGACGGAAACACTGTGTATATGCGCAGTTCTTTATAGGCAACTGCTTCTCGTCAAGTATCACATCGCGATAGATATTTGTTACAGGAACCTCGGCTGTAGGAATAAGATACAGGTCATCAAGGCCGCAATGATACATCTGACCTTCTTTGTCGGGCAGCTGCCCTGTTCCATAGCCCGATGCTGCATTCACCACCGTAGGAGGCATAATTTCAACATAGCCGGCCTTACGTGCCTCATCGAGGAAGAAGTTTATAAGTGCACGCTGAAGCTGCGCACCCTTGCCCTTATATACCGGGAAACCGGCACCAGTGATTTTCACGCCAAGGTCAAAGTCGATAAGGTCGTACTTCTTCGCGAGTTCCCAGTGAGGAAGTGCGTTGGCAGGAAGCACGGTTTCTGTGCCGCCGGTCTTCTCCACAACGTTGTCTTCAGCGGCGATGCCTTCGGGCACCTCGTCGTATGGTATGTTGGGTATGGTATACAGTACCTGCTGAAGTTCTTCGGCAGCAGAATCCATTCTCTCCTGAAGTTCCTTTGCGCGTTCCTTCAACTGAGCCACTTCAGCCTTTACAGCCTCAGCCTCATCGGCAGCCTTAGCTTTCATCAACTGCCCAATCTTAGCAGCAAGCTGCTTGTTCTGCGCAAGCACGTTATCGAGTTCCTGTTGAGCGGCACGGCGCGCCTTGTCCAGTTCAAGTACTTTATCTATAGTCTCCTTAGCATTCTTGAAATGCTTCTTCTCCAGGCCTTTCAATACTTTTTCGGTCTCCTGAGAGATAACTTTAAGTGTTAGCATGATATTTTGTTTTAGTAAATTATCAACCATTCGCACTGCCGAATGGAACAGCCCAATCACGGCAGTTTCTTAAATTGCAAATTTACATCTTTTTTACATATAAAGACGAATTATACAGAAAAAAGTTACGCGGATAAAAAACAAAAAGCAAGACAACCAAACGATTGCCTTGCTATCTGTCCGAATGAACCGTTATCAGTTCTTCTCTGCAAGAGGAGTAACAGAAACGTAGCTCTTGTCATTCTTGCCACGCTTGAATGTTACAACGCCGTCAACCAATGCGTAAAGAGTGTGGTCACTACCCATACCGATGTTTGCACCGGGGTTGTGAACTGTACCAC
>CAZAIM010000100.1:0-8522 GCA_964485215.1 uncultured Bacteroidaceae bacterium | reverse complement strand
GTATTCGTATGACGTGATGGCATTGCCGCCCAACGGTGTCTTGACAAAGAATGCAACACGTGCTTCGGCCTTTATGCCATTGTCGCCAATTAGCATGTAGCTTAGCTGGTGCAGTCCGTCATTCAGTTTGCTGACATCAATCCACAGGAGACCGTTGCTCAGTGGGCCGTTGTTCATTACTGTGCTGTCATTGTCGAACCAGTAGAGCAGTTCAGTTTCTTTATCCTGTGTAGGTACTTTCAAGAAATGTCTTGCCTGGTGTGCCGACATGGAGTTGTGTTCATCAGTAACCTGTATGTTTATCTCATGAAATCCTTCTGTCAGTGCCGACACGTCAATATTCTCCTTTAACCGGTGCTGTAGCGATGTCTCAATGACCTTTTCCTTGTCATTCTTGTTGAACCAATAGATATATTTCAGTTCCTGCTTCTGTTTAAGCATGCTCAAGAAGTTTCTTGTTACATGCTGGCTCAGCAGACCTGAACTGTCCTTTACCTGAACATGCAACGAGTGTATTCCGTTTTCAAGGTGTGACACATCAATGCAGTACTCGCCTGTCTGCGAGATTGTCGTTGCCTGTTTATTGTCATTGTCGAACCAGTAAAGCAGTTCATATCCGGTTTGCCCCTTGACTGCACTTTGCACAGCAAGGAGCAGTATAAATATTATTAGCTTACGCATAAGGCATGGAATTTATTCACCGGCCTCAACCTCAATATCAATGCTTAGCTTGCCATCGGCTGTAGAGCGCGAAGCCACATTACACTTGGTAATCTTAGGATTGGATGTTGTTGTGCTGAACGGGAATGGTTCTCCATATATTCCCACCTCAGTGCCATCGTTTCCAAGGAATTTTGCCTTGGCATCTTCGGTAAGTATGTATGGGTATGTTGCTGAATCTTTTCCGAACATTTCCTGGAATGTGCTGTAACTGTTTGTCGGGCTGTAATTGTAAATGTCGAATTTACCGTTTCCATGGGTAGTTGAAACATTTATTCCTACACAGTTTACAGCAAAAGTAGTTGATGGTAGAATGTCATAATTTCGTTCGTTGCAACCAACTAAAATGCAGTTATGCAGTGTCGCATATTTAATGTTATTAAAATTAGTATTAGTAACAGTAGTACTAAAGATTATACAATTTGTAAACGTTGAGCTAACTTCATTATTATTGAATCCATCATTAAATATGCAGTTTATGAAATTAAAAGTGCTTTCTACTACATATTTATTTCCAGCAAAACCATCAAATCGGCATTGAATATAACTGTTATTCTTGAATTTCTCAGAAGTAGCATATAAAATGAGATTAAAATAATTCTTGACAAAAGTAGCGTTGTTAAGCCCTTTTCTGATTTCTATTCTATAATCTGAATGTATACCTTCAATAGTGAGTTTCTGTGGAATATCTTCACCAATTGTGATATTGAAATCTCCTTCAATTATTGTGGGTAAAATGTTCCTTACAGTATCCTGTTCGCATCCGGCACCGCGCAGGGTAATGGCTTTTGTAATGTTTACGGCATTAAATGAACCGCTTGAGAGTGTAATGGCATCGCCGTGCTGGGCTGCTGCGTGGGCATCTTTCAATGCGTCGGCTCCATAGAAAACGGTGATTTCACCTTCGTGGCTGAGTGTTGCCAATAATGAACTCTGTGCAAAGGTTGCTCCTGTTGAAACGAGAAGGAGCAGCAGACTCAAGAAAATCTTTTTCATAGTGTGTCGTGTTTGTGCCACGACAGCTCCTCCTGTGGCAGTTAATAGTGCTTGAAATATAAAGAAGCGTGGAGCTGTCTGCTATTTCAAAGCGAGGGCCCTAGGAAAGCCTGAAAAAGGAAATAACACAACAGCCCACGCCATCGCAATCGGATAGCATGAAGCCGCTTATGCCATTCTCCTTTTTCGAAAATTTCCTAGGTTTTCGCTTTAAGAATGAAGCATACGCTTCTAAAAAAATATGTCCGGCAATTGCATTTTATGCCTTGCCTTGTTGCAAAAATAGTCTATTTTTGAATAAATGCAAAATAATACTGTTTTTCTTACCGCAAAAAAGAGTGCAGCCACAAGCCTGCACTCTCATAAAAGAAGAAAGGATGCCTGTTTTGTTGCATCCTTGTCACATTATCGTGTCAGCGAGAATTTCATACTCACTCCAAAGTCGGTTGTGGTAGTTGGGTATGAATTGGTCGATATAAGCGGTATTGTCTTCTGCCTGTCGAAGTATAGGCTAAAGGTGAGCATCTTGCTGTAGGCGTAGTCGGCTGTGAGGGAATAGTTGAACGACTTGTTGCCGCTTGTTGCCTGTGTGGTTCCCTTGTCTATGCTGCGACATATCGAAGAGGTGTTCTTGAATGAGAAGTCGGCGCGTATGTTTATATCGTTGCCACTGCTCTTCTGCTTGCTTTTGCTTGCTTTCTTGCCGCCGCCGAACAGCTTGAAGTTGATAATCTTGTAACCGACATTGAAGGCTATCTCCTGGCTGTATGTCTCTACCATCTGAATGGCCGTGAGGCTCAGGTTTATCATTCTTGACTGTATGAATTTGCCTCCTATTGTCAGGTTGCTGTGTGTCGTTACGTCAAGGCCAATCAGTGGCGAGAAACTTTCGTTTATGGATACGGTACCAATGTTGTATCGGCTGCTTGGAACCGGCAGGCCGGTTGCGGTGCTGTTGACAAAACCGATGCCTTTGCTGAACTCCATATATGTGGCATATGTGCTGTATGAACCTACTGCATATACGCTCTTGTAGCCGTGTTCGATGTTCACGCTTTTGAAGTATTTTTCAAAGAACGGAAGCTTTGAGAGTCCCGAATACTTTATCTTCCAGTTTGGAAGCATGCTCAGCATCTTGGGGAAGATGTCGTTGCTGCTGCCGCCGGTGTAGGCATCGAGGAACGCCGGAATCATTACATCGGCCGAGTATATGTCAACGCCGCCGTTTGCCGGGTCGTAGCTTTCGCCTGCCAGGCTGCTCGATACCGGGTATTTGCTGCCGGCATAGATGTTCTCCAGTCGCTGGCGATGTGTCTCAAGCTTGCCGACAAACTTGTCGAACACGTCCGATTGGTAATTGTTGTCGGCATTTCCGCCGCCAAAAGAGTTGCCTATGGTGATTGTGGTCATGGAGAAACCTCCCGACTCGTTGACCGGCATTCCGTCATACATAAACTGTATGCTCTTGCTCTTGTTTCTTGTCCAGCTGGCATTGAGGTCTATCTTCAGGTCTCTGACAGGCTCTAACGTCATTCTCACCTGCAGGTCTTCTGCTGCTGTGCTGCTTGCCTGTGACGAGATGCTGTCGTTCTTGAGCAGCCAGTTGCGGCTGTGTGCCTTTTTGAGGAAACTGTCGTCGGTGAGGCCGAAGGCAAAATCAAGTCCGGGCGCGTATATTCCGTCGGTCTTGTTTTGGCCGAATATGTCACCGGCATTGGGCATGAAGCCGGGCAGGTTCATGGCATAGGCGTTTGTGTATGTGAATGAGGCGTTCCGCACCATCATCAATGCGCGTACCGGGTACTGCATTGCCTTCTCGAATCCGCTGCGCTCTCCATTCTTTACCTTGGATACGATTGTTACCTTTACGCTTATGCTGTCGTTGTTCTTTATGAGAATGCTGTTTTCGTCTATAACCTTGTATTTAAGCTTGTACTTCTCTCCGCTTTTGGTATGTGCTGTTATGTCCAGTTTTTTGTTCTTGAGATTGTGCTTCAGTGTTACGGTGGTATCCATTTTCAGTTCAACCTCTTTGGTGAATGGCTTCGGCTGCTTGGTTTTGGTCTTGGTCTTCTTGGCCTTGCTTTGGTTCTTCTTGCTGCTGTTGTTGCTTGCAAATCTCTTGTTGGTTTCCTCGAGATATGGAACTATGTTGTAAAGCTTCTCGAGGTTGAAAGTTCCTTTAAGGCTTATGTTACGCTTGTTCGAGATGTTGTTGCCGAAATTGACTCCATTCACGTTGTTTCCTTTCTGCCAGTTGTATGTAGCCGAATAGCTTGCATCTGCTGTGAGCCACTCAAAAATGGGAAGTTTGTTCAGTGGCAGTGTATACGATGCGTTGAAGCTCTGCTGGTAGCTCAAAGGCTTGCCAAGGTGCTTGAGGCTCTGTTTTACCGAGTCCTTCCATATTGCATATTCATTGGGGTATCTATCCTTGTTTACCGGCAGGAACGGCTCTTCAACCTCGGCATTGGTGCCGGTGTTCAGGCTCATTCTGAGGTTTGTCGTAGGGTCCCACTTTATTGCAAATGACCTGTTCCAGTAGAACTGCTGCGAGAATGTCAGCGGTATTTCATTCCCTTCAGCAACCGAGCTTATATCGCGGCGTTGTATCTCGTGGTATGTGCGTGTCAGGTCGGTGTTCAGCGATAGTGACTGGGGTAGAGGGTTGATGCCCCACTCCTTGAAAATCTTGAGCCATTTCGATTTGCTCTTAATCTTCTCGAATGGCTTTATTGTCTTTATGGGGCTTGCATAGTTGTAGCTTGCCGATGCTTTCCAGTTCAGCTTTCTCTCCCAGCTTATTGTGCTGCCGCTGTTGTCGGTTGTGGCACGTGAATAGCTGAAACTGAAGTTTGCCGGGTCGTAGGGCATAGGTGTCTTGCTGGTGATGTTCAGCTTTGCATTGCTCACACTGAAGTTCCTCATTATGGATCTTACCTCGGCGATGTTCCTTAATGAGTCCTTGCTTTCGCCACTGTATGAATCGAGTACGTCATCGAGCAGCAGGTCTGAGTCGAATGGGCTGTAGAGCGGCGAGGTTACCTCCTCGGTGAACGAGTAGTATGTAGGCAACGACAGTTTGAACGACGAGGGGAAGAAGCGTCCCACATCGAATGTTCCCGTGAGCGAATAGCGGTAGTAGTCGTCGGTTCTGCGTGAGGCCAGCTTGTCTTCGAGGCCGCCGAAACCGGCAGTCTCAATCTTGCCTTGCGCTGCGAATGAACCCAGGTCGCTAAGCTTTATATTCAGGTTGCCCTGTGCTGCCCAGCCGCTCTTGTTGTTGAAACCGAGCAGGCGCATCTCGTTTACCCAGACAATGGCCGATTTGTTGCTCGAACTGTTGTTGCGCACACCAATCATCATAACCTTTATCTGTCCCAAGGATGGGCTGCCGACAACGCTTATCCTGTTCTTTGGAGTGTCATCGTCGTACTCGCTGTATATGGTGGTGTTCGTGACACCTTCTGCATTGCTGTTTCTAAGGGTGTTGCGCCGAACCTTTATATCCGTGAGTTTGCTCAGCGGTATGTCAATCATATTCTCCTGCGGCCAGACGATTGCTGCTGCGGCGGAACTGTTGCCGTCGTAGGAGCCGTGCGGGGTTATGCTCAGAGGTACTTCATACTCGTAATAGTTGCTCTTGTAGTCTGAACCAAGCCTCACGAAGAGCGAGAGGTCGTTGTTCCCGAGCTGTGTGGCATCGCTCTCGGGTGCTTCGGCATGTACATAAAGTTGTATGCGTTCATATTGACGCACATCGAGATTGCTCTTCTTGTAGACAGCCCTTGATTCCTTGCTTCCGAGGTTGTTGACATTCATTGCCAATGCCTGCTCGTTGTCTTGTCTGAGCTGCGGCTGGCTTGGGTCGAGTATGCGTGTGATGCCCGGAGGCAGAACATAGTTTACCGGTTTCCTGTCGCCATGCTCCTCGATGCTCACTGCCGATGTGGTGAATTCGCCCGAGATGGTAGGTGCGGTGTTGTTCTTCGATGCAATAGGCTGCTGGTATGGTCTCCAGTCTCCACGGACAAGTTGCATAGTGGCAAAACGCAGTGTTATCGGTTTCCTGAACTGGGTCAGGTACATTCGTATGAAACGTATTGAAGTGAAGTCGCGAATGTTGCCTACACTCTTCTCATACTCCTCTATGGGTATGCGGAACTTGTACCAGTTGACGCTCTCCGTGTTGCCGTTGCGCAGTTTGGTGGTTACGGTGCGCTTGTCGGTTATGTAGTTCTTTCCCACGGTCATATCTTCGGGCCGTAGAGAAATCCTGTACTGGAAGAAACTCTCGTACTCGTCCATCGTGAAGTCCTGGTTCGCATCCTCAATGTCGGGTGTTGTCTTGGCCGCACTGCTGAAACTCTCGCCCGATGAGCTTGGGGAGTTGCCTTCGGTGTTGTTGTAATATTTGTAACGCTCTATGATGCTTCGTTCTGCCGCATCGTAGTCGCTTCCTCTGAAGTAGTGGTAGTTGTCGCCAGCCGGGTCGGCAGCAATGCTGTCAAAGACCTCCTGACGTACACGTCCCTGCAGCGCAGAGAGGTACTCCTTGTATGCCGGGTATTCAGCCTCATCGGCACTGCTGAGACCGTTGAGACCCACATCCTGCTGCTTGCGGCTGCCGGAGTTGTTGTCGAACGCATATACAAGGCTAGTTGTCGTAGGTATGCGTCCCCATACCGTCTCTTCATAGCCATAGCTGTTCCCTTCGGCCGGCAAGCCGTTTTCATAGAACTTCTTGCCGTCCTTCAGTATATCCTCCGAAACTTCGCCAAGGTTGAGGTATAGCTCGCCTCCCATTCCCGATTGTTCGTAGATGAACGGGTCGAGCATCCAGAACTCGATGTACCGTATATTTGCTCCCTCAAAGTCTGTCGTTGTCAGCTGCCTGGTTATGCCGCCCCAGCGTTTGGCAGGGTCGTTCAGTTTTCCGTTGAAGTCAACATCTGTATCAAGGTTGTACGGTCCACGCTCATCGGGGTAGTATGTTACGTTGAATAGCGAGAGTGTTGAGGATTCACCGTATGTCGATTCCTTGTTGGGGTATAGCTCGCGCTCATATACCTCACGTACATAGTGGTTGGAAAGCTGCTCAACGTCGCTCTTTATGTGTGCAGGCGTAAGCGATGAGCTGCGGCGTGTGAAAAGCGGGTCAATAGTGTACCAACTTATGTGTGCACGGTTGTATCCGGTGCGCAGGTCGTTGGTGAGGTTGCTGTATTGCATTCCGCTTGGCAGTGACGAGAGCATCCATTGCGAGGGGGACTTCAGGTCGATGCCGTTTTCGGTGCTCTCGAAATCGTCGATGTACGAAGCCTCGCTCTGAACGTCGCTCGAAGTGCCGGCTTCAAGCCTTGCGAATTCTGCCGAAAGGGTGATTGATGAGGGTTCGGTACAGCTGATTAGGGGCAGCTTGTCGATAATGTTTGTGAGCCATTGGCTCTGTTTCTTCCAGCTGAGGTTGAATCCCCACAGGAAGTTATGGAGTGGCTCCGATCCCATATCAACCTTCGAGGTGAGCGGCTTCTCGGTAAGTGAAAGGAGTGTTCCTCCGAACTTGAAGTCTTCGGAGAAGTCGTATGCCCAGTTCAGTCCAAGCACCGTCTTGCGTTGCATGTTGAACAGGGTGTTGCTCTCGAGCGATACCTGGACATTGGTTCCTGCATCGATGATGTTCTGGTTGAGTATAGTCACGGTACCCGAGGAGTAGTCAACCTGATAGTCACTGTTCTCGACCAGTGTGACACCTCCTGCCGTAACCACTACTGAGCCTCGGGGAATATTGGTTGAACCGGTTTGTATTACATTGGCCGCTGAACCTGTGTACTCGCCTATAAGATAGAACTTGTCCTTCTCGGCAATCTGTTTCGCTACGGTCTTTGTAGAGTCGTACAGTTCCTGGAATATATATTTACCGGCTATGGCATCGTTGTTTATCTTCGTCTTCAGGTAACTGCCGAAAGGTTCTACCGATGGGAAGAATATTCTTCCGCCCGCAGCATCGACCGTGTACCCTTCTATGAAGTCGAATATGCCGTTGGGGTTCTCCTTGCTGTTGTTGCTGTCGAGCCTGTCGAGCCCAAGCATCTGCAGAAGCGTCTTTCCTTTAAGCTGCTGTTCGGGCAGGTAGGTGATGTTTGTTCCAAGGCTGTCGCTGGCATAATATATGTCGAGCTTGAAATCGGTGCTCTTGAGGTTGCGTGTGCCAAGTGCATACACATTCTTCATCATAAGGTCCCAGCAGCCGTTGCCCGGCGAACAGGCATTGGGCTTTATGAGCTTTACAAGCAGCGTTGTCTTCGACTCTTTCACATCGCTCGAGAACTCTCCTACCTGGTAGGTCTGTCCTCCGTATGTGTACTCATATGCAACAGCAAGTACCTCATCGGCACGAAGGGCTGTCTTTAGCGATATGAATCCGAGTTCCCTGTTGAGGGTATACTCCGATTGTGAGAGCAGTCTCGCATTGGAGAGTTTCTCGTAGTCGGAACCTCCGTTTATTCCGTTAATGCTTCCAAGCACACTGTTCACCCGGTCGATATCGCGTATGGCTGGATATTGACTGTTAAGTGTCTGGTACAGATTGTTGGCATTGTTGCTGGGGATAGGCATATTCCCGCCGGGCGACCACAGGCTGTTGCTTATGTGGCTGTTCTCGGCAATGTCGGTGAATGCAACGATGTTGCGAGGGTTGTTATAGTCGCTGGTCTTGTTGGTTACCCATACCTCGATTCGGTTTATGTGTACTCCCGACAGGACTGTCGGCAACTGTGACATTGAACGGTCATAGTTGTCGCGGA
>CAZAIM010000099.1:0-8970 GCA_964485215.1 uncultured Bacteroidaceae bacterium | reverse complement strand
AAAGTTACGAAAATATTTGCTTTTATACAACATTTAGATTTTACAAGATACTAGGAAAACATAATATATAGACTGTTTAAGCAGATGAATTAGGGATATATTTATCATCATTTTACTTTTTAATCACCCCCTTTGTGTTAACCATATTACATTCTTCGGTTCCATGTAGAATTGACATCAAGTTCTATTCCTGTTATCAAGCCATTTTCGCCAAGTTCGCCGGCTACCGCAAAAAGAAAGTATCTGTACGACTGTGACGGGAAATAAGGAAAACGCAAATCGTTCGATTCACATTCAGTCTCAGCTCCGGCCGAAATCTTGTAATGCACACCATCATTGCTGCAAAGCATATAACAAGAGAGAAGCGGCATCCCCGGCGTTGGATGTGAAGAGAGTACAGCAGTGCAATGCATCATAAGCTGCACCACCCTTTTGGGCAATTTCGTACCGAAGAGCATCGGGCGTGTAAAGAGCAACACCCTATTGTAACCCGAAGCTTCGCTGCAGAATCTATTCACAACTGTTCTTGAATCATCCTTTAAAAACAGCCTAAATGAAGTGCAATCATTCACTGTACCCGAAAAACGCCACGTCACTCTACTCCAGGCTCCATAATCCAATGAAAACAGATAGGAATAGGAATATTCGCTGCAACATATGACAACTTCATTGTGCAGAGCAAAATAATGAACCATAGCCTTTGAAAGATACGTCTCGAAATCGCATGCCTCTGCCGAATCAGAAAGAGCAACAATTGATGCAACCCTCTCGAACGGCAACGATGAAAGTATCTTTTCCGAGCCCGATGCACTGTGCATTGCTGCCGAAATCCGCTTCATGCTACTTCCCTGCAACAGCATCAATCCCTGTTCACCTGCAAAGATAACTCCTGAATCGACTCCACAGACACTCTGGCTGTTAATGCACTTCTCGCGCGACAACGGATAACAGCCTCCATAGGCCAGCGCACCCGATGTGTCGACTGACAATGCCCATATGCCATCGCTGCAGAAAACATACAGAGGATGCTGTCCGAACTGACCTTGAGACAGAGCAACGGTGTTGCTCGACAATGCTACCACCTCGCTCTGGGAAGGTGCATAAGTCAATTCCGCAGGAAAAGAAAAAGGGTTGTCAACCATCGACACCTTCAGAACGTTAGTACGTTCTACGCAAGGCATAGCATTGACCGGAGGTATGCTCTCGAGCATTTTCCAGGTTGAGTCCAAGGGTATATTGTATACATCCCTGCACACAGTGCTGCTTATTCCGGCAGATATCGTAAAGACAAGTTTGTCTCCATCGGCAACATCACGCGGTATACCGAATATCCTTAGCGAAGCATACTCTTCCGGCGGAAACAGATTTCCGTTGTAAAGCCAGCTGTTCTTCTCTGACGAATATATGACCTCATGAACCCCAACAACACCATCAAAAACAGCAATGACATCACTGTCCGAAATATATGAAGCCGACGCGCCGCTTGCGAACTGCGCTTCCACTGTCACCGTGTATGGCGAGTACCAACGATGAACATACTGCGACATATTAAGATATTTGTGCGGTGTCAGAGGGAAACTTTTCGCAAACAATTCCGTGTCATAGAAAAGATACAGCGTCATCTCCGTTGCACGAGAATCGGGATAGGCAAGCAGAGGAGGCAGTTCGAGAGTATTGTACCCGAACCCTACATCAAAGGTACCACAATCATTCTCCACAACATACGTACCATGCGAAGTCTTTATTGTCGTGTGGACAACAAGATATGTCTGTTCACTACTTTTACAGGCAGCCGGAAGAAACGCAGAAGAGTCATACCCCTTGAAAAGCCACTCTTTAAGAGATGCAATGTGAAGTCTGTTATTGAGGACATAGCTGCACTCTGCCGAGTATGTAGAAAGAGATTCGACAGAGAGTTCCTGCTGCAATCCATGCTGCAAGGCAAGGTTTACATCCGATACATCATCGAGCGAGAAAATACAGTTGCCTTGAATATCAAACTCGGCTACCTTATAATACAAGGAAGCCGATGAGATGTCATCAACAAGTTCATCCATGGATTTTACAACATACGCTTCCTTCATCATGTGGGTAGTGCTTCCGGTTTCCGAATTATAGAACGAAGCCTGTACGTTATCGGCCTTGTGTCCGGGTATAGAGCCGGTTGAGAAAAGGTCAATTCCAACCACTATTCCTTTCCAATCGTCAAGGAACAGGTTATGGAAAGAGAAAACGGGCTTGAAACCGCGTACACTCAAGTTAAAATAAGCATAGTTGTCGACAGCACCAAGCGACTCCGACTGAAAGTTACGCGCATCGCGCCCCACTCCGTTGTCATAGCATTCGTCACTCACATAGACTATATGCGAGCAATATATGTATGAACCGTCATAAAGTCTTAGGGCGAAACGGAACAGACAGCGGTCTACATAATGCCCGGTCTTGTTGAGCATTGAAACGCACTCGTCGAGATATCCCTTCTCGTTATACCCCCACGAAGCCTCAAAATTATCGGCATTGGCGTGCACTGCATACCTCTCAGCGGTTGTCAGTTTCTCTATTTTCGATTCGGTGGCGACCCTCATGGCCGGTACAGGAGGACGGACACCGAGGTTACGATAGGTTCCGGAATCAAAAAGCATATAATTGATTGAATCCGCAGTAAAGCAACAGAGTATATTCCCGACCATCTCCACTCGAAGCACTCCCGACAGCTCGTCAAAGCGCAGCGGTCCATCACCACTCCTGCCGGTGAGAGCAACCCAATTGCTGTCATAGAAATGCAAGCTGCCGTCGTTCTCCGTTATACACACATAACAACCGGCCGCCTCGTGCCGACCGATAGCCTTGTAGCGGTAAGGCAATGAGACAACGGGCAAAGGCTGCGGCACAGGTTTCAAGGAACCGTTTATCATACGTAGGTTTACAGCATCGAGGCACTCACCCTCGGCTGCCAACAGATTATCACAGTTCCTTGTTATACCCTTAAATGAAAAACTCTTATACATAAGACCACTCCTTTCTTTTAGAAATTAAACAGTTTCTTGAACAATTGCACCACCACACCCATAAGCCCCGAACGCCAAACGACCAACAGGAGGAGAATGTATGCCCACCACTTCACGCTTCCGCCTTCACCATCAACAGCAGGTGGCACCTTAATCACACGTTCGCGGTAAACTGTGTCGCAACGTGCAATAGTGTCGTGTCTGAAACGGTCGCGGTAAAGCGTCCTGTACCTGGTAACAAAGACAGTATCGGCTCTGTCGAGCACATAAATGCTGTCATGCACAACAATACTGTCAAGGAGAATCCTCTCAACAACATTGCTGCTACTCTCACGGGCAGCATTGCAGACAGGCGTCGACCTGCAACCACAAATGCCTGACAGCAAAGTACTAAAGCATATTATTACTGCTATTTTTTTCATAATCAAGATAACCCTTCAGCCAGGAATCCCGTTCAAGGAAACGCAGGCTGAACACATAATATAGAAGATTAAGAACACGAAACAAAGTACTCCCCTCACCTGTTATCATACGGGCGTTGCGCAATATGTTCGTACCATAAAAATATATTGCCACATAAATCATGAACGACACACAGTGGACGGCAGCCTGCTCCTCCCCTTTAATTTTCCCCAGAATGTAGATTGATGCAACCATCGAGAAATATATCGCGGCATCACGGAAAAAGCATAATGCTTTTCTGAAACTCCATTCGCGATGGTTGCACACATCGGCCAGCATACCGGCAATAAAGTTCAGGGCAAAAAGAAGCACAAGCCCAAAAATGTCGTTCCTGATAGGAAAGAGCAGTCCCGCCACATTGGCAAACAGAGATGCAGCAACAAACCTCAGGCTATCCATAGGCTATAGCTGCATACATTTTACCAGCAACAGTTCACTACGCGAGGAGAACATTATATGCTGCCCTCTCATAGCTCCCTCAAGCGTAACCTCGCATTTAGTATCATCGAGACCGAAATCATCGTATTTTATATATTCCTCTTCTCCGTCGATGCTGACAAGCAGATTTACCGGATAAGGTCCTTTCTTGTGAACACGTACCCTAACATCTCCACCGCGACACTCTATCGGCTCTGTCTCCCAACAGTCATTGCTTCTGTAAAAAAACACATTCTTTGCTGCCATAGTATATTCATTTATCAGTTACCCTACCTCCACATGCAGCCAGCGCAAGCGAGTGAAAACTGTTCGCTGCATCATAACGCTCAAACACCGTATAAAGCAGTGCTGCACACTCATAGGCTACCGCATCAGCCATTGCCGTATCACACATTCCAAGCCCGGCCGAAGCATCAAAGGCTGCCTCATATATGAAATGTTCGGGCTTGCCGTCGAGCAGAGGAACTGCTCGCACCATCCTTCTCCCGTCATTGCCGCTATCTTCCACACACACAGGCCTGCATTGCCCGGCCATAGTAAATTCGCTATACTGCCGCGCACCAATGGCAGAACCGTATGCAGAAATTACAGTACAAGGACGTTTCCACCCTTTTAGCTGCAGGAGCACAAGGGAGACAAAGTCATCCGGCAGCACAATACTTCCGCTACCGTCACCATTCGGTTCAATAGTGATAGAAGAGGGAGATAGGCTCTTTACATTTACTCTCCCGTCACTCTTCTTGTTCTTTTGGACAAACGCTACAGCACGAGGCAGAAGCTCAACAATATTTGAGTCAAAGGAGGTGCGCTCAATTTCCAATTGCGACACAGCAGAATCCTCATCGGCCTCATTCACAAGACGGCGCACCCTCCTGACAAGTTCATCGGTAGGAATCATAGCCAATCCGGGAATGAAACATTCATCTTAGCAGCCATCGCCTTCACAGCCCCTTTATTCTGCAACTGCGCAAGAGGACAATTATAGGGAGCATCCATAAGCACAGCCCTGGCCTGCTGCATATTTGTAACGCCTGAGAGAACCGTCACCTCCGGGCTCTCAGCATCCTTATCGGAATCACTATCGGCACCATCATCCTCTACCTTGCCACGTTTAATCTCTCCATTGCGGAAGGCATCACTGTTCTCTATGGCTCGCTGGAAAAGCGGATTATCCGTCACATACTGTGCCGGATAGACACCCGTTGAATTTATGGCACCACCGGTAAATTCAATTCTTACCAGAGCCTTGCCTATACGGAAATAGCTGTTTCGTTCTATTTGTCCGTGTATCTCATAAGTAATTCTTTTATTCATTATCTATGCTTTTTAATGTGGGTGAATAAAAAGTAAAGTTCAAGGCTTGTGCAGGCTTCAAAACCGCAGTTTACTTGACGTAAATGAGGATTTTGAAGGCAAACGTAACATAGGAATTTACTTTTTAGTCACCCTCATGATTATTCAACTATCCTTAAACAAGAATTTCACCTGTATACTCAACCCAAGTAGTGCCGTTGAAGGTAACAACTGTACCTGCACTGAACCACAGCCTGTTCTCACCGTTCACAATATGGTTCACGTCGGCATTAAGAATCACCACATCATTAAGCCTTGGAGCATCGGGCAACGACGATGCGCTTGTTACACGCGAAGCACCGGGAATGTCACTCTCCGCTGCGGCACCGTTCACCCAGATGTGAGAATACCCCTTGAGACAAAGACAATCAATCGTCATCACAACCTCACGTTTTGCCTCCTCACCGTCAACATTCTCAGTCTTGGCATCCTCATTCTTCATATAATAGCGCACAAGGCCGTTCTCGTCAATAAGGCCGCCACAATGAGCATAGCCAAGAGCATCAAGAGTAGGATCGTGGACAAGGTCAATGTCGCCGAAGACCGTATGTATTTTCGTACACTCAATACCAAAGACCTTGTCACCTGTAACACTGATGTTCTTGTGCAGCGTAAGGTCAATCTTCTGAATATCGTTAAGCAATTGCTTGCCAAGCAGCCATATCGCCCTCTTCGTACAGTTGAAACCTGTAAACTTGACCATAGAAAGATTGATTAGGTCGGCAAACGTAATTTTTGAAGAGAGGTCATACTGACGCTTGAACTGCCAACGGATTCCCTTTGAGAAGTAGTCCCACTGATAACCCATAGCATTGTCCATTGCCTGCACCTTGAACTTTCCAGGCTGCCCCACCCACGCGGTACGGCAACTCTCAAGACGGAACTGTCTGAGCACAGCCTCAGCAATCTGCGATTCGCTGAACTGGATACGCTTCTTCTGCGCAGCAAAATAGTCGCTGACAATACTGTTGCAAAGCTGCTTCTGGAGATACATACGTTCAGGAACAGGGACTATTGTCGATGGGGCTATGAACTTCTGTGTCTCGTATGCAGCCGAAGAAAGCAGTATAATCTCGGTACCGGCAGGTATTGTAGGTACCACACAATAATCATCACTGGCATTTGTCTTTGGGCCGTTCACAGCCATTGCAATAGGAGCCTCTGTAGTGCTGTTCTTGCCAACAAAGAAAAGCATAAGATCCACCCCAGGCAATTCAACCTGGCCTGTAGAATCATATCCGTTGACACCCTTGCAGATGGCAGTATAATACTCCTGGAATATTTTTCTCTCACCTGTTGTAGAGAAAGGAATCTCTGCACGCGTAGCCGATATTCCTGTATACGTTTCATTGGTATAAGCCTTCGAACGCTTGTCGTCGATGAGATAATGGTCAACCTCAAAAGAGTTCACACGCACCTGGCGACGTATCTTCCGCTTGATTGTGTCTATCACACTCTCGTCACTGGCAATGCCAATTATCTGGTCATCGACATCGGCCTCAATGAAATCGCTGCCCAGTTCCCTAGAATTGGAGACTGTCGTAGCATCGCCTATACCTTGTGTGGCAAGACCGCCAATACCGCTCGATGGCTTGACTGAAGCACCTGGCATCATCGTTACCGCAGCCATAATAGTCCCCGATTCAGCGTCGGCATAAAGATAAAGCACCGCCGAAACAATTGAAAGAATTACAAACAGAGGGTTCTCCCTCAAGAAAGAAATAATTTTTTTCATAGAAAATGTTTATTGGTTAATTAATGATAGAAATTGCAGACAGCCGTCACTATGCATTGAGTGCCTTCTCGATAAGGGAGTTGCGGCGAGGCTTGCTTTCCGTTGCCGGAGCAACACTGCTCATACCCTTAGGCAGTCCATCGCCAAAATCCTCCTTCATCCGATGTATACTGGTATTGCGTCCTTTCACATCACCTGCAGCAAAGGCATCCTCTATATCCTTTTCATATGTTATCGCGTGGTCAAGCGCAGTACATACCTCAACAGTATACCTGCCGGCCATAACCGGAAAGACAATCTGTTCCCACACATTGTCCATAAACTCCGAAGCATCGTAGCCACGCTCCTTGCAGAAGTTCTCTATCACAGGAATACTCTCCTCAAGGTTTGTCTCATACTCCCTTCGGTCATTGGCAAGACGCATAATTTCCTGCTTGCGTTCCTCGTCGGCAAGCATTATCTCCTCATATTCCGGGCTATCCTCATCGACCTGCATCATTGAATTCCCGAAGTAACGCGCCATTGCACTATGCGCATTACGTTTACCGTTGACCATATCTGTAATCATCTGAGCCAGCCGCGGGTCTCGCTCAAGTACAGAAGCCAGTTTCTCGTTCTGCTCACGGTTAATAGCAAGATGCTGCAAAAGCAAATCCTGTGAAAGAGAGTTGTTAATGTCGAAATCCTCGCCAAAGATTTTCTTCAGTCCCACATCGAGACGTTCAATAGAAGAGGTGTTGCCATTCTGTAGAGCGTCAGCTCCACCATTCTCGCCGGCAGGCTGCTGAGCAGCCAATGCAGCGGTGCCGAAATTTTTGTTGTACTGTTCCATTTTCATTTATTTTTTTACGACAGCAAAGAAACAATACAAAATGAGCAGCAAGGTTGCTGAATTACCATTTATGGCAGCGAGAACCTTGGAATGTCACACTTCGCCAGGAGGGCATGAGAGTATGAAGAGAATAATTATAGAAAAGCATACTACAGTACTGCCGGAACGGCTGTTGATAAATAAAGTTGTAAAACAGCAACACCCTTAGCCATTTCCGACTATATTTTTGTATTCAAAAAAGCAGTATGAAAAACAACATCAACTCCACAGTACGCGAAATGCGCAGACACGACGTAATCGACAGTTTTTTTGAATCGTTAAAAGAATTACGCAAGACAAAGCCATTTATAACACAAAGCGAAGTCATTGAACACGCATCAAAGAGCCAGGCACCAAGATTCTACGTTACCTTCGAGAATGCAAGACGTTTCGTTTCACTCCTTGTACGCAAGAAAAAATTGCCTATTGTCAACGGCAATAAACTATCAATGTACAAGGAAATATACCGTCGCTACCGCGAACAGGTAAAAGATTGCAGTCCACGCTACAAATACCTTATTCTTGAAAAGATTATAGAGGAGCCAGCACCGTCATTCTACCTCGACGAGGAGACATTCCGCGGCATCGTCTACAGCACCTTGCGCAACAATAGCAGGAAAAGAGAAAACAAAGCAATTGCATAAACAAAATCCCAAAAGAGAGCCTAACCACAAGCAAAACTGCAACATTGAAACAATTTATCTGCACTAACATCTTATAAACTTTGAACCATATAAGAAGAAACAATAGAAGCCGGTAAAAAAACACACAATGTTTCTCCGTAATAATCAACACTTTGGATAGAAAGTAGAAAAAATATTAAAAAAAAGATTCCAAAAGATTTGCAGAGTTAAAAAAAAGCAGTACCTTTGCAACGCGTTAAGGCAATGCGCTGTTAGCTCAGTTGGTAGAGCAATTGACTCTTAATCAATGGGTCCAGGGTTCGAGTCCCTGACGGCGTACAAAAGAGGAAAACACTGAAAATCAAGCATTTAGCATTGAAAACAGTTGTTTTCCTCTTTTTTAAATTAGAATATTTTTGAGCCTTATTTTGGGTCAGCGGATATTCCCGGTTGGCATGCCTCTAATCAAGAATAAAAGCA
>CAZAIM010000098.1:0-8982 GCA_964485215.1 uncultured Bacteroidaceae bacterium | reverse complement strand
GCGAAACATACGGTTTCTATAAGAAATTATTTTTATAAAAATTCAAACAGCTTCTCAATTATTGCATAATGGCAAGAGGACGGCACAGAAGGAAAATGTGCCGTCCTCTTTGTCTAAAGTGAACAGGTAACAGTTTGCACTTATGAAAAACGTACTTATGTACAAACCAAGCCGCCTGTCATCGGCACTTCTGTGCCTTGCCGCACCAGTATCCGTAAAGCGCGACAATCATAAAGCACACAAGCGGCAACACAAAGGAAATGTTCACAGCCGGCATTCCCATAATGGTACCCAAGTCAATTATCGCGCCCTGCAAAGGAGGCATCAACGCGCCGCCTACTATGGCCATGACAAGGAATGCTGCACCCAGCGAGGTATCTTCGCCATTAACCTTCTCAAGAGCAATGCCATATATTGTGGGGAACATAAGCGACATGAAGAAGCTTATTGCCACAACGCAATAGAGACCGGGCATTCCGTTTATCAATATAGCACCCAAGGTTGCTACGATGGCTCCCACGCCGAAGAGAGTAAGCAACACGCTCGACTTAACATAGCGCATAAGGAAGGTAGTTATGAAACGGCTGCACAGGAACATTATCATTGCCAGAATATTGTAGTTTTGGGCTGTAGCCTTGTCTATTCCCAAATTGTCGGCATATTGTATGATGAAGGTCCAGACCATTATCTGCGCCGCAACATAGAACATCTGCGCCACCACTCCATAACGGTACACCTGGTTGTTCCATAGCCGCTTGAGCGTTACACGGTTGCTCACCTTGGCTGCTGCACCTTGCGAATCGGGTATCCTGGTAAGGGCTATGACAACGAGCACCACAAGCACTACAAGACCTATGGCAACATAGGGGTCGCGTATTATTGCAAGGTCGTGAAGACGCACGTTGCCTTTGTCGGCTTCGCTAAGCTTCAGCGGCACGCTGCCGGCCTCGCCGTTCAATCCACTCCGGATGTCGTGCTTGAGGGAACCAAGGTCTACACCCAGTTCGTTGCTTCTGTCTACAAAGGCAATGAAATCCTTCAGCAAGATACTCACTGTGTCGCTTGCCTGATGCACATTGGCAGTGGCATTCCACACCCAGTCCCACTCCTCAGCGGCAACGGCCGACGATGCAACAGAGGCATCATCGACAACCACGGCCTTTCCGCTTGTGGCTGCGCCGAAGATACAGTTTTGGTTACTGTCCCTGAAGTCGGAGACCAAAGAGGGCAGCACCACAAACGAAGCTACGGCCATACCCATCAACGACCCCATAGGGTTGAAGGCCTGTGCCAGGTTCAGGCGGCGTGTCGATGTCTCCCTTGCTCCAAGGGAGAGAATCAAAGGATTGGCCGTCGTCTCCAGGAAAGCAAGCCCGAAGGTAAGGATATAGAGCGACACACAGAAGAACGGGAAGCTCTGCTGTGCGGCTGCCGGAACAAAAAGGAAAGCTCCCACCGCATAGAGCGCAAGCCCAAGCATAATGCCCTTCTTGTAGCTATAACGGCGTATGAACAGTGCGGCTGGAACCGCCATGGTTGCATAACCGCCATAGAATGCAAACTGCACAAGTGCGGCTTCACTCGCCGGCAGCTCCATCAATGTCTGGAAAGCCGCTACCATTGGGTTTGTAATATCGTTGGCAAATCCCCACAGCGCGAAGAGCGATGTTATGAGAATGAACGGCAAAAGGTAGCGTTTCTCTACCAGTTTAGGTTTTGTATTGTACTCCGGAGCCATAGGTCAATCATTCATAAAGGTGAAACATTCTTTCCATCATACACCACTTCTCGTTGGATGACGAGCCGGGTGCAGCTTGCTGGAACTCCGACATATAATCCTCCCACTCCTGCTGCCTGGGCAACGTGGAAAGACGTTCCATAGCACTGTCCCAATCGAAATCGAGCGGTGCCTCAACTATCATAAAAAGCCGGGTACCTGCTATGTAAATTTCCATTTCCAGGATTCCTACCTCGCGTATTCCCCAAATAATCTCGCTCCACGCCTCTCCCTCGCTATGACGGCGACGGTACTCGGCAATGAGTTCCGGATTATCCTTAAGGTCGAGTGTCTGGCAATACCGTTTTACCGGGCCGCCATACTCGCGTACTTTGTAACCTTCTGTCATATTTTCATTCTCTTGGCAACGCCACGCACCGCGGTGCGTGGCGTAAATTCATACTATCACTTATACACCGGCCCGTAATTTGCACATGCACGGTAATCGGCACCCTCCTTATCCATTCCGAATGCGTTCCATGCTGCCGGGCGGAAGATTTTCTCTTCATCGACGTTATGCATACACACAGGTATGCGCAGCATGGAGGCAAGGGTTATGAGGTCGGCACCGATGTGGCCGTAGCTTATGGCTCCGTGATTGGCACCCCAATTGTTCATAACCGAGTAGACATCCTTGAAAGGTGCCTTGTCGCAAAGTCGGGGCACAAACCAGGTTGTAGGCCATGTGGGGTCGGTGCGCATATTAAGCACCTCGTGTATCTCGGGAGCCACGTCGGCTGTCCATCCCTCGGCTATCTGAAGCACCGGGCCAAGGCCTTTCACAAGGTTCAGACGGCTCATTGTCACCGGCATGCCACCCTTGGACAGGAAGTTCGAAGAGAAACCGCCTCCACGGAAGTAGTCGCGGTCGGCAGGCATCCAGTTCGTGTTCCTCAGACAGGCTTCGGCATCCTCGTCCGTCATTTCCCAACAAGGCTTCATGCAAGGTTCGCCCGCCGCATTGGTACTTGCTCCTGTTGCATCGAGGGTTGTTGCACCGGAATTAATGAGGTGTATCATGCCACCGGCTGCAATGCCGGTAAGTTCCTTGCCTGTAACGCGCTTCACAGCCTCGGGGCTCCAATATGTGCGCACGTCGGAGAACATCTGGCCGCAACCGGTAAGTAACTTGCCGAAAAGCATGGCAACGCCGTTGCAAGCATCGTTCTCGGTTGCAAGCACATAGGCCTCGCGTATTCCGTTCCAGTCGAAAGTGCTGCACAGAAGAGCCTCGGTGAAATCGCCGTTGGGCTTCCAGTCGGTCCACTGACGCTGCCCCTGGAAACCGGCTGCAATGGCGTTGTGGCCTATTGCCTCTTCCTTGAAGCCCATCTCGCGCAGTTTGGAGTTGCCAAGCATGAGGTCGCGCACAATCAGCGTCATCTTCACAACAAATTCCCAGTCGGCATCCTTGCCGGCACGGTCCTTCTGCTTTTCGGGACGGTTCTTGTCCCAGCCCTCCTTTACCTTGCAATATTTCTCGGTCCAGGCCATAGCCTTTGCATACTCTTCGTGGTCATATATGCCTTCGTCCATACGGCGCAGGATTTCGGTCTCGTCAACGCTCTCATTGCGCATACCCAAATACTCTTGGAAGAAGTTCTGGTCGACGATGCTGCCTGCTATGCCCATACACTGGCTGCCCACAGAAAGATAGCTCTCGCCGCGCATCTGTGCCACAGCAACTGCTGCACGTGCCCAGCGGAGAATCTTCTCGGCAACGTCGGCCGGTATTGTATTGTCGTCGAGGTCCTGTACATCGTGACCATAGATGCCGAATGCAGGGAGGCCTTTCTGTGCGTGCCCTGCAAGCACGGCTGCCAGATACACAGCTCCCGGGCGTTCCGTTCCGTTGAAGCCCCACACAGCCTTTGGCCAGTGAGGATGCATGTCCATAGTCTCCGAGCCATAGCACCAGCAGGATGTAACCGATATTGTGGCACCAACGCCTTCGCGTTCGAACTTTGCCGCACAGGCCGCGCTTTCGGCCACACGACCGATGGTGCCGTCGGCGATGACGCACTCCACCGGTGCACCGTCGGAATAACGCACGTTGGCCGAAATAAGTTCAGATACAGCCTTTGCAAGGTTCATTGTCTTTTCCTCGAGACTCTCACGGACACCGCCCTGACGGCCATCGATGGTGGGGCGGATTCCTATTTTTGGATGTTTGCTCATGTTGTAGTTTTGTTATGGTTAGTTTTTCAATCTACAATTATAGCAATAAAAATCAAACTGTCTCTAAAATAATGCAGATTTTATAAGTTTTTAAGAAAAAGCGGCAGTGTCGCATGACACTGCCGCTGAATAGTTAAACAGGTTTGAATTGTAAACCGTATCAATTACTTGTTATAGAGCAGCCACGCCTTCTGGAAGTCGCTGTTGCCCGGGTGGTCGGCCTTGAACTGCGCACGAGCCTCGGCTGCATCCTGGCGGTTGTCGAAAGAGGCGCAAACAACACGGTACATACCTGTAGCAGGGTTCTGCACCACGATTGCGCTGTAGCCCTCATCGATGAGCGCGGCACGCAGATTATCGGCATTGGGCTTAACAGAGAAACTGCCACATACAACGCTGAACGCCTTCAACGAGCCTTCCTTACCCTCGGAAAGGACAACCTTCTCGGTGCGGTAGCTGTCGTCGACAACAACATCTTCCTTAACTGTTGACGATGCAACCGGAGCAATATCGATAGCATCGCTCTCCTGAGTGGCATCGGCCAGTTCAGCCTGACGGGCATCATCATAAGCATTTTTGTACTGGTCCTTGGACGACTTACAAGACACAACTGCAAACGCTGTGCAAACAGCGAGCAAAAGAACAAATGATTTCTTCATAAAATATAAACTTGTTTTTTGTTTCGTTTTAATTTTCTACAAAAATACTAATAATGCCATAATTTAGCAACTTTGAAGAGGGCTATTTAACAGTTTTTTCCTTATCTTCGCAAAAAACATAAACACTTTATGAGAATATTGCTTACAATAATGGCTACGGCAGCCATGCTGTCCTGTTCAACCGGCAAGGTTGCAACAACGGACAATGCCGGAAATGCCGAAAACAGTATCGGCTACAACGAGTTTTTCACAGGAAAGACAATGCGTTACGATTTTCACCACGCAGGAGACAGCGAGAACGAGTACTACTATTTTGACAAAGTCGTACGCGAAGGCGTATGGGCAGGCTCAGAAGTGTCGCTCATAAACCCGTTCGACTATGGCGAACAGATGTTCAGGATTATTGACAGCGCAACAGGTACTGTTATATACAAGAACAACTACTGCACATTGTTCAACGAGTGGCAGACCACGCCGGAGGCCAAGCACACACCCCGTTCGTTCCCGGAAAGCGTAATTTTTCCGGAGCCGAAATCCTACTTCACCATCGAGTTTTTCGCACGCAACAAGAAGAGCAAGGAGTGGGAAAAGAAACATTCTCAAGTCGTAAATACAGATGACTATAATATAAAGCCATTTAACAACAAGCATGAGAGCATCGACATTCACATTGGAGGCACAATAGCCAAAAGCCTTGACATTGTGCTGCTGCCCGACGGATTCACAGCAGAGGAAAAGGAGAAGTTCATAGCATCGTGCAATATGTGGAGCGACGCACTTTTCAAGTATGCGCCGTTCTCCGAAAACAGGCATCGCATAAACATACGCGCAGTGTGGGCACCGTCCGAAGAGAGCGGCATCAGCATACCGGGCACCCACGAATGGAAAAGGACGCTTCTCGACACACGCTTCTACACATTCGGCAGCGAACGTTACCAAATGACTGAGGAGTTCCAGAAAGTGCGCGACGTTGCTGCCAATGCGCCATACGAAAGCATTTTCATTCTCACGAACACCGACAAGTATGGTGGCGGAGGAATATATAACTTCTATGGCCTTGGCTCGGCAGGAAAGACAGGACGCACCGGCGAAGTGTATGTACATGAATTCGGTCACTCCCTTATGGGATTAGGCGACGAATACATTGAGATTGGAAATACAGTGAGCGCGCTCTACCCCGAAGGCAAGGAGCCGTGGGAAGCAAATCTCACCCGTTTTGTAAACTTCAACGGCAAATGGGAGAAAAGAATCGAGGGAGGAACG
Organism: uncultured Bacteroidaceae bacterium; assembly: GCA_964485215.1. Lineage (GTDB taxonomy): Bacteria > Bacteroidota > Bacteroidia > Bacteroidales > Bacteroidaceae > HGM04593. The sequence goes on along the minus strand of CAZAIM010000098.1, from coordinate 3,105 downwards.
CCGATACCTACTGTTGCAGCCCCGGGAAGCACAGAGAAGGATTGGAAGATTGGCGCATATGAAGGTGGCGGATACCTGGAGAAAGGCATTTATCGCGGATGGCCCGAATGTATGATGAAGGCACTTACCGACTTCTGCCCTGTATGCCAGGATGCCATAAACAGATACCTCGATTACATTTGCAAGTAACAAAGTATCGCTCTGACAAATAAAGCACTATTGCCGCGGCAATAGTGCTTTATTTGTTATTGTGCAGAGGTCATTCAACGTAAGTAATCTCTGTCCTGCGCCCCGTAGCATCGGTAAAGAGCACCGGGCTGTCGCGGTCGTCAAGTTCCCATCTGCCAAATATGTATTCATTGCTATCCTCGTCGAAAATGCCGAACGGGAGATAGGGGCTTGTTGAACCAAGCATTGCAAACGCACCTAACTGATATGAGGCATAATAGGGCATTCTGTTGGCAAGGATGTCCTGCTCAACACCCCAGTAACCGAAGTAGGCCGAGAAGTCGAAGTTCGTATTGTTCTTGATGCGGGAATAGTAGTACTTGCTCGACTTGTCTACAAGAAGGCTGTCATTAGAGGTTTGGATAGCCTTGTAGCCTGTTACGTTGCCGCTGCCGTCACGCACGATAGTATAGCCGATACCGCTGTCGGAATAGGCATTCTGCAGCACGGTTCTGGAGTAGACAAAATCTAACGTTGAAAATGCCGTAAGATGCCCCTGCTCGTTGAAACGGCCATAATCGGTACCGTTCTCCGATTTGTTCCAATCAGGATACTCCGGATGTTCGCGCGAGAGGGAGTAATCGACCTCGAGCTTTTCACCCCTGTAGTAGTAGCAAGCCTTGGATACAATATTGCAAGCGTGGTAACGCACTATATTGTCAAACTCATACGGAGTATAATGGCGCATAACGGTATTGATTTCCTTTATCCTACCCTGAGCATCATAGGAGAATTTGTGTTCCCAAGAGTAATCGCGCCCGTCAATGGTATTCGTTGTCCTTACTGTGGCAACCTTGCGCAGATGTTGCGAAGGCTTGTAGTTCGACTCGGCCGTGTCGGCATTGTAACTGTCGCTGTCGCTGCAGGCAACAAACCCGAAAGATACCAGCAAAATAAATAGCTTTGTCAATATTCTCATAGCTTTCCGTTTTTATGGCCGCGAATATAGCTCATTTGACCGTCACAAGCAAATAATTATCTTTTATTAACCATAGCGAAGGCCGAAACCGCCACACGCAAACAAGCCACACATTCCCATTGTTCATAATAGAAAAAACGGAAACGGATTATGGCATTCATAGATTATTACAAGGTACTTGGTGTCGACAGCACCGCCTCGCAGGAGGAGATTAGAAAGGCCTACCGCAAAATGGCTAAACGATACCACCCCGACATAAACAAGGAAGACCCCGATGCAAAAGAGAGATTCCAGGAGATAAACGAGGCCAACGAGGTACTCAGCGACCCCGAGAAACGCAAGAAATATGACGAGTATGGCGAGAACTGGCGCAATGCCGATGAGTTTGAGGCACAACGCAGCAGATACCGCAGAAGTGGCGAGTATAATTTCGGCGGATTCAGCGGGTTCGGCGACTTCAGCGGCAACAGCGAGAATGCAAGCGGTTTCAGCGACTTTTTCGAGCAGCTCTTCGGCGGCAGGATGCACAGCAGCCGAGAACGTGGCAGCGACCTCCAGGCAACGATAAGAATTTCGCTGCGCGATGCTGCAACCACACACAAGCAGACATTTGCCATCAACGGTGAGAACATACGCATAACTGTCCCGGCAGGCATTGCCGATGGACAAAGGATAAGGCTCAAGGGACACGGAGCTGCAACTGTGCAAGGCGGAGCAAGAGGCGACCTCTACCTCACGTTCAGCATCGGAGACGACCCGTTATTCAGCCGCGACGGGAACGACCTTTTCACCGAAGCGAACTGCGATGTATTCACTTTGCTTTTAGGTGGCGAGACAGTGGTGCCTACGCTTGACGGCAGCGCACGTGTAAATATAAAGCCCGGTACCCAGCCGGGCAGCAGGCTACGCCTGCGTGGCAAAGGATTTCCCATATACAGGCAGAACGGCAAGTTCGGCGACCTCATTGTAACGTTGAAAGCCACCCTGCCGCCACTGAGCAGCAAACAACGGGAGGAGATTGTAAAGATTATAAGAAAGGAGAAATAAGAAATGAGAAAGGAGAAAGGAGAAATAAGAGCAAAGAAAATAGAGATTAAGAAGCTGTTTAAATTTCTAAACTTTCCACGTTCATCTCTCAACTTTCAACTAATCACTTACAGGGCGCACACTGCGGCCGTAGTCGCGGCGGCTGTTGCCGCCGTTCCTGTCGTAGCTACCGTCATCGAAGTACAAGCCGTACGCGCCGCCCACATTGCTCTCGTAAGGCGTAGAACTCCAGTAGTAGCCGGCAGACCCAGTGCTGCTGAGCGACGTACCGAAGCGGTCACCGGCAGCAGGCAGGAAGATGCTGTTGCCGTTCTTTTTGTTCGTTACCTTCATTCCATTTACTCCGTTTTGGGTAGTCCACTTCCAGGTACAGTTGTCTATGAGTTCTTGGAACTCGGCCTTTGTGGGCATGCGCCAAGTGCTGCCCCACTGCTTGCGAGCGACATCGTACCGGGCGTTGCCGCCGATGTCGCTCATCTCTTTGCCATAGGTGCTGCTGGTGCTTTCACTGTAGTCGCTCTTTGTTGATGTTTCGCCCCAAGCGTAGTAACCGCCGTACTCTTCGGGGGAAGTTGCGCCTACATTGCAGGTAGCCCACTTAGTGCCGCTGGGCAGGCCAAGGTCGACGTATTCGTAACCGTCGGTAGTGCCGGTAGGATTGTTTATGCAACTCTCACCACCAAACATAAACATTGCTCTGATGCCTAAAACAAGACACAGCAACAGGGCTGCCACAAAAGGCAGTTTGATTTTGCTTACCGCAAGCAGTTATTTATTCTTTTTTTTTTGAAAGAATAAGTAGAAGAACTTTTCTTTGAAAGAATAAGTAGAAGAACGTTTTCTCACGGCAAATGGTGGAAATGCTTTTGCGTTATCCTCTTTTTCATTGAAAGAAGAAATAGAAGAACGTT
>CAZAIM010000097.1:0-9046 GCA_964485215.1 uncultured Bacteroidaceae bacterium | reverse complement strand
TGGACCAAATTTATTTAATGTTTAACTCGTCCCTAATTTTTATGGGACACTAATGCTGCTCAGTAATATCACTCTCGTGCGGTTCAAGGTCGAACTTGTTTCCGCCGCGACGCAATTCGTTTGTTGTGTGATACTCAAGGCTCAGACGGCTTGTATGGGTAGGACGATAATATGTACGAAGGCCGAATGTGTTTATATTCACTTTGCCAAGTTCCGAAAAGCCGTCACCGTCGTGGTCGTAGGGATTGCGGTTACGGTAGTTTGTGTACACAGCGATACCATAGGAGTTGTCCTTGGATACAAGCGACACATTGGCACCCAGATTCTGTTCCCAAGCATCACCGCCATAGCAGGAAAAAGCAGTATTTACAGAGAACGAGTTGCTCACAGGATCCTTGGTTATGATGTTCACGGTACCTCCAACTGCATTCGCGCCAAAGAGAGCCGAACCGCCGCCACGCACAACCTCTACACGTTCTATCATATTCACCGGTATCTGCTCAAGGCCATATACACCGCTCAACGCACTTACAATGGGACGACTGTTTATAAGAACCTGAGAATAAGGCCCCTCGAGACCGTTTATGCGAACCTGCGGAAAACCGCAGTTCTGGCAATTATTCTCCACTCTCAAGCCCGTCACATAGTTAAGGCTTTTTGCAAGGTCGGGTGAATTTACCGTTTCGAAAAGTTTCATAGAAGCAACAGACACCACAACCGGAGCATCCTTGCGGCTTATCTCGTTACGGTTGGCCGATACAACAACCTCATCTATGGCATTATCCTCTACCTTGAGCTTGAAATGCACAACAGCAGTAAACTCACTGCTCACCACCACCTCCTTTGTCATTGTCTCATAACCGACCATGGAGACACGCAGTGTATACTTTCCGGGGCGCAGATTACGGAATAGGAACTGCCCCTCTTCGTTGCTGACAGTGCCGTCACCGGTCTCAATTATCAGCACCGATGCATATGGAATATTCTCTTCGTTGCCGGCTTCAATCACATGCCCCGATATTGTATTGCCCTCCTTTATCTTTATATCGGAGGCTACTGCAGGCAAAAGAGCAAGCAAAAAGATTAACAGAATATAGTACGATTTCTTCATAGTTTTTTGAATTTCTAAAAATCCGCAGTTTTGCTTTGTAAAGATAGAACGGCAAAACATTACCCGAAATAATCATTGTTTGTTAAAATTATAAAACTGATAGTTATTTATAGTCATAGCAGCAAGAGAAACCGGCAGCAAAGAGAGCCAATTAGAAGTTGTTTTAACAGATAGAGTCCGAAACACTTGTACAGACGAACTTTTTATTTTATTTTCGCGCAATAACTTTACAAAAAACAGCTTATATGAAAAAAACGATTACTCTATTATCTTTTTTGTTATTGACCGTAACCGTTGCGTTCGCCGGACCGATAGACCCAGAAAAAGCCGGTGAGATTGCAGCCGGTTTTTGGAACAAGTCGGCCACAGGCAGCACTCTGGAGCTAATGACTAAAACTGAAATGTCAAAAGCCGGATGCCGGTTCGGGAGCGAAAAGAAAGATCCGGGTTTCTACATTTTCACGCCCGACAGCAAACAGGGATTCGTAATAGTATCGGGCGACGACAGCCTGTCACCTATTGTCGGATACTCAACAACAGGCAATGTCGGCGAAATGCCGGAAGCACTTGCCGATTGGCTTGCTAGCTACAGCAGCTATGTCGAGGATGTACGCGCCGGAATCATCATACCGGCAACAACTGAAGCCGCAACAGGCACCAGAATAGAGCCAATGCTGCAGACAAGCTGGAACCAGAGTGCCCCTTACAACAACTACTGCCCCGAAGTAAACAGGCAGAAGACTCCGACCGGCTGTACAGCCACTGCTACTGCCCAGGTGATGAAATTCCACGAATGGCCCGAGAAACCCAAAAAGGCAATCTCCTGGTACAACAACATTACAGGAGCTACCGAGACCATTGACATTACCAAGAACACATACAGGTGGAGCGACATGCTCAATCACTACCGCAGCGGCTACACTGCCACTCAGGCCGATGCTGTTGCACAGCTTATGATTGACGTGGGCAAAGCCATGAACAGCTCCTATGCCTTGGCCGGCACAGGAAGTAACAATGTAAATGCTGCAAGAGCACTCGTAAATGTGTTTGACTACTCGCCCGAAATTAAAATCTACAATAGGAACGAATGCACGTACGATGAGTTCATCGCAATTATCAGAGAGAACCTTGAGGCTCGCCAGCCGCTTGTCCACACAGGCCACGGACAGTCATACGCAGCCGGACACGCCTTTGTATGTGACGGCATCGACGAGAACAACCTTGTGCATATCGACTGGGGTTGGGACGGTGCATACAACGGATTCTTCGACCTTGGTTCAATGTCGCCTGGCGGTTCCGGCATAGGCGGCGGACAGGACAGGTATAATGTAGGCCAGGCCATCATTGCCAATATCCGTCCACGCACAGCCGATGAAGCCAACAGGAACGGTGATCCTTCGCTCTATGTATATGAAGTGATAGATGCAGCCAACAACAACGCAATAGTTGAAAAGCACACGTCGGAATTCATTTCAGGCAATGCCGGTTTCAGAATAATGGTTCAGTTCCTCAACTGGTCACACTCAACATTCAACATAAGCTTCGGCCTCTCCATTACAAGTACCGACGGAACTTTCAGCAAAGTGGACATGCAGGATGATCCAAGCGTTGACACAGAAGTGAATCTAAGTATTGACGAAGCCGTTGGCTATTACGTTGACTTCAATGTACACAATTCAAATACTGCTCATGTCGACTACCTCAAGGAAGGAACTTACTATATTGAGATTGTATACAATGCAGGTGATGGCGAACCCGTGAAGATGAAGGGCGAGAACAGCCGCCTTATACTTGAGGTCGGCAAGGAAAGCGCAACCCTCAGCAAGGCGCAGCCTGCAGTCGAGGTTTCGGACTTCAAGTTCAGGACGACACCACAGACACAGAACGACGGCATGGTATTCGACGTTGCGTTCCGCAACACAAATACCAACAACGCCACGGTGGTTATTGTGCCCATAGTAAACCGCCTCACCGGCAACACTGTCATCAAGAGCGACACACTTACGTCAAACGGCGTTCTTCTCAACGTGCTCGACAATACCGACTTCCTTGCTACCTACACTATCAGCAATGGTTTCTCGAGCAGCGGCGACCACTATGTATCGTTTGCATACGATTTAAGGAACTCATACACCGACCACACTTTGACAGTTGACAAGAAAAAGCTCAAGAGCATTGCCGGAAAAAGCGAAATCTTTACATTGGCGGAACTTCCCGACGGTCCCATACCTTTCTTGACATCGATGTCGGCATCATCATCGACAGTAGGAGCCGACCTCACAGTAACTGCAAATGTAAGAAACGCAGCTGTAACAGATTCGCCCTACACGGGCACATTGGGTATCTTTGCCGAGAAGGATGGCAAGGCCGTGCTGCTTGCAACCAAAGACGTCGAGCTCGCCAAGGGCAGTTCCACTCAGTTCAAATACAGTGCCAACAATTATGTACCTGTCATAAACGAAGGCACATACGAAACCTATGTATGCGAGCTGGTAAACGGCGAATGGACAAGAATAAGGCAGAGCCAAACTTATGGCTTCACACTGGAGGCACCAAGCAAGAGCGTTCTTTATGCCGCAAGCAGAATTGTCATTGACGACGACAATGTTGTCGTGCAGGGCGACAGCGTGAATATCATCACAAGAATAGGATGCACAGGCGTTGATTTCGACGGATATATAAGAGTAAACGTGCTAAATGGTATAATAGGAATATTAAGAAGTGACTACATTCCTGCCTCAATAAAGAATGGAGATATTGCAGATATGAACCTGAGAAGTGGATGCAAAGACACTGCACCGCTTGCAGAATGGAATCTTTCTGTCAAATTCTATGATAAAAACAAAAGAGAACTTGGCACAATGTCGAACAACGTGTTCGAATACCCAAGAAACGGCTATTTCTGGATTGCAGATGCCACTGCTATAGACACCGTAGCCAATGAAAGCATTACTGTAAAGGCAGACAGAGACTCCATAATTCTTGAGAACGCCGTATCGGCCAATGTATTCAGCCTTGACGGAAGAAGTGTATATAGCGGAAGTGCTGCCACTGTAAACGTCGAGAAGGGCATATACATTGTCACAGCCGAAGATGATGCCGGCAACACGACAACAGTGAAAGTTCTTGTTAAATAGCAGGAAACAATCTGATAACCGTTTGCTGCAACAACAGTCAAATATCAGCGTACATAATGAACCGCCATCGGGCCCGATGGCGGTTCATTATGTACATACCCGACAACACGCTCCTCGTCACAGAATATTTCACGGAAAAGTTGTCTGTTTGGTAAAGTAAGACTATTTTAGCAAAAAAAACAGAAAGAAATGAAAAAAGGGACAATTACACTGCTGCTCCTGCTTGCAGCTGCAATATGCTTTGCCGGTGGAGGCAAAAAATATAGGCTGTCGCGAAGCAAGACAAAGAAAATCACATCGTACTTTACACAGTCACTGCAAGGGCACGACCGCACATACAATAACAACAGCAGCATAGATATTGAGGATATTGAGGCTGCGCGCAGATATGTGTGGAACTGCTGGCGCAACGCCGTAGAGAACCTCGACGAGGAGAAACTGACCGCGCCGTTTGCCGAAGGAGAGCCGCGTGACACCGGTTACTGGCTATTGCCCGAGGAACTGGAAAAGGATGCGCGTATGCCATACTATTTCATCAAGAAAGGCGATGCACCTGAGAACGGTTACCCGCTCTTCCTTTATATGCACGGTTCCGGCAACAAGGTACACGAATGGGAAACAGGCTACCTCCTGTGCAACAGATACGACGATGCGCCGTCGTTGCACTTCATCCCACAGATTCCTAATGGATTTGGTGAACTCTACCGCTGGGCCATACAGAGCAAACAGTGGGCGTGGGAAAAACTGCTGCGACTGGCATTCCTCAATGAGAACATCGATGCCAACAGAATATATTTCTATGGAATTTCCGAGGGTGGATACGGCAGCCAGCGTCTCGCGTCGTTCTATGCCGACTACCTTGCCGGCGCAGGCCCCATGGCCGGAGGCGAACCCTTGAAGAATGCACCCATGGAAAACCTCGCCAACATAGCATTTTCACTGCGGACCGGTGAACAGGACTATGGATTTGCCCGCAATGCCATGACGTACAATGCTGCGTTAACCATTGACAGCCTTCGCAAGGTGCACCCGGGGCTATATAACCATTTCATTGAACTTGTTCCTGGAATGGGACACGCCATCAACTACGATGCCACAACACCATGGCTGAAAAAGTTCAGCCGCACCCCACACCCCACCTATTTCTATTGGGAGGACTACGATATGTACGGCCGCCACAGAACCGGGTTCTACAACCTGCGCGTGAACAAGACATCGCGTACAAATGAAGAAGAGCGCACCTGCTACGAGGTAAGAATTAAGGACAACTGCATTGAACTGAACGTAAAGAACGTAACCTACACCACAACACAGGCCATATACAACATCCCAATGTTTTTCTCAAAGGAGTATACAGCAGCCACAACAGGCAACGTCACCATTTTCCTTAACGAAGAGCTTTTCGACCTCTCTGAACCTGTGAGGGTAATTGTCAACGGCAAGGAGAAGTTCAACGGCAAGGTAAAGCCCACACTGAAAGCGATGGTTGAGAGCTGCGCCGAATACTACGACCCCGAAAGAGTATTCCCGGCAGCAATAGATATTGAGATTGAATAAACATCTCAGAAGCTGTTCAAAATTCCCATAAAAAGCCGGACTATACAATAATACCACACCCTGAAACGTTATGTAATTACAGACCACGCTTGTTTATACACCTTGAAACAGTTTATACAGTTTATAGGCGGTTTAAGCAAGATTAACTGATTACAAAGGGGCATTTGTCGACTTTTTTGACTATCTTCGCAAGATTTTGTGTAGAAGGCATCGCAGGGAAGCCTAAGAAAGAAGAACAGCTATGAACCAGGAATATCCGTCGACACTGCTTGAAAAGGCCGTAAAGGAATTTTCAAAGTTACCAGGTATCGGGCGCAAGACCGCTACCCGGCTGGTGTTGCACCTGCTCCGCAAAGAGGAGGAAGAGGTTGAAGCGTTCGCAGGAGCAATAATGAAACTAAAGCGCGAAGCTGTATACTGCAACGAATGCCACAGCATTTCGGACACGGAGATTTGCCCCATATGCGCCAACCCCCTGCGCGACCACAGCACAATATGTGTTGTTGAGAACATACAGGATGTGATGGCCGTGGAGAACACTATGCAGTACCGGGGTGTCTACCACGTTCTTGGCGGCATAATATCGCCAATGGATGGAGTATCGCCAAGCGACCTTCACATCGACAGCCTTGTGGCACGTGTAGCAACAGGAAAGGTTGAAGAGGTCATTCTCGCCCTCAGTTCCACCATGGAAGGCGACACTACAAACTTTTACATATACCGCAAGCTTGCGCAGTATAATGTCAGGCTCTCGGTAATTGCACGCGGAATATCGGTAGGCGACGAACTGGAGTATGCCGATGAGGTCACATTAGGCAGTTCCATAGTACACAGACAGCCATTTACCGGAAAAACAATATGAATATGCTTAGAGAAAAAGTAATAAAGTCGTTGAGGACAAACTACATTGTGGCATTCATATCCACACTTATTATAATTGTAGCCTTTGAAAGCAACCACCTTTACAAGGGCGCGCTTGCACATTTATTGTCGGGCGAGCAGATATACATAATACAGACAGCAGCCGTGATGCTCACAATAATACTTGTACCGCTTGCGCTGAAGACATTCTCGAACGCAATGTCAAAGGCAAGCAAGAAAGGCGAACAGGAGGTCATAGGCAAATTCAGCAAAATGGGACTGCTGCGCATTGCATTGCTATTCGCTGCAATTGTCTTCAACATATTCACATATTATGGAATAAACTATGAAGGAGCAATGTACTGCGGCATTATAGCATACGGTGCACTCATATACAGCTATCCCACAAAAGCGACTCTCGAACAATACCTTAACAACAACGAGGCATAAAGGGCGATTAATGAAACTGACAGTAGTAACCATAAGCTACAACGTAAAATACTTCCTTGAGCAATGCCTCAACTCGCTTGAGCAAGCAGCAAGGAACATCGACCATGAAGTAATCATCGTCGACAATGCTTCTGATGACGGCTCCACCGAATATATAACCTCCCGTTTCCCAAAGGTCAGATGGATTGCAAGCGACGTAAACCACGGATTCTCTCGTGCCAACAATATCGCCTTCGAGCAGGCAAAAGGAGAATATATACTTATGCTCAACCCCGACACCATTGTCACCCGCGAGGCCATCGAAGGCTGTATTGAGTTTATGGACAAACACCCCGATACAGGCACCGTTGGAGTAAAGATGCTGAACAAGGACGGCAACTTCGCGCTCGAGAGCCGTCGCGGCATAGTAACCCCCTGGGTCAGCATATGCAAGGCTACAGGCCTAAGCAAGCGTTTTGCCCGAAGCAGGACATTCGGGCACTACTATATGAGTTACCTGCCCGATGATGAAGCAAACCCCATAGAAATGGTATCGGGAGCATTCATGTTCCTGCGCCACAAGACACTGAAGGAAGTAGGCACACTCGATGAACAGTTCTTTATGTACTGGGAAGACAGCGACCTGTCGTTCCGCATACTGAAATCGGGCAAGAAGAACTACTACCTTCCACTGCCCATACTGCATTACAAAGGCGAGAGCTCTGTAAAAAGCAAGCTCAAGTACCGTTACTGGCTCTATTACTCACTGCAGCGATTCTTCAGGAAACACAACTTCTTCTACTACCTGCTGACATATATACCGCTCAAGATTACCGTAAGCCTGCTGAAGTTCCGCATACACTGCATAAACCCGCTTTTCCTTGGCAAGGACTGGGAGACACGCAACGTTGAACAGAAAAGGAAGTTCATCATCATCGGCACCGAAGAAAGCAACAGCGAAATACGCGAGTTGCTGAACAGGAACGGCATAGCCGATGGACACAAGTACATGGCAGCAAACGAGAGCGAACTGACAGACGGCACGCTGGATATAAAGAACAACGGCAATTTCAACCACATACTTTTCGACACCACCACATTCTCCTACGATGCCATATTGGCGTTTATGCAGAAAATAAAGGGCGAAAACCTTAAAATTGCAACATACTCCACAAAGACAAAGATACTAATCACCGACGGCGCAATATACAGTATCGACGGAAAGATATCAGACTAATGACAAGCACATGGCTCAAAGATGACAAGGTTACACTGCGGGCACCCGAGCCGGAGGACCTGGAACTGATGTACGCAATGGAGAACGACACCACCATGTGGAGTGCCGGCAACACCACACTTCCCTACTCGCGCTACACACTCCGCGCCTACCTTGAACAGAGTCGCCAGGACCTTGTAACCGAACGTCAGGCAAGATTCGTAATAGAACTGCCCGACGGGAAGTGCGCCGGAATGATAGACCTTGCCGACTATGACCCCATAAACAGCCGTGCCGAGGTGTGCATTGGCATATTGGGCAAACACCGTGGCCAAGGCATCGCCAGCAGCGCACTACAGCTGCTTTGTCAATACGCTTCCGGAAGGCTACATCTGCACCAGCTATACGCATACATCCCATACTGGAACAGCAGCAGCATAAAACTATTCGAAAAAGCAGGCTTTTCACACAGTGCAACACTCAAAGAGTGGACACAAGGGAAGAGCGGTTACCAGGATGTAATCATCATGCAAAAGATAGAGAAATAATGCCTTTTGGCACAAAAATGAAAAAAAATCAGGCCTTAAATAAAAAAAACAGGCAAAATGTTTGCAGGTTCAAAAAAAAGCCCTACCTTTGCACACGCTTTGAGACACGAACAAAGCAGAAACATTGACATATTGGTGCGTTAGTTCAGTTGGTTAGAATATCTGCCTGTCACGCAGGGGGTCACGG
>CAZAIM010000096.1:8608-9219 GCA_964485215.1 uncultured Bacteroidaceae bacterium | reverse complement strand
CTTGTGGATGTCGCGTGCCGTTTTTTCTGCTCTGTGCTTAATGATGAAGCTGCCGAATCCACGAAGGTAAACCGGTTCCTGGTTTGCCAAAGAATTCTTGACAACGTCCATAAACGACTCAACTGTTGTCAAAACCACAGATTTCTCTATTCCCGTCTTCTTCGCAATCTCATTTACAATCTCTGCTTTTGTCATCTTAAAAAGAATTTATGTTATACTTTTGTGTATGTTATTTTTTCGGGTTACAAATATATAGCTTTTTTTGCTTATACAGAAATTTATGCGCTATTTTTTTGAAAAAAAAGTGTTTAGACGCTATTTTGGAATTGTATCATTCAATTATTTATAGAATAAGAACAGAATGTTTATTTGTTTTTTCGCAGGGCGAGGACGGCAAACCGTTTTTTTTGAGAAACTGAATGTCAACGCTTATTTCGCGTTGCCACTTTGAAAAATATTCAAGCAAGTTTGATATTTCTCGCTCGTTTGTTCTTATATTTGAGGTAAACCTCGAATATTTTCTGCACTCGCTTTGAAAAATATTGAAGCAAGCTTCATATTTCTCGCTCGTTTGTTCTTATATTTGAGGTAAACCTCGAATATTTTCTGCA
>CAZAIM010000096.1:0-8508 GCA_964485215.1 uncultured Bacteroidaceae bacterium | reverse complement strand
CTCGCTTTGAAAAATATTGAAGCAAGCTTCATATTTCTCGCTCGTTTGTTTGTATATTTGCAAAAAAAATAATTTATGTCTGTAAATAAAGTAATTTTAATAGGTAACGTCGGCAAAGACCCCGATGTTCGTCATCTCGACCGCAATGTTGTTGTTGCAAACCTTGTGCTTGCAACGACCGAAAGGTCTTATACCCTGCAGAACGGCACTCAGGTGCCCGAGCGTACAGAGTGGCACAATATTGTTCTATGGGGCGGTTTGGCCGAGGTTGCAGAACGCTATGTCCACAAGGGCGACAGAATATATATCGAAGGCAAGATAAGAACCAATAACTATGAGGACCAGAATGGCATTCGCCGTTACAGGACCGAGATTCTTGCCGAGACAATGGAGATGCTTTCTTCAAGGGCTGCAGGTTCTTCGGCAGCTCCCGACGTGGCCCCATCGGGAGCACCTTTCTGATTATATGACAGCCAATGTCTCAACTTTAGGAAGTTGTTTGTATCGCCTGATTCCATAAATGAAAAATGGCGAAACATCCGGCTTCTATAAGAAAAATTTTTTTAGAAATTCAAACAGCTTCTAAATAAGGAATTTTGGATATTTTTTCTAATATATATTTGCACATACACTCTTTTTCGTTACCCGGTGTTGAGATTAACTCCCCCTCTCCCGGAGCAATTGTCGCATTGGTGCTGGCGTTGATGCTGCTTATGCTGTCGGCATTTGCATCGGGTTCCGAAATGGCTTTCTTTTCGTTGTCGCGTGAGAATCTCGATATGCTTTCCGAAAGCAAGTCTATGCGCGACAAGAGGGTTCTATGGCTTATCAAAGAGCCTGAACGTTTGCTGGCGACCATACTTATAGTCAATGACTTCGTGAATGTGGGAGTTGTAATGCTCATGAACTTCTTCTTTCTCGACGTCCTCGACTTTGCCGCCGCCGCAGAGTGGCTCGAGTTTCTTGTAATGACGGTTATACTGACCTTCCTGCTTCTTCTGTTCGGCGAGGTCATGCCTAAGATATATTCCAAGAACAATGTCCTGAAGTTTGCACGTTTTTCGGCAAATGGCCTCTATCTGCTGTCGCGCCTTCTGCGTCCCTTTTCTTCATTGCTGGTTCGTTCTACAGCTTTCGCCCAGCGTATTGTCTCAAAGAAGAACTACCACATTTCGGTCGATGAACTTGAGCAGGCTCTTGAACTTACCGACAAAAAGGAGATTGGCGAGCAGAAGAATATGCTCGAGGGTATAATCCGTTTTGGAGACGAAACGGTGAAGAATATTATGACATCGCGTCTGGATATGGTTATGCTCGATATCAGAGCACCTTATTCCGAGGTGCTGAAGTGTGCTGCGGATAATGCCTACTCGAGGATTCCTGTCTACGGAAAGACGCAGGACGATATACGGGGAGTGCTTTATATAAAGGATCTTATACCTCATCTTAACCGTGGCGAAACCTTTCGCTGGCAATCTCTTATCCGTCAGCCGTTCTTCGTCCCCGAAACAAAGAAAATCGACGATCTGCTGTGCGATTTCCAAACAGTAAAGGTACATATGGCCATTGTCGTGGATGAGTTCGGCGGTGTTTCGGGGCTTATCACCCTTGAGGATATAATAGAAGAGATTGTGGGTGAAATCAATGACGAATTTGATGAACCCGATACCTCATACGAACGTCTTGGCGATAACGTATATCTGTTCGACGGGCGTACGATGCTCTCCGACTTCTACAAGATAACTTCGCTCGACAGCGAAGCTTTCGAAGAGGTTTCGGGCGAGGCCGACACTCTGGCCGGTCTGCTTCTCGAGCTCAAAGGCGAGTTCCCTTTGCTGCACGAGGTGATTGAATGCAACGGAGTCCGTTTCGAGGTTATGCAGAAGGATAAGCACCGTATCGTCAAGATAAAGGCGATATTGCCCGGTAATGAAGCTGCCGGCGACGCACCGGCAGTGTAGTTTCCGTCCGTTTCCGCTCCTGTCTGAAAAAATAATCATCCAATAAGGCTGATTGTCTGTTTTTTTTGTTACATTTGTCAAAGCCGTTTCCGGCCTGAATTTCTCGGAATCGATAGAAACAATAAATATTAATTGTATGAAACTCAGCCTTAATTCAAAATCGATGACAAATAATGTCATTCGCAGCATTATTATAATGCTCATAGGTCTTCTGATGATTTTTGTAAATGACAGAGCCTTATCATTGATAATAATGATTGCCGGTGCCGGTTTCTTCTTGCCGGCTCTGGTGTCACTTATAAGTGTGTACGTCTCGAAGAAGGAGGAATCCTCATCGGTCGTTCCAAAAGTACTTATAACCATCATAGATGTAGGCAGTATGGCGTTCGGCGTATGGCTGATGGTCGACCCGATGAATTTCATAGACCTCTTTACCGTGCTTCTGGGCATAATATTGCTGCTTTTCGCCTTGTTGCAGCTGGTGATGATTGTTTCGGCTCGCAAGAACTCCGTGGTTACAATGCCAATGTTTGTCGTTCCGCTCTTGCTTGTTGTTGCAGCGGTGATAATACTCTCGAATCCCTTTGAGGCGGAATCAACCATATCTGTTGTCTTGGGCATATGTGCTTTCGTTGCCGGAATATCCGACCTTCTGCTCTCCATAAAGATTGGCAGGGCAATGAAGGAAGCATCGGCCGGCGGCGCACTTGTGAAGAATTAGTGGCTTTTTTCAGAAGTTGTTTAAATTTCTAATAAAAGTTTTTCTTATATTGGGAACTGCTATTTCGTTGTTTTTTATATTCAAAAATGTCTGTTTTCTTCTTTTTCTCGGTTATGTAGCTCGCTACACGCCCTCAAAAAAATAATAAAACACCCTATTTTTGCTCTATAAAAACTAAACGATATAAATTTAAACAACTTCTCATTGAGACCAACTTTTAAATGTACTGAATAAACTTTAATAAATGTTTTTTCAGTACATTTGTTCTTTTCTTGCGGAAAAACGCTCTTTTTTTTGCTTTCCGTTGTAAAAAAAAGGAATTATATAGATGTTTTTTCACAAAAAAGTAGCAACTTTGCAATATGGATGGTATAACAGCAATGTTCGGTGAAATAACAGCCCTTGAAATGATTGTCAAAGGACTGATAATCGGTATTGTCGCATCTGCGCCTATGGGGCCGGTCGGTGTCCTTTGTGTGCAGCGCACTTTGAACAAGGGTCGTGCCTATGGACTTATAACCGGTACCGGTGCGGCATTGAGTGATATTCTTTATGCCCTGTTGACAGGTTATGGCCTTTCGTTCCTTTACGACATAATACATAATCCCACGCTAATCTTCTGGCTTCAGATTATAGGTGCAACCATAATGTTTGTGTTCGGTTTGCATACATTCCGTTCCAATCCAATGCAGAATGCAAGGAACGTAAGCCGAAACAAGAGTAACCTGTTGCACAATGGCATCACCGGTTTCTTCATCACCCTTTCGAACCCGATGATTATACTTCTGTTCATGGCTCTCTTTACCCCATTCAACTTTATGCTGCCTGAGCAGACATTGCTGAACCAGTTCTTTGGCTATCTGTCGATTTTTGCCGGTGCAATGCTCTGGTGGATTTTCATAACGGGTGTCGTGAACAAGCTGCGCCGCAAGTTCGATGTCCGCGGTATCCGCATAATAAACAAAGTCATCGGTGCTGCTGTCATGGTGGGCTCCCTTATAGGCGGTGTGCTCATAGCAACCGGTGTCTGGTCGTTACATTAATACCTATTAGTCTTGTTGGTTTCTAAAGAACTTCGGAAAAAGAATATAGCGGAGTATCTGCTGTATATGTGGCAGGTTGAGGATCTGCTGCGTGCAAATGAGTTGTCAATAGAGAGAGTGTGCAGGCTGCTTGTCGACCCCTACGGGCTGCCGCCGGAACAGTCGGCCGAACTTACGCAGTGGTATTCCGACCTCATAGAAATGATGCGTCAGGAGGGTGTCAAGGAGAGTGGGCATCTGCAAATAAACAAGAACGTTCTCATAAACCTTACCGACTTGCATCTGCGTCTGCTTAAGTCGCCTAAAGTACCTTTCTACTCGGCAGCCTATTATAAGGCACTTCCTTTCATCGTGGAATTCCGTACCAAGAGCAACGGCCGCGAAAAAAATGAATTGGAGAACTGCTTCGATGCCTTGTATATGGTGTGGCTGATGAAGTTGCAGAAAAAGGAAATGAGCGATGAAACATTGCGTGCAACGGCCGAGATAAGCAAGTTCGTGTCGATGCTGTCGCTCTATTTCAAGGAAGAGGAAGAGGGAAGGCTCGACCTCGAGAGTGAAGAATAATATAATAACACAAAACGATAAAACATTCTATATGAGTATACAGGAGGAGATAGGACGTAGAAGGACATTTGCAATTATATCCCACCCCGATGCCGGAAAAACGACACTGACCGAGAAACTTCTGCTTTTTGGCGGGCAGATACAGGTAGCCGGTGCAGTGAAGTCGAACAAGATAAAGAAGACTGCGACATCGGACTGGATGGAGATTGAAAAGCAGCGTGGAATTTCTGTGACAACCTCAGTTATGGAGTTCGACTATGCCGGGTACAAGATAAATATTCTCGATACTCCGGGTCACCAGGACTTTGCCGAGGACACTTTTCGTACACTTACGGCTGTTGACAGCGTAATCATAGTCGTCGACAGTGCCAAGGGTGTTGAGACCCAGACACGCAAACTGATGTCTGTTTGCCGCATGCGCAATACTCCGGTAATAGTATATGTCAACAAGATGGATCGCGAAGGCCGCGACCCCTTCGAACTGCTCGATGAACTGGAGAGCGAGTTGCAGATTGCCGTGCGTCCGCTCAGCTGGCCCATAGACCAGGGAGCAAGGTTCAAGGGTGTATATAATATATATGAACAGAAACTCGACCTCTTCACTCCAAACAAGCAACGGGTAACCGAGAAGGTCGAGATAGACATAGATAGCGAAGAACTCGACCGCAACATTGGCGAGGACCTTGCCTTCAAGCTACGCTCCGACCTTGAACTCGTTGATGGTGTCTATCCCGAATTCAATGTACAAGATTACCTCAATGCAAAGGTAGCCCCGGTATTCTTCGGTTCTGCACTCAACAATTTCGGTGTACAGGAACTGCTCGACTGCTTTGTCCAGATAGCTCCCAGTCCACGTCCGGTGCAGGCTCTTGAACGCGTGGTGAACCCCGAAGACACCAAATTCACCGGCTTTATATTCAAGATAACAGCCAATATCGACCCCAATCACCGTTCCTGTGTCGCATTCTGCAAAATCTGTTCGGGCAAGTTCGTCCGCAACACTCCATACCGTCATATAAGGCTTGGCAAGGATATGCGTTTCTCTTCGCCCACTCAGTTTATGGCACAGCGCAAGAGCACCATTGAAGAGGCCTATCCGGGCGACATCATAGGCTTGCCCGATACCGGCAACTTCAAGATTGGCGACACGCTTACCGAGGGAGAGGAACTGCATTTCAAAGGATTGCCAAGCTTTTCGCCCGAGATGTTCAAGTACATTGAGAATGCCGACCCCATGAAGACCAAGCAGTTGGCTAAAGGTATCGACCAGCTTATGGGTGAGGGTGTGGCCCAGCTTTTTGTAAACCAGCACAACGGCCGCAAGCTTATAGGTACGGTAGGCCAGTTGCAGTTCGAGGTAATACAGTACCGTCTTGAGAATGAGTACAATGCCAAATGCCGTTGGGAACCGGTGAACTTGTACAAGGCTTGCTGGATAGAGAGTGATGACGAGGCCGAACTTGAGGCATTCAAGAAACGCAAATACCAGTATATGGCGAAGGATATTGAGGGGCGCGACGTCTTTCTGGCCGACAGTAACTATGTTCTGCAAATGGCACAGAACGATTTCAAGTCCATCCGTTTCCATTTCACCAGTGAATTTTAAGGGATAGTTATGGGTACAATTGCCGAAGAAGCAAAGAAGTGTGTCGAAGTAATGCGCAAGGGTGGGGTAATCCTTTATCCCACAGACACGGTATGGGGCATAGGATGCGATGCAACCAATGCAGAGGCCGTAAAGCGTGTGTTTGAAATCAAACAGCGTGCCGACAGCAAATCTATGCTGTTGCTTGTCGACAGTGCCGACCGTCTGGCGCGCTATGTGGGCAATGTGCCGGATGTAGCATGGGACCTCATAGAACTGACAACAAAGCCACTCACAATAATATATGACGGAGCTAAGAACATCGCTCCCAACCTCATAGCCGAGGATGGCAGCATCGGCATACGCGTCACCGCAGAACTCTTCTCCAAGGAACTTTGCTATCGTTTCCAGAAACCGGTCGTTTCTACTTCGGCCAACATAAGCGGTGAGCCTACTCCAGGCAACTACAGCGAGATAAGCAATGAAATTCTCGATGCTGTAGACTACGTTGTGAACTATAAGCAGCTCGAAAAAGGCAAGGCAAAGTCCTCGAGTATCATTAAACTTGCCGGTAACGGCGCAGTGACAATAATAAGGGAATGACAGACAGAAAAAACAGTGCCACGTTGCTCGACCGTTTCATATCTTGGCGCGAAAAGCATATTTCCCAGAACCAGTTCATACTGATTCTGAGTTTCGTCGTGGGTGTTCTCTCTGCTCTTGCAGCCTTTGCGCTGAAGCATCTTATACATTTTATCCAGCATCTGCTCACCGGAGGTTTCGACCCTCATACCTTCAACTGGCTATATCTTGTGTATCCGGTAATAGGTATCTTCATCACCGGGCTTTTTATTCGCAAGGTCGTGCGCGACGACATAAGCCACGGTGTCACTAAGGTGCTTTATGCCATATCCTGCCGTCAGGGCAAGATACGCAGGCACAACTCCTGGTCGTCGCTCATTGCCAGCGGAATAACAATCGGTTTCGGCGGCTCAGTGGGAGCCGAGTCGCCTATTGTGATGACAGGCTCTGCAATAGGCTCAAACCTTGGCAGTTTCTTCAAAATGGAGAAAAAGGTGATGATGCTGCTCATTGGTTGCGGTGCAGCCGGTGCGGTATCCGGAATCTTCAAGGCACCTATCGCCGGTCTCGTATTCACGCTTGAGGTGCTTATGCTCGACCTGACAATGTCCTCGCTGCTGCCTTTGCTCATCTCGAGCGTTACAGCGGCAACCCTTTCATATATTCTTATGGGAACAGAACCAATGTTTGAGTTCCATATGGACGATGCCTTCAATCTCGCCCGTGTTCCCAATGTCATTATGCTTGGCCTGCTATGCGGCATTGTTTCGCTCTATTTCACGAAAGTGACAACAGCGATAGAAAAATGGTTCAAGAAGATTCCGAATCCCTACTACAGGCTTCTTATAGGCGGCGGTGTGCTCAGTGTGCTCATCTTCTTGTTCCCGCCGTTGTATGGCGAGGGATACGATACCATAACCGAACTGATAAACGGAACTTCCGACAATATCATCCTCGACAATTCGCTCTTCTACGGCCATGCCAGGTTCATCCTGCTTTATATGTTCCTCATAATATTGTTCAAGGCTGTAGCTTCTACAGTAACCAATTGCGGCGGTGGCTGTGGCGGTATCTTCGCGCCCAGTCTTTTCCTTGGCTGTGTTACAGGCTATCTCTTTGCAAGCCTTTGCAATTCGTTAGGAATAGGAGTGGCTGTCTCCGACCAGAACTTTGCCCTGTTCGGAATGGCTGCAATAATGTCCGGTGTCTTCCACGCGCCGCTCACAGGTGTCTTCCTCATTGCCGAGCTTACCGGCGGCTATGCTCTCTTCCTGCCGCTGATGATTGTATCGGTTTGCTCCTACCTCACCGTTAGGATATTCGACAAGAACAATATCTATGCAGTCCGTCTTGCCCAGCGCGGAGAACTCATCACCCACCATAAGGACCAGGCTGTACTCACAATACTCAAGGTTGGCGATGTGGTAGAGAGGAACTTCCTGAAGGTTAGCCCCGATATGGACCTTGGCGCGCTTACGGCTGTTATCGCGAAGGGCAAGCGAAATATATTCCCGGTAGTCGATGCCGGCAATCATCTTGTCGGAATCCTTCATCTCGATGATATAAGGCACATAATGTTCCGTCAGGAACTCTATCATCGCTACAATGTGGCAACCTTCATGCGCGATGTTCCCACCAGGCTAAGCATCGAAGAGCCTATGGAGGCTGTTATGCGCAAGTTCGAAGAGACGGGTGCCTGGAATCTACCCGTGGAGGATGTCAGCGGCGAGTATGTCGGCTTCATATCAAAGTCGGCTATCTTTACGGCATACCGCAAGACGTTGCTTGAATTTACTTCGGATTAAGAAGTTGTTTTCTTGTTTTTTTAATTGATAGGAACGATGAGACTTAAAAAAGGTACTGAACTGAAGCGTGGTGATTATCGCATTTTAGGCATTTTAGGCCAAGGAGGTTTCGGCATCACATATCTTGCCGAGCAAACCGGTCTGGGTCGTAAAGTCGCAATCAAGGAGTTCTTCATGAAAGAGCACTGTAACCGCGATGCCGAAAGTTGTCAGGTATCGGTAGGCTCTGTAGGCAGCCGCGACC
>CAZAIM010000095.1:0-9241 GCA_964485215.1 uncultured Bacteroidaceae bacterium | reverse complement strand
TAGTGACTGAGGAGTAGGAATGTACCTAAGATTTCTTATATCGAATTCACGTTAACTATGAATCGCGAATTTAGGCGCGAATGAGGCTCAGACCACACAGGATGGCGCGAATCTTTGCGCGAACAAGCAACGCATATTGCATGCAATTCAGATTGACAATACACTATCAGTCCTTAAACTTCAAGTTCTAACCGATATTCCCCTACGAACCTTACAGCGAGAAATAAATGAACTGATAGAACTTGGGGCACTCGAAAAAGGAGGAACAAGAAATAATATTATTTGGACTATAAAGAACATCTAAAAGTAACCAAGTGCAGGGTAAGGCATCCTAAATTGACAAAGCAGCAAGAAGATATACGAAATTTCTGCTCTGTACCACACACTGCACAGAAGAAAATCGTCTCGTTGTTGCTTTGACATTTTTTAACAGGGGGGGGTAAATGGATGAATTGTTTTATATATCTTTGTATACTAAGAAACTGTTTGAATTTCTAAAAAAAGTTTTTCTTATATTAGAGACAGCTATTTCGTTGTTTTTTATATTCAAAAATGTCTGTTTTCACCTTTTTCGCGGTTATATAGCCGCTATGCGCCCTTGAAACAAGGAGTAAACATTCTATTTTTGCTCTATGAAAAACCAAACGATATAAATTCAAACAGCTTCTTCTAAAGAACTGTTTCTAAAAAATCGATGCAAATTTTGCAGATTTTGAAAAAGAATACTTCTTTTGTAAAGTAATTAAACAAATTTTCAAAAAACATCAGCTATGAAATTCCGATTTTTCCGTTATTTATTCTCTTTTCTGTTGATGTTGTTGTCGGCAGTAATCTCTTTTTCCTGTAGCAGCAACGACGATGATACAGATTATGTATCTGTAAACCCACAGAGTGAATATTACTTTGAGCCTGAAGCTGCAAGCGATACCCTTTACATTGAAAGCCGAGGCCGGTGGAGTGTCAGTGGACAGCCTGCCTGGATAAAGGCTGAGCCAACATCAGGCAACAGCGGTGAGAGACTGATTATTACAGTATCGGAAAATCTTTCGCCCGATGAACGTTATGCAGTGCTGACGGTTAGCAGCGGCACAGCAGCTGCTAACATCAAGGTTACACAATATGGGCACATAGAAAGCGATTATGTAAATCTTGGCTTTGACAGGCCGGGTGTATCATACGAATATTCCGCATCGACAGGCGATATTTCTGTAACATACAACGGAACAGCAGCCCCCAAGGTAACAGCAGGCTCTGCAATAGTGCTTCCTGCCGAGTATGGCTATGATATACGCGTTGTTGAAAGCTGTTCTACAAACGGAAACACACTGACAGCCTCGACCACAGAGGGTAATATGTGTAACCTGTTCAAGAATATAAATTTCACCCTTGCTACAAACCCCAATACAACGCGCAGCACAGCAGGCGAGCGTGTATTTACTCCGGTCTCTTACGGCTACCGCGACGAGCAAGGTGCATATCACGAACTATTCGATTGCAGCACACGTGCCAGCTACACAAGCAGTGAAAGGTTGTGGAACTTTACCCAAGACTTCAATGGTGAACCAATATATAACGGTGCGGCAGGTTCCATTTATTGGGAAAAATGCGAGTTCAACGCCGGGCTTGATGCAACATTGAAATTTGATTTTGGCGAAAAAGAAATAACTCCGGAGCATATAGAAGGCGACCTTCAGTCATTCAGCTATACAATTACGGGAAATGTGGGAATGGATATGCTCTTACACTACAATTGTAAGGCATCATACAGCAACGGCGATGACGAAATAATAAGAAAAAACATTGTTAAGCCTATTGAGATAAAGTTCATGGTCGGCAAGGTTCCGGTATTGGTTACTGTGAGCACCCACCTTGGCAAATCGCATAATTTCGAGGCAACAGGTACCATTGATGCAACAACAGGAGTGAAGTGCAGTAATGAGATAAGTGTAGGGCTCGAATGGAGCAAGGAAGGTGGTGTTACAGCATCTACACCAACGTCACAATCTCAATTTACCGTATATTCGCCTACATTGAAAGCCGAAGCATCAGTAGCGGCAGAGGTATCGTATTATCCGCAAATTGAATTGAAACTTTACAAATTCCTTGGTCCCTTTGTTGAGCCGCGTCCCTATCTGAGTGATAAGATTGAAGCCGGCATGCGCGTCTCCTCCGATGGCGAGAAGTATGTAGCCTGGAATGCTGCATTGAATGGCGGAATCGATGTACGCTACGGTATAAACCTCTCCTTCTTTATGTGGGAAAAAGATGTCTGGTCATCAAAAATCCACAACCTTGTAGAAAAGAATTTCTTCAATGCCCCGTCGCGCATAACAAAACTATCACCTGCCGATGGTGAAGAAGTAAAAGAGGACGAGGCTGTCACTGCTGAATTTCTTGTAGAATCCTATTGTCCTTTGACAGGCAAATACTACCCTTGTCCATTGGCATTGGTAGGCTTTGAGGCCGAATGTGGTGAACTCGAATATGAAATGCTTGCCGCCGATGCACAAGGCAAAGTAAAGGCAGAATGGTTTCCTAACCTCAAAGAAGATAACTCTTCCAATGCAGCAACACGCGCAGCCGAACTTGTTGAACGCACCCTCACCGCCTCAATCATCGACAAGGACGGGAAATCCATTGACGAAGCAGAGCTTATGGTAAAAGTAGAGGAGGATGGTGCCTGCAACGATGCCAATCATGTCCATGCTGTAGATTTGGGGCTTAGTGTGAAGTGGGCTTGTTGCAACGTGGGCGCAAGCAAGCCCGATGAGTACGGCGGCTACTACGCTTGGGGCGAAACCGAAGAAAAGAGCGATTACGACTGGGATACTTATAAGTGGTATAATGGCGGTGATTTTATAAAATATTGTATACACGAAGGTTGTGGCCGTGTCGATAACAAGACCGTTCTTGAGTCTTCCGATGACGTTGCTCACGTAAAATGGGGTGGCAGCTGGCGCATGCCCACTCAGAAGGAGTTCCAAGAACTCTTAGACAACTGCACCTGGACTTGGACTACCTACAAAGGAACCAATGGTTACAAGGTAACCGGCCCTAATGGCAACAGCATCTTCCTCCCTGCTGCGGGCTGGCGCAGCGGTACGGAGTTGAACGGCGGAGGGTCGTACGGTCACTACTGGTCAAGTTCGTTGCTCGACTACGATTGCTACAACGCGTGCTACTTGGACTTCGGCGACGGTAGCTACGACTGGGACTACTACTACCGCAGCCGCGGTCGCAGTGTGCGCCCCGTTTCAAAATAATTTGCATAAGCATACCCTTGTGGTATGCTCCTCTAATTTATTTAAAGCGCACGTCACTTGTGCGTGCGCTTGATTATTAAAATTAATTTTTCAAACCCGCTCTGAGTGGGTATGAAAAAAAGTAAAAATGGCAACGATAAAGGAAAAACTGGCAATGGAAGTTGCGAAAATGGATAATGAGATTATCCTGCATCGCGAAGGTGTTTTCAATTACAGAAAAATTTCGTTAATTGGCTGAAATTTCTATTGGAATATTAATTTAATATTAATTAAATTAGTAACTTTGTAAATTACAGTTTTTGTGATGATTTTGGATATTGGGTTTTTTGAAAGAAAAACTAATTTTGCATTGTTGAGAATAAATGCAAACTGCTACAAAGAGAAATTTTAAAATTCTAAATATAATATGGAAAATAAAATTCAGGAATTGACCGAGAAAATCTATGCCGAGGGCGTGGAGAGGGGTAATGCCGAGGCTGAGCGTCTCATAGAGGAGGCGAAGGCAAAGGCTGCTGAGATTGTGAATTCTGCCAAGGCTGAGGCTGAGGCTGTTGTCGCTGCTGCAGAGAAGAGGGCTGCTGAGCTTGATGCCAACAGCCGTTCCGAAGTGAGGCTTTATGGTGCCCAGGCTCTGAGTGCGTTGAAGTCGGAGGTTGCAAGCATTGTTACCGACAGTGTGGTGAAGGCTGCCGTGAAGGATGCGCTTGCCGGCGACACTATGAAGGCTTTGCTTGTGAAGATTGCGGAACGCTGGAGCGCGAACGAGCCTATAGTGATATCTACAGCCGAGGCTGCCGAGCTCAGTGCGTATTTTGCAAAGAACGCAAAGGCTCTTCTTGACAAGGGTGTTGAGATAAAGGAGGTGAATGGTTTGAAGAGTTCTTTCTCTATAGCTCCTGCCGACGGTTCATATAAGGTTAATTTCGGCGAGGGTGAGTTCGAGGCTTTCTTCAAGTCTTTCTTGCGTCCGCAGATGGTTGAACTGCTATTCAATTAATAAATGAGCGATTACTATTATATTGTTGCAGGCTTGCCTGATGTTGCTTTCGACGGTAGCAAACCGGCATATTCCGTCGAGCGTTTCAGGGAGGAGATTTATCCTATGCTCTCGAAGAAGGATGCCCGTGTGGTCGACCTCTTCTTCCTTGAACGTGACAATGCCAATCTGCTGAACATTCTGCGTAATGGTGAGAATGCTGTTATAGAATTCTCGGGCTGTTTCTCAAAGGAAAAGCTTGCTGAATTTGCAGAACAGGCGAAGAGCGGCTATAGGCTGGAAAAGGGTGTCCCTTCATATATTTGCAAGTTTCTGGAGTTCTACTTTGCCAATGAACTGA
Source organism: uncultured Bacteroidaceae bacterium (assembly GCA_964485215.1). Classification (GTDB taxonomy): domain Bacteria; phylum Bacteroidota; class Bacteroidia; order Bacteroidales; family Bacteroidaceae; genus HGM04593. Next base: position 4,641 of record CAZAIM010000095.1, on the reverse strand, counting down.
ATGGCAACTATGTGTGGGCCGACATTCTTGCATCGTATTATTATGAATATGCAATGGGGTGTTCAAACAGTTTCGTTTCGGAATGGTTTGAATATAACCTTAATGTAAACAATATTCTTGTGGCAATGGCTGCGAGAAAATATAAAATGAGCATTGCCGATGCCGTCATTGGCAATGGCGAGGTGGCCGATGCGCTGCGCACTTCGAGTGCACGCGATTTCGGTCTCTCTACAACCATAGGCTACATTGATGCTGTTCAGCGTCTGTGCGAGAATGAAAGGCTGCAGGAACGTGAGCATCAGCTCGACGAGCTTCGCTGGCAGTGGCTCGAAGAAAAATCCGTGTTCAATTATTTCTCAATAGAGAGGCTTTATGTCTTTTTGCAGAAGCTTGCAATTGTTGAGCGTTGGGCCGCGCTTGATGCCGACAAGGGAATGGCGCGCTACAACGAGATGATTGCGGAACTGAAAGGCGGAATGTCGGCTGTTTGAGTGTAATATAAAAATAGATATATAGATATGGCTACAAAAGGAAAAGTAACCGGTGTTATAGCGAATATGGTGCTGCTGGCCGTCGATGGCCCTGTGGCGCAGAATGAGATTTGCTATATAAAGACCGGTGGAGATCGCTTGATGGCTGAGGTCATCAAGATAAACGGTGCCAAGGTGTATGTTCAGGTTTTTGAAAGTACACGCCGTTTGAAAATTGGCGAAGAGGCTGAGTTCACCGGGCATATGCTCGAGGTGTCTCTCGCTCCGGGTATGCTCTCGAAGAACTACGACGGTCTGCAGAACGACCTCGACAAGATGGAGGGTGTGTTCCTGAAACGAGGTGACTATACTAACCCGCTCGATGAAGAGAGGGTGTGGCATTTCGACCCTATTGTGAAGGCTGGCGACACTGTCGTTGCCGCTTCGTGGCTCGGCGCAGTGGAGGAGAATAACCAGCAGTTGAAGATTATGGCTCCGTTCGGCATTGAGGGCAACTGGACAGTGAAGTCTATTGCCGCTGCCGGCGACTACAGGATAACCGACACGGTAGCTGTCATTGCAAACGCAGAGGGCGAGGAGATGACGCTGAACATGATTCAGAAATGGCCTGTACGTGTGCCAATGACCGACTACAAGGAGAAACCGCGTCCGTTCAAGCTTCTGGAGACCGGTGTGCGCACCATCGACACGCTGAACCCTATTGTTGAGGGCGGTACCGGCTTCATCCCCGGTCCTTTCGGTACAGGAAAGACGGTGCTGCAGCACGCAATATCGAAGCAGGCTGAGGCCGATATAGTAATCATTGCAGCCTGTGGCGAGCGTGCCAACGAGGTTGTGGAGATTTTTACTGAGTTCCCCGAACTTGTCGACCCGCACACAGGCCGCAAGCTTATGGAGCGTACAATCATCATCGCAAACACTTCAAACATGCCGGTTGCGGCACGTGAGGCATCGGTTTATACGGCTATGACAATTGCCGAGTATTACCGTGCAATGGGCTTGAGAGTGTTGCTCATGGCCGACTCTACTTCGCGCTGGGCACAGGCGTTGCGCGAGATGTCGAATCGTATGGAGGAGCTTCCCGGCCCCGATGCGTTCCCGATGGATATATCATCAATCATCGCCAACTTCTACAGCCGTGCCGGTTATGTATATCTTAACAACGGCGAGGCCGGTTCAATTACATTCATAGGTACAGTGTCACCGGCCGGAGGTAACCTGAAGGAGCCTGTTACGGAGAACACGAAGAAGGTGGCACGCTGCTTCTATGCTCTTGAGCAGGACCGTGCCGACAAGAAGCGTTATCCGGCTGTGAACCCTATCGATTCATACTCGAAGTATATTGAGTATCCCGAGTTCAACGAATATATCTCGAACCTCATTGGCGACGGATGGCTTTCAATGGTGAACGAGGCAAAGACAAGGCTTTTGCGCGGTAAGGAGATTGCCGAGCAGATAAATATCCTTGGCGATGACGGTGTGCCGGTAGATTACCATATTACATTCTGGAAGTCGGAACTTATAGACTTCGTGGTTCTGCAGCAGGACGCCTTTGACGAGATTGATGCGGTGACTTCGCTCGAGCGTCAGCAGGAGATTCTGAGTACGGTGACAGGCATATGCCGCGCGGAGTATGGCTTCGACGACTTCCAGGAGGTTACCGATTTCTTCAAGAAGGTAATCAATGTGTGCAAGCAGATGAACTACTCGGAGTACAAGAGCGAGAAATATAATTCGTACATGGCAGAACTCAACGCTCTGCTTGCAACAAAACAGGTCGTATAACGATTAACAAATAGAATTATGGCTACAGAAGCATTCCAGAAAATATATACAAAGATTAACTCCATAACCAAGGCTACCTGTTCGCTGAAGGCAACCGGCATTGGCTACGATGAACTTGCGACCGTCAACGGGAAACTTGCGCAGGTGGTTAAGATTATGGGCGACGAGGTGACATTGCAGGTGTTCGAGGGTACCGGAGGTATTCCTACAAATGCCGAGGTGGTGTTTATGGGCAAGGCTCCATCGCTGAAGGTGAGCGAGCAACTGGCCGGACGTTTCTTCAACGCCTATGGCGACCCTATAGACGGCGGCCCTGCCGTGGATGGCAAGGAGGTTGAGATTGGCGGCCCTTCGGTAAACCCGGTGCGCCGCAAGCAGCCTTCGGAACTCATTGCGACAGGTATTGCAGGCATTGACCTGAACAACACGCTTGTAACCGGCCAGAAGATTCCGTTCTTTGCCGACCCCGACCAGCCATACAACCAGGTTATGGCGAATGTGGCGATGCGTGCCGAGACCGACAAGATTATTCTTGGTGGTATGGGTATGACCAACGACGACTATCTTTACTTCAAGAACCTGTTTACAAATGCAGGTGCGCTCGACCGCATCATATCGTTCATGAACACAACCGAGGACCCGGCCGTTGAACGTCTGCTCATCCCCGACATGGCACTCACCGCTGCCGAGTATTTTGCGGTGGAGAAGAACCAGAAGGTGCTGGTGCTGCTCACAGACATGACAATGTATGCCGACGCGCTCTCTATCGTGTCGAACCGTATGGACCAGATTCCTTCGAAGGACTCTATGCCGGGTTCCCTCTATTCGGACCTTGCGAAGATATACGAGAAGGCTGTGCAGTTCCCGGCAGGAGGTTCTATAACAATCATTGCGGTGACAACGCTTTCGGGCGGAGATATCACCCACGCTGTGCCCGACAACACCGGTTACATTACCGAGGGACAGCTCTTCCTGCGCCGCGACAGTGACATAGGCAAGGTAATTGTTGACCCGTTCCGTTCGCTCTCACGTCTGAAGCAGCTCGTTTCGGGCAAGAAGACCCGTAAGGACCATCCTCAGGTGATGAATGCCGCTGTGCGCCTTTATGCCGATGCGGCAAATGCAAAGACAAAGCTTGAGAACGGTTTCGACCTGACAGACTACGACAAGCGTACCTTGTCGTTTGCCAAGGACTATTCCGACAAACTGTTGGCTATCGATGTTAACCTCAACACAACCGAGATGCTCGACGTTACATGGGGGCTCTTCTCCAAGTACTTCAAGCCCGAAGAGGTTAATATCCGTCAGGAACTTGTAGATACATACTGGAAAAAATAGCAGAAAAGCATAATGATTGCATTTCAATATAATAAGACATCGCTACAGCATCTTGAGAAGCAGCTGAAGATGCGTGTGAGGACTCTCCCTATCATAAAGAACAAGGAGAGTGCACTGCGCATCGAGGTGAAGAAGTGCAAGGCCGAGATGCAGCGACACGATGAGGAGTATGCAGCACAGCTGGAACAGTACCGCGCGCTGTTTGCCCTTTGGAACGAGTTCGACACTTCGCTTGTGAAGACCGGCGAACTGTTGATAGGACAGCAGAAGGTGGCCGGCGTACAGGTGCCGGTGCTCGAGAATGCCTCGTTTGTTGTTGCACGCTTCAGTCTCTTCAATTCGCCCAAATGGTTTGCCGACGGAATTGAGCTGCTGAAGGATATGGCAATGACCGCAATTCGCAGGGAACTGCTTGACAGGAAACTTCAGCTGCTTGAGACTGCACGAAAGAAGACGACACAGAAGGTGAATCTTTTTGAGAAGGTGCAGATTCCTGCATACCAGGATGCTATACGCAAGATAAAACGATTTATGGAGGATGAAGAGAATCTTTCAAAGTCTTCGCAGAAAATTTTGAAATCGCTGCTTGAGCAGAGAGAGGAGGCCGCTGTATGATTACCAGAATGAAGAAACTTTCGCTTCTTGTTTACCACAAGGAGTATGCAGACTTCCTTGAGAGGTTGCGCGAGGTTGGTGTGGTTCACATCAAGGAACGCGAGAACGGCAACATTGAGAGCCCTGAACTTGAGCAGAAGATTGCACTATCGAACCGTTATGCACGCACTGTAAAGCGTCTTGAGATGTTTATGCCCAAGATGCTGAAGCCTGCCGGTGATGTATCGGCGGCATTGCAGGTGGTTGAAAAGGTTGACACTCTGCTTGCCGACATTGAGCAGCAGAAGACACTGGTGCAGGTTCTCGAAAAGGACATTGCAACCCTGGAGCCTTGGGGCAATTTCGACTATGCCGGAATAGAAAGGTTGCACGACGCAGGTTATGTGCTCCGCTTCTACATATCTCCTGCCAA
>CAZAIM010000094.1:0-9272 GCA_964485215.1 uncultured Bacteroidaceae bacterium | reverse complement strand
TAGAGAAGATAATGTTGTAGAATAATTTGATTAAGAATTACGATGTACACTTTTGAGCCGACCAAAAAGGCTCTTTATTCAGCCTCCCGATAAACCGCGGATGACACAATTGCTTTGATGTGACACCAAAAAAAGTTGGAAGGTCCAACATTATCAAGAGGTAACCTTAGATTGGGATGGGGGTGACTAAAAGAGGATGACTTTTGGGTCACCCTCATTCCTTTTGGCAGCAGTTCATTTGTTCTTTCTTCTTGGATTGGCAGGGAACCATCCTTTTTCGACCCTCTTCTTTTGCTGGAAGACCTCACCAATGCTCCAGAAAGAGGAGAAAGCAACAACGCCAAGAATTATAGACAAGGTGAGATTACTCACAAGCAATGAGGCTGCCGCCGAGCCTATGCCAAGCAAAAGGAAAAGCCACCAGCTCTTGACACCAATATAGTACTCCGCCTTAATCACAAGCGGATGAAAAAGCCCTATCATCAGGAATGTGGCTACACCTATTATAATTCCGAAAAAATTCAATTCCATATATCACCGTTATTTTTTGCAGCACGAAATTAATCACAAAAGAGTGAAACACAAAAAATAATTTGCTGTTTTCGCTTCCTTCCTTTATTTTTGTGTCAATGATAACAAAAGCTAAATATATGAAATTCACAAAAAACACACTTTACGCACTGGCACTGGCATCACTGATGCTTGTTTCGGCAACAGCGACTGCACAGGAGGCCCAGTATACCCCAGCCCCCGAGAACTTGAAGGCACGTCAGGAATTTGCCGACAGCAAGTTCGGAATATTCATCCATTGGGGCATATACAGTATGTTCGCACAGGGAGAATGGTACCTGCAGAACTACCCGATAGACAAGGCCGAATATGCAAAGGCTGCCGATGCGTTCCACCCCCACCGCTTCGATGCAAAGGCATGGGTAGCTGCTATAAAGGATGCAGGCGCGAAGTACATATGCTTTACCAGCCGTCACCACGACAGTTTCTCGATGTGGGACACAGAGCAGAGCGACTACAACATTGTCGATGCAACTCCTTTCGGACGTGATGTGATAAAAGAACTTGCCGAGGAGTGCCACAAGCAGGGTATAAAGCTGCATCTCTATTACTCACACATCGACTGGGCACGCGATGAATATCCTTTGGGACGTACCGGCACACAGGTAATAGGGCGAGTAAGAACCAACGAGAACTGGCCGGCATACTACGATTTCATGAACAAGCAGCTTACCGAACTGCTCACCAAGTACGGACAGATAGGTGCCATATGGTTCGATGGCAAATGGGACCGCGACAAAGACACCATACCTTTCGACTGGCAGCTCGACGAGCAGTACGCACTGATACACAAACTTCAGCCGGCCTGCCTCATAGGAAACAACCACCACGACACGCCCAACCCTGGCGAGGACATTCAGATATTCGAACGCGACCTGCCGGGCGAGAACAAGGCCGGACTTAGCGGACAGGATGTGAGCCGTCTGCCGCTTGAAACCTGCCAGACAATGAATGGGATGTGGGGTTACAAACTTGTTGACCAGAACTACAAGAGCACAGAGACACTGTTGCGCTTGCTTGTCAGCACATCGGGCAAGGGCGCAAACCTCTTGCTGAATGTAGGTCCGCAGCCTAACGGAGAGATTCCGGCCACAGCCCTCGAGCGAATGAAGGAGATGGGCGAATGGCTTCGCGCCAACGGCGAGACTATATATGGCACAACCGCCGGCGACATTCCTGCACAGGAGTGGGGAGTGACAACACGCAAGGGCAACCGCCTTTTCGTGCACATTTTCGACCTGAATGAAAAGGAACTTCTCCTTCCGCTCAACTGCAAGGTAAAGAAAGCATTTACTTATGCCGACAAGAAGCCTGTAAAGTTCAAGAAGACAAAAGAGGGCATAAAACTTATGTTCAACGAAATGCCCACAGGCACCGATTATATCGTAGAGCTTATAACAAAGTAATGGAGGAGGGGGTGGCTTTCGGGTCACCCTCACTCCACGGTATCATTTGAACGGATGTGAAACATTTCAAAAAGAACAAGAGCCATGCCTATACTTGAAATTTGCGCAGGGAGCGTTGAAAGTGCGATTGCCGCACGCAATGGCGGAGCAGAACGTATTGAACTGTGCGCCGCTTTGGAAATTGGCGGTGTGACACCATCAGCGGGTATAATTGCCGAGGCCCGCAAGATAGAAGGATTACAGCTCAACGTAATCATACGCCCACGCGGCGGTGACTTCCTCTACAATGTCTATGAAGCCGAAAGCATGCTGCGCGACATTGAACTGTGCAAACAGCTTGGTGCCGACGGGGTTGTCATAGGAGCACTGACTGCTGAAGGTGACATTGACACTGCACTGTGCAAACGCCTTATAACAGCAGCTGATGGCATGAGCGTCACATTCCATCGCGCTTTCGACATGTGCCGCGACCCGCACAAAGCCCTTGAAGAACTAATAGCCATGGGCTGCGACAGAGTACTGACCTCGGGCCAGGCAGCAACGGCAGAAGCAGGAATACCGCTGCTGAAGAAACTTGCAGAGCAGGCTGCCGGGCGCATAATCATTATGCCAGGCTGCGGAGTGAACAGCAGCAATGCAGCAGCAATCCTTCGGGCGACAGGAGCCGTCGAGATACATGCCTCGGCGCGCATGAGTGTAGGCAGCGGCATGCTATTCCGCCACAGCGGAGTGAGCATGGGCAACTCCGGCAGCGACGAGTATGCGCGGAAGGAAACCTGCGAAGAGGAGGTAAAGAGAATTGTCGGGAGCATATCCTGAACCTGTAACAAGCCCATAGCTTCTTGCACTACGGAGTGTCAAGAGCATAAATCCGCATATGCCTGCAGCCACTGATGAAAATCGTCCACTGTGGCATACTCATTCATATCTATGTAATTTATAGCATAGTCGAGCCGAACCGTATACCCGTAACAGGCATACAGTTCAGCCACAAGTTCTTCGGGGGCTACCGGTACAAACATCATTCACTCAACTGCTGGACAACCTTGTACAACTGTTCGCCGAGACCGATTGAGTAGCCCTGCGACATAAATACCACACGATTGAAGGTATCGGCTACAAGAATTACCGGACGGTTAGGATTCTCGAGCTTCATATTCTTCACTATCTCGCTGTAGATTGTGTCGTCGATATCAGTACCCCACACCACTGTCGATGGAAGTTCGGGGAAGTCGTTCACGAAGCGGCTTGCCTCGCTCTGGTTGCGGAAGAGAAGCACCATCTTCTGCCCCCACTTCTCGAATTCGTCCTTGTATGGCATCACATCGCGCAGGAAGTGGTTAGTAGGCTCACTGTTCGGGTCAATTAGAGCTATTATATAATATCCGCGTCCCGTTGCCGAAAGCAATGAGCGGGTACGTTCCCCGGCGAGGTCGTAGAAGAGATTCTCGCTGTTGAAATCGCCTATAACCTGAAGTTCCTCACTGCTCTCGCGCTGAACATACTCTATCACATTCTCCTCACCCTCCTTTATATTAAAGAAATTCAAGTGGGCAAGCACACCGCCATCGGCCATACGGGTACCCGTCATAAGCAGATAATCACCGGCATCCATAGGAGCAGCATTGCTGAAATGAGAATTTATGTTTGTTGCCTCCTCGGGGTAGCCAAGCAGCTGCAGACGGCCGTCGGCAATTTTTGATATTGAGAAATGGGAGTAGTATTTGGGGTTATCGAAGTAACGTGTCGGAGTGAAATTGAGTTTCAGGCTGCCCTGCGGTGCATTCTTGCCCACAGCTGTCTCGAAATTCACATCAATCCACCTCATATTTTCCATATACTGGGTCTTGCCGGTTACCTCGTCTATGCGCGAAGGAATACCCATTGCACGCGCGCCCGAGACAAAGAATATGTCGCGCGAATGAGGGTCGGCAACACGCATATCCCATACACCCTTAGGCGACATGCAGAGCGAGAGAGGATTCCAGGTAGCATCAACGGCAATGTTCTTGCGGCACCAGTCGACCCAGCGTTGCGGGTCGCCGGCAAAGAACTGACGTTTGTCGGCATCGAACTGCTTGCGAAAGAAAGACTTATAGGGCGTAAGCATCTCGTTGCTCACACGTGGATTCAATATATAGTTACGGTAGACCTCATCATATGCACCGTTGCGCACGGTGTTGTCAAGGTGGTCGTTGAGTACATTAAGGCTTATGTCGCGCAGATCCTTGTCCGATATTACGGAGAGAAGATAGTAAGCCAATGCCAGTTCCTCGGCAGGAGTATCGGAAAGGAACTTTACTATTGTAGCATGGTTGCCGCGGGACTTGCGCAACAGACTGACGATTTCCCGTTCATGAAGCCCCACAAAGCCCAGGAACTGAGCAAGCATTCCGGCCTTCTCCTCGCTGATGAAAGTTGAGACATAGGCGTTACGGATAGAATCCTCGCGAGCAAACCGGCGCACATTCTCGGCAGCCTGCTGTTCGCTGACAAAAGGCACCGTATTGCGTTCCTTCGGCGGAGTTATATTCATTTCAAAGGTTGCCGTGTATCCGGCAGGCTTGTCAAGCACAACCCTGACGTTCTTCTCATTCCCGGCAGCAAATTCCGCAAAGCCGAACTTGCCATCCTTCGAAGCCCAGGCGACCATATCGCCATACCCCGAGGTAATGGAGGTTCTGCCATTGGCATCGGTCTTTTTTGTTGCCGCCGTGTAGAACTCGGCATAATTATATATCTTGAACTCAACCAAAGCCTCCACAGGATTACCGTCGGCATCGACAACTTCAATTTCCGTTGTCGCTACGGGAGCATAGTTCGATGTAACATTTATTTCAGTGAAACAGGGTGTCACGCTCAACACCTCTTCGGGACCGTCGTAACGCCCGAACGCATTGGTATGCATCAGCATACCGCGCGATGCTGGAGCATTGAACCAGGCAAGGTCGAGCACCGGTTCGGGTTCGCAGGCACCCAGAAAATGCCACTCCCCATCTACCCAAGCCTCTACCCAGGCATGATTGTTGTCGGTATGTGCCCAACGCGGTGTGTAGACCTGACGAGCCGGTATTCCCACAGCACGCAATGCCGCAACAGTGAAGGTCGATTCCTCTCCGCAACGGCCATATGCAGTGCGCACTGTCGCCAGAGGAGAACTTGTACGTATATCACTGGGGGTATATGTTACCTTTTCGTGGCACCAATGGTTTACCTCGAGCACGGCATCGCGCATAGACAGGCCCTCTACCCTCTCTTTCAGTTCCTTGTAGAAGACGACACGGCTACTGTCGAGATTCTCGTTATTGACCCTCACAGGAAGCACAAAATGGAGAAACTCCCTTACCGGTACCCTCTTGCCCCAAGGCATCTCCTCGCGTGCCTTCAGCGCATACTTCACATTCTCAAGATGAAATGTTGACGGGTAGTCCGAAATGTCGGGCAACGGCATATAGGCATAAAGGAACTGCATTGCCTGCAACTCCTCGCCCGACAGCTTGTCAAAGATTGCAAAGCAATGCTCTTTGGAGACCACCTCGCGGCGCAACCCGAAATCCAATGCAATCTGCCCCTTCTTATCGAAGTTCTCCTGAGCGATGGCAGGTACAGAAAGGAAGAATGACAGAAGAACTGCCACATACAGCATAAAATATTTTTTCATATATCCAGAAGTTGTTTGAATTTCTAAAATTGGCGGAAGCCGAATGTTTCGTCAGGCGACATAGATTCAAAAAGCTTCACGTCAGATTATTTTCTGCGGTAAATATAACCATTATTAACGGAAAAAAGAGTTTTTGCAGCAATTATTAATCGGGGAAACGACTTTTTCCTCGCGCGCGCGATTTCTATCAAGTTGTTTTTATATATTTGCAGATAAAATCGATTTTTAGGGACGTGGAGAGAAAAAGGGATATTCCGACAAGAAAGGTTATTGCCTGGCTATGGCGCAATTCCAAAGGAGCGCGCAAGCAGGCACTGCTGAACACATTGCTAGGCCTTATTGGAGTTGCCGGACAGTTGCTTTGGGTACTATCCTGCAAGCACGCGATTGACATTGCAACAGGAGTTGAAGAGGGGTCGCTTGCAATAACAGGAGTGGTTATCGGCGCACTGATGCTTACAGAAATTGCATCACGGGCAACAAGCCGATGGATACATGCTGTCATTGGCAACAAGGTGAGGAACAGAATGAGACTGAAGATTTTCTCAAGACTGCTGCGCTGCGACTGGATTGGCCTGCAGAAACATCACACCGGCGACCTCATAAACCGTCTCGAAGGCGATGTGAACAGCATTACGGCCATTATCACCGAAACAATTCCTGCCGCCATTGTGGTGTCAGTGCAACTGGCAGCATCGTTTTTCCTGCTATTCGGCATGAGTCCGGTGCTTGCAATGTCAATAGTGGCAATAATGCCGGCATTCATTGTCGCAAGCCACTTCTACGTGCGAAGAATGCGTAAACTCAACCGCGATGTACGCGACAGCGACAGCCGCATACAGTCGGTGCTCCAGGAGAGCCTGCAGCACAAGGAACTCATAAAGTCGCTCGAGCAGAACAGTTCTACCGAGAAGAGACTGAACGAACTGCAGAAGAGACTTCACTCACAGGTAACCGACCGCACAAAGTTTTCGCTCGGAGCATACACATTGATACAGTTAGGGTTTGCATCGGGCTATCTCATAGCCTTCCTGTGGGGAGCCGACAGCCTGCGCGACGGAGCAATAACATACGGCACCATGGCAGCTTATCTGCAGTTGGTAGGGCTCATACAAAGGCCTACCATGGACTTGAGCCAATACATTCCATCGATTGTTTCCTCTCTCACAGCAACGGAACGCCTGTACGAACTTGACGACATTCCGCTCGAGAAACAGGGTGATGCCATTATGCTCGAAGGGACAGCCGGCGTACGTTTCAGGAACGTAAGCTTCAGATACAGCAAGGAGGGACGCGCCATCCTCGACAATTTCACATTCGATTTTCCGCCGAACAGCAGCACTGCTATTGTAGGCGAGACCGGTGCCGGGAAAACGACACTCATCAGGCTGCTCATTGCACTCGTCAACCCCGACAAGGGAAATATTGAGCTCTACAACGGTACCCGGGAGCACGCCTCATCGACCCTTACCCGAAGAAATTTCGTCTACATCCCCCAGGGCAACAGCCTTGTAAGCGGAAGCATCAAGGAGAACCTTCTCATGGGCAACCCCGATGCAACGGAGACGGAGATGAGAATTGCACTGCACATTGCCTGCGCCGATTACGTATTTGAACTGCCCGAAGGCATTGACAGCCTTGTCACCGAACGTGGCGGCGGCCTTAGCGAAGGACAGGCACAACGTATAGCAGTCGCACGCTCAATATTGCGGCCTGGCAGCATTCTCATTCTTGACGAAGTGACATCGGCTCTCGACGAGGAGACAGAGCAGGAGATGCTCCGCCGGCTTACCCGGAGCCAGATAGGCAAGACACTTATATTCGTGACACACCGACCGGCAGTAATACAACATTGCAACCAGGTTCTGAAAATAGAGAGAAGCAAGGATGGAGCCCGGGAAACTGCTTCATCGGGAGCGGAAGATACAATAAACACCACGTCCGCACGTTTATAAAAAAATCAACAACGGTTACTATGATTGAATATCTTAGAGGAGAAATAGCTGAACTCACACCGGCTACAGCCATAGTGGAATGCTGCGGTGTGGGCTACGAGACAAACATAACACTAAACACATACAGCGCACTGCAAGGCAAAAAAGAGGCCAAGCTATACATCTATGAGGTTATCCGCGAGGACACACACCAGCTGTACGGATTCTGCAACAAGCAGGAGCGCGAGCTCTTCCTGCTGCTCATTTCGGTTTCCGGAATAGGCGGCAACACAGCACGCACCATACTTTCAGCCTTCACGGTCAACGAGCTCTGCGAGGCAATAGCAACCGGCAACGAGGTTCTTATAAAAAGCGTGAAAGGAATAGGGCTGAAGACCGCACAGCGTCTTATTGTAGACCTTAAAGACAAGATAAAGGGAATAGGCGGCAATGAGCTTGCAACATCGGCTGCGGCACAGACGGTAGACAACGATGCGGCCGAGAGCGCAGTGTCGGCACTCATAATGCTTGGTTTCCCGTCGTCGGCAGCAAACAAGGCTGTGCAGTCGGTAATAAAGAGCGACCCTTCCGCAACAGTTGAACTCATTATCAAACAGGCACTTAAACTACTTTAAGCAATACCACCACTGCACTGATGACACGACGTACGCTTATATTTGTCCTTACCCTTTTCGCAACTATCGGAATATTTGCGCAGGGGAACGTACGCAGTGACTCGGTTAGAAAAGCCATCAGGGAACGTAACAGGGCAAGGCTCACGTCCGATGCCGGCAAGGATACCCTAAAGGCACGGTTTCCGGTAAGCGACACCGCACCTGCAACCATTGAGGACATGCAGCAGCGGCCGTTAGACCTGCGTAACCCGACAAACATTAAGACCGATACCATATACAACGAAAAGGACAGTTGTTACTATATTTCTACAACCCTTGGCGGCAACAGCTGGCTCGGGACACCGATTCTGCTCAGCCCTGCAGAGTACCGGAAATGGAAAGAGAGACAGTCCATGCAGCTCTTCTTCCGCAAAAAGGGCGATGAAGATTGGAAAAACTCCAAGGAGAAGAACAAGTTCGACTTCACCGACATGCATTTCGACCTGGGACCGGCTGAAAAGATTTTCGGTCCAGGCGGTGTACGCATAAAGACACAGGGAAACGCCGAGATAAAGATAGGATACTCGCTGCAGTCCATTGACAACCCCTCATTGCCCTCACGCAGCCGCAACACCAACAGTTTCGATTTCGACGAGAAAATCAACCTTAACGTACGAGGCAGCGTAGGCGACAAAATGAATATGGACTTTAACTACAACACGGAAGCCACATTCAGCTACGATGCCAAGAAGATAAACCTGAAGTACGAAGGAAAAGAGGACGAGGTCATAAAGCTGCTCGAAGCCGGCAATGTATCGTTCCCCACAAACTCAAGCCTCATCAAGGGAGCATCGGCTCTCTTCGGTGTAAGGGCCGACCTGCAGTTCGGCAAGCTTTCGTTGCAGACTGTCGTTTCACAGAAGACATCGAACAGCACGGTGGTAAATTCCAAAGGCGGAACGCAGCTCACTACATACGAAATAGAGATAACCGACTACGACGAGAACAAGCATTTCTTTCTAGCCCACTATTTCCGCGACAACTATGACCGTTCAATGTCACAGTTGCCGACAGTCCTGTCGGGAGT
>CAZAIM010000093.1:0-9473 GCA_964485215.1 uncultured Bacteroidaceae bacterium | reverse complement strand
ACAACATTCTTTCCCCGTTTCGCACTCACTTTCGTTTCTTTGTTGTATCTTTGCAGAGGATTGCAAGAAATGGCTTTTGAATGAGTTGTACACAGAATGATATTCCTGCAAGAATATTGGTGACAGGTGCAAGTGGCTTTATTGGCAGCTTCCTGGTCGAAAAGGGACTTGAGAAGGGTTATGAGGTTTGGGCCGGTGTGCGTAGCCGCAGCAGCAGACGTTTTCTCGGAGATGAGCGAATCAATTTTATTGAACTCGATTACTCATCGCCCGAAAGATTGCGCGGGCAGCTGCTCTCCTTCAGGAAAAGCAAAGGCGGCTGGGATTATATAATACACGCGGCCGGTGTAACCAAGTGCCTCGATAAGAAGGATTTCTTCAGAGTAAACTTCGAGGGTACACGCAATTTTGTGGATGCGCTGAATGAGTTGGGTATGCAGCCGCGTAAATTCATATATCTTAGCTCGTTGAGTGTTTTTGGCCCTGTATGTGAGAGGGAACCTTACCGGTCTATAACAGATGGTGACGTGCCTTCTCCGAATACCTATTATGGCAAGAGCAAACTGCTTGCCGAGAAGTATATAATAGAGAATGCGGGCTTCCCATATATAATATTGCGTCCTACAGGAGTTTATGGCCCGCGTGAGCGCGACTATTATCAGATGGCTGTCAGCATAAAGAAACATATTGATTTTGCAGTAGGGTACAGGCCACAGGTAATAACCTTCATATATGTGAAGGATCTTGTAAAGGCAATATATCTTGCAATGGAGAAGTCTGTAACGAACCGTTGCTATTTCATAAGTGAACCGCGTGGCTACAATAGCCGTGCGTTCAGCGATTACATACAGAAAGAACTTGGAATAAAGCGTGTATTGCATATAAAGGCTCCGATATGGTTGCTGAAGGTCATATCTTCGTGTGCCGAATGGGTATCGCATATAACTGGGAGGCCGAGCACGCTCAACAGTGACAAATATAAGATAATGAAGCAGAGAAACTGGCTTTGTGACACACGTCCGGTAGAGGAGGAACTGGATTTCTCCATAGACTATCCGCTTGAAGCCGGCACTGCTGAGACTGTAAAATGGTATAAACAGGAAAAATGGCTATAGATTTTTTTAAACGTCAGGAACAGGAGAGAAAATTCCTTGCAGTAGAGAAACTCAACTTGCTGTATAACTTGTTGACAACGATTCTGGTTATTGTATTCTACGGTAGCCTGCAATCGCCGCAGAGTATGCTGCTCTGCCGGTTTTTTATTGCAATAGGTACGTTTGTGCTGATATTCGTATATACAAAATATCCTTCAAGGGCAACTCAGTTCCTTAGAATATTGGGGCAAATGGCTTTGCTGAGCTACTGGTATCCCGAAACATTTGAGTTTAACCGTATATTTGCCAATCTTGACCATGTGTTTGCGTCAATGGAATTCGATATTTTCGGCTGTCAGCCGGCATTGGTCTTTGAACAGTTGCTGAGCAGTGACTTCTGGCGAGAGGCATTCAATCTGGGATACTGGCTCTACTATCCTATGATAGGCTGTGTGTCGATATACTATTTCTTCTTCCGTCCGAAGGAGGTCGAACGTTGTACATTTATTATATTATGCTCGTTCTTCCTTTATTATTTCATATATATGTTTGTGCCGGTTGCTGGCCCGCAGTTCTACTTCCCTGTAATAGGCGAGGAGGCTGCAATGAATGGCTGTTATACCGAGATAGGAAACTATTTTAACGAGAATCCTGAGATTACGATAGCTCAGGAAGGCAAGGGTGGGCTGTTTACTAATCTTGTGTGTATGGCGCAGAGTACCGGTGAGCGTCCGACGGCTGCTTTTCCGAGTTCCCACATCGGTGTCTCTGTAATTCTTATGATACTTTCCTACAGAGCGAAGAAACTGCTTTTTGCCATGCTTTTCCCGGTTTTTGTACTTCTGTGCTGTGCTACGGTATATATAAAGGCGCACTACCTTGTCGATGCCATTGGTGGCCTCATATCGGGAGTGCTGTTCTATTGCCTGACATCGTGGATGTACAAAAAATTCCTTGCTAACCGCTCTTCTGCCGGTCTGTAGCACGGTATTCCGCTTTTTTTCTGTTTTCTTCAAAAAAAGCGAATTATTTCAACTTCTTTTCAGAATCGTATTTAATCTTTGCATCGTAATCAGTGCGGAACATGCTCTTGTTGCCGGTCGTGCCTCAAGAACTTAATGCACGGTTACGATGTTTATTATATTATTAATTTTGAAAAAAGAAGATTATGAAAAAGATTCTGTTTGCTATCATTGCTATTTTTGTATTTGGTGCTTCTGCTGTATTTGCGAGCAGCGACAAGGTGATTGGAAAGAATGAGTTGCCTGCCCAGGCGCAGCAATTCCTGAACCAGCATTTCGATGGTGTAAAACTCTCCTATGCCAAGCAGGAACGCGACTTTATGAGCCGTTCGTATGAGGTAATGCTCACCGACGGAACAAAGCTTGAGTTTTCGAGCGAGGGTGCATGGGAAGAGGTTGACTGCCGTTATGGACAGGTTCCTTCAGCAATCGTTCCCAATCCAATAAAGGAGTACATTAATGCGAACTATCCTGGCGAGAAGGTGCTGAAGATAGAGCGCGACCGCAACAAGTTTGAAGTGAAGCTCTCGAACCGTCTTGAACTTACGTTCAACAAGGACTTCAGGATAATGGACATTGACGATTGATACTTCCGGCATATTTAACAACTAAGAATTAAAAGAAAAAACAATTATGAAAAGACTGATTCCATTTTTTTTACTGTCGCTGTTTGCCTTGGTTGCTTGCAACGACGATGATGACAAAAGCATTGCCTTGGACAATAGTGTAGTGCAGTTTGTGGAAAACCGTTACAGCGGTGCAAAAATTAGGCACGCGGAATATAGTGACGATGGCTTGATTGAGGTTGAGATACTGCACGATTCGCTTGTGAAGGACGTGTACTTCAGCTACGGTAACGAGTGGGTATATACCTCTTGGGATGTACGCCTGCAGGACCTTCCTGCTGTTGTGAAGGATGCTGTTGCTGTTGCCTATCCCGACTTTATAATAGACGATGCCGACTTTGTTGAGACAGCTTCGAGGAACTACTATGAGATAGAAATAGACAAGGGTAAGGTTGAAATGATTATCTTTGTGTCGCCCGATGGCTCAATAATTGAGCGTTAAGGAGTTCGGGACGCTTGGTATATGATGGTGTGTCAGAATGCAAATTATGGCACACCATCATTATTTTTATAATAATTGGCGTGAGGTTGCTGTAAAAGAAAGGGGCAAACTTCTTTGCCACCAGTTTCTTCCATCCAGAGTTTATTGGAGGCTTTTGCAAGTGGACTGTTCATATTATTTATATCTTTATCCTTATGTATCCAGGATTTGTTTTTTTTTGATTCTCTTTGTATCTTCGCAACCAAAAGAGTATTGGAAATGAGTAATTCTGTAATTAGGAGTGCAAAGTTTGTCATAAGCAACAGCGATGTACGCAAATGTCCTCAGGACGGCAGGCCGGAGTATGCTTTTATTGGGCGTTCAAATGTTGGCAAGTCGAGCCTTATAAATATGCTTACAGGGCAGAAGAAACTGGCAATGACATCGGCAACTCCTGGAAAAACCTTACTTATAAATCATTTTTTGATTAATGATGAGTGGTATCTGGTAGACCTTCCCGGGTATGGATATGCCAAGAGGAGCAAGAGCCAGAATGACAAGCTTCAGGAGATTATTTCGAGTTATGTGCTTGCGCGTGAGCAGATGACGCTCCTTTTTGTGCTTATAGACTGCCGGCATGAGCCACAGAAAATAGACCTGGAATTTTTCGAGTGGCTGGGAGAGAATGGGGTGCCGTTCTCAATAATATTCACAAAGGCCGACAAATTGGCAAAGACTGTTCTTGGGAGTAATATTGCTGCGTACAAGAAACGCTTGCTTGAGGATTGGGAGGAACTGCCTCCGGTCTTTGTCACTTCCTCTAACACCGGGCTTGGCAGGGATGAGGTGTTGCAGTATGTTGCCGAGGTGAATGCAATGCTTTGAGCGTGTGACAACGATTATACAAGGGGCTGGCTAAAAAAGTACTATTTATTCAACCTCGCCCCGACAAGAAGAGGATGACTTTTGGGTCACCCTCTTCTTGTCATCTGGCATATCGGAAACGGCAGTTATTGTACGTTTTCTGCCTGTTTTTAGGTGAATTTTGTTGAAAATTGTATATTTTATTATAATTGAACCGCTCGAAATACTTATATTTGCAGGAATTTTCTGAGAGGAAAATATTTACGATGGTGTGCCACAAGGCTTTTGCCGGTATATGTGGCCTCTCTTTTTATGATAAAAACAACTTATTATGATAATGAGGAATAGAGTAATTTTGCTGTTTGTCATTCTCTGTTCGTTTATGGCCCAGTCTGCCTATGCGCAGTCTTTTAGAGTGAAGGGTAGGGTGACCTCTTCGGAAGACGGCGAGGGGATGATTGCTCTGACCGTGTTGCAGAAAGGGACATCAAACGGCGTAGTCACCGATTTTGACGGAAACTATGAGATTGAGGTCAAGGGTGCAAGTGAGGCTGAACTGCTCTTTACATACGTGGGCTATACATCCCAGGGGCATATTGTAAAGGAGGGAACTAAAGTCCTGAATGTGGTAATGGAGCCCGAACAGATTGCAATGGATGAGGTTGTGGTGGTTGCATATGGTGTGCGCAAGAAAGGAACCATTGCCGGTTCTGTATCTACAGTAAAATCGGAAAAACTTGAGAATGTGCCTGCTGTGGGTTTTGACCAGGCATTGCAGGGTATCACTCCAGGTATGACGGTTATCTCGAATTCCGGTGAGCCTAGCAAACCGGCGGTTTTTCAGATACGTGGAACAAACTCTATAAATTCGGGAACATCGCCGCTTTTCATTCTCGATGGTGTGCCCATTACAAGTGCCGACTTCAATACGATAAACCCAGGTGACATAGAGTCGATAAATGTACTGAAGGATGCCTCGTCCACTTCTATTTATGGTGCTCGTGCGGCCAATGGCGTGGTAGTCATTACGACAAAGCGCGGCACCTCTACCGAGAAGGTTGATGTTACATTACGAACCCAGTTGGGATACTCGAATCTGGCTCACGGTGACTGGGATTTGATGAATACTGCCGAGAGGATTCAGTTCGAGAAGGAAATTGGTCTTGACCGGGGGCAGGATTACGCTCTTCTTGCGAAGACTGACATAAACTGGCTCGACGTGGTTTTCAATGATAAGGCAAAACTGCAGAGCTATGACTTGGCAGTGAGCCATGCAACCGACAAGATGAATTACTTTGTGTCGGGAGGTTTCTATGACCAGGAGGGTATTGCCCAGGGCTCTGCATTCGCACGTTACAATATGCGTGCCAATGTAGATGTCAAAGTGGCTCCATGGCTCAAAATGGGTACAAATACTATGTTTACCTATGAGGAGGTGCAGCAGGCCGACGACGGTGAGTATGCTTTGTATACTCCTATCTCTGCGTGCCGTTTCATGTTGCCCTATTGGAATCCTTACAAGAAGGATGGTTCGCTGGCTTCATCGAAGGATGGCAGTTGGAACGGAACATCGTATAACCCTTTGGAGTGGATGGCCAACAATCCTCTCGACAACAAGAAGTACAAGGCCTTGAGTGTCTTGTATGCCGAGATAACCCCGATAAAGAATCTTACCTTCCGTACACAGTTTGGTCTGGACTACTCGCACTCGACTGCCGACATGAAGTCCTATCCGAGCTTCGTTGGCAACAATGGGGTGGGAACTGCCGGCCGAAGCTCTTATACAACCGTCAATCTTACGGTAACAAATACAATCAACTATAAGTTCGACATACAGCATCGCCATAAGTTCAATGTGATGTTAGGCCAGGAGGGAGTAGATTACCGTTCTGAGGGCTTCCAGGTTGTGACACGAGGACAGAACAATGATGCTTTCACGTTGCTTTCATCGGGAACAAGGGCATCGTCATGGGCAAACTCTTACTCGAGCCATGCTTTCCTGTCGTTCTTTGCGCGTGGCGAGTACAACTACCTTGAACGATATTATGCCGATTTCTCAGTCCGTAGCGATGCCTCTTCGCGTTTCGGAAAGGATGGCCGCTGGGCTACATTCTGGTCTCTTGGCTTTATGTGGGACATGCGCAAGGAGAAGTTTATGCAACCATACAGGTGGCTTACTAATGCACAGATAGCTGTCAGTACCGGTACTTCGGGCAACTCTTCCATTCCCGATTACGATCATCTTGCTCTTGTGGGCAGCGGTTCAAATTATATGGGAACCGCAGGTATTGCGCCTGTTACTCAAGGAAACGAGAAATTGAGCTGGGAGCAGTTGTGGACATCGAATATAGCTTTCCACTTCGGTTTCTTCGGTCGTGTGAATGCCGACATTGAGCTTTATCACAAGAAAACGACAAATATGCTTATGCTTGTACCGCAGTCATATGTCAACAACGGTTTCGGTACACGTTGGGACAATGTGGGTGCTATGGTTAACATGGGTGCTGAGATATCATTGGCTGCCGACGTTGTCCGCACAAAGGATTTTGTCTGGAATGTGAATGCCAACGCGAGCTATAATCACAATGAGATAACCGAGCTTTACAATGGGCTCGATGAGTACGAGATGTCCAATACGTCAACAAAGCTTGTGGTGGGTCACTCTATCGGCGAGTTCTACATAAATAGGTATGCCGGCGTGAACCCTGCAAATGGAGATGCTCTATGGTATGACAAGGATGGCAACATAACCAATGTGTTCAGTGAAGAGGACAAGGTGATGGTTGGCAAGAACTATAACGCTCCTTGGCAAGGAGGCTTCGGAACTTCGCTGAGCTATAAAGGTGTTACCTTTACAGCCAGTTTCAGTTGGGTCAGCGACCGCTGGATGTTTAACAATGACCGTTTCTTTGAAGAGAGTAATGGTCTCTATTCGGCCTATAACCAGTCGAAGCGTATGCTGTATGACCGCTGGAAGCAGCCGGGCGATGTAACCGACATTCCTCGCTATGGCGTTACTCCTCAGATGGATTCACGTTTTCTCGAGGATGCTTCGTTCCTGCGTCTCAAGAATGTTATGCTTAGCTATGATTTCCCTCGTGCCCTGCTTGGCAAGACCGGGTTTATCAGCCGGGCGCGTATCTATGTGCAGGCGCAGAACCTGTTGACATGGACAAGGTTCAGCGGCCTTGACCCTGAATCGTCGAGCAATGTATACAAGGCTCAGTATCCTATGTCGCGCCAATATACACTCGGTCTTGAGGTTACATTCTAATTTTTGGAGATATGATGAAGAAGACGATTACATATATTCTATTGGCAATATTGGCAGTTGTGCCGGTTTCCTGCCTTGACAAGTTTCCCGAGAATGCTGTTGCCGAGGATTCGGCGATAACAACTGTCGATGAGGCCGACCAGGCGGTTGTGGGTATCTATTCCTCATTCCTTAGCAGTGCGTTGTACAGTGGCTATCTGACATTGCTGCCCGATATCCAGTGCGATATGGCATACGCTGTGAATGGATATACGAATACCTTCGGTGATATATGGCGTTGGGAGATTCTTGCTACAAACCCTCAGGTTGAAGCGGTCTATGGTTCTCTTTATTCGCTCATAGGAAACTGCAACTTCCTGCTCGACAATGCTGAGAAACTGAAGCCCACGCTGACCGATGACACGGAACTTGACCGTTTGGAGACATATTGCGGAGAGGCATATTTTGCACGTGCCTTGGCCTACAGCGAACTGATAAAGCTCTATTGTGTCGATTATAAGGGCGATGAGGAGGCCAAGAATGAACTTGGCGTTGTGCTCAAGACAAAATATTATGAGGCGGAGCCAATAAGGCGTGCTTCACTCTATGATTCGTACCGGCTGGTTCTCAGCGACCTTGACAAGGCTGAGAAACTGCTGAAGCTTCCCGAGGACTATGACCCTGCGATAGATGGCTATCTGTACAACAATTCGGTTTACTTCAATGAGTATACCGTTTATGCCCTCCGTGCACGTGTGGCTCTTTATATGCGCAACTATAAGGAGGCGATAGAGTACTCTTCGAAGATAATCGACAGCAATATGTATTTCCTTTCGAGTGTCAATGCGGAATATTCCGCAGGTATGAGCTACTACGACTACATGTGGCAGTATGACCTCTCTACCGAGATTATCTGGAAGGTTGGCTTTACCTCTACTTCATACGGTGCAGCACTTGGAACAGTGTTCTTCAACTATGACTATTCGTCATTTAAGCCCGACTATGTGCCTGCAAAATGGGTGCTTGACCTTTACGGCTCCAATGACAAACGCTATGCTGCATTCTTCTATGAGACACAGACCGGCTATAGCCATGGCCTTGTGTGGCCGTTGCTGTTCAAGTATTGGGGTAACCAGAACCTTTACAGCGAGGCGCAGCTGCTTAATACCTCAATGCCTAAGGTGTTCCGCTTGTCGGAGCAGTACCTGATACGCGCCGAGGCATATTGTCAGCTCGAGACACCCGACTACAGCAAGGCAAGTAAAGACCTGTCGGCTCTTATGTCGGCGCGCTATTCGTCCAATAGCGGTACACCGTTGAATGCCGGCAATGCAATGGATATTATAGAGAAGGAGCGTGTCAGGGAACTGTATATGGAGGGCTTCCGTCTGCAAGACCTTAAACGTTGGGGCAAAGGGTTCGAACGTACACCTCAGGACCAGTCTCTTCAGAATGGCAGCAGTCTGAAAATTGCAGCCGGTCACCCCTTGTTCGTGTGGCCCATTCCGCAGCACGAAATTGAGTCACCGGGAGCCGATATTGAACCTAACGAGAGTAACAGATAACAACGATATATGAAAATTATGACTATATACAATCCTTTAAGGAGGTTCTTCTCCAAGGCTATTGCAGGCGCAACTCTGTTTGTTGCCATAGCTGCCGGTCTTACTGGCTGCGGCGATACTGCATATACCACATATGACGGTCCTGAATATATACTCTTTTCAGACACGCTATATGTGTTGCCTGTGGTCGACGATGAGGAGTATCACAATGTTCCGGTTGTGGCAACGGAGGCTTGCGGCTATGACAGAACCGTTGCTGTGGAAATTATCGATGCCTTTAGCAATGCAATCGAGGAGAAGCACTATTCTCTCGAGTCGAACACTGTTACCATTAAGGCCGGCGAGCGTGTCGGGAACGTCCGAGTCCGTGGCTACCATAGCAATATCGGTGTCTACGATTCAATAGGTTTCCGCCTGCATCTGATTGTTCCCGACGATGTCCAGTGGAATCTTTACGGTACAGATGCCGACATTATCCTGAAAAAAGCCTGCCGTTTCGATGTCAATGCTTTTACAGGATATTGTCTTGTGACTTCGACATTCATTATGAATTATATGCCAAGCATAGACAAGAGGCTTGTAAAATCCGAGGTCTGCCCCGATGAGGAGAATACAATAATAATAAAGG
>CAZAIM010000092.1:0-9493 GCA_964485215.1 uncultured Bacteroidaceae bacterium | reverse complement strand
AAATGGCGAAACATACGGTTTCTATAAGAAATTATTTTTATAAAAATTCAAACAGTTTCTAAATATTAACCGAATAAAAAAATACAATTATGCTTAAAGTAGAAAATTTGAAGAAGAGTTTCTTTACAGAAGAGATTGAGACAATTGCTCTTAACGGTGTTTCATTTGAAGTAAAGGAGGGCGAATTTGTAGCCGTAATGGGTCCTTCGGGCTGCGGTAAGTCAACCCTGCTTAATATCCTTGGCCTGCTCGACAACCCTACTGACGGAAAATACACCCTGCTTGATAAGGAGGTAGGCAATTTGCGTGAGAGAGAGCGTACTCAGTTCCGCAAAGGCAATCTCGGTTTCGTATTCCAGTCGTTCAACCTCATTGACGAGATGACAGTATTCGAGAATGTGGAACTGCCGCTTGTATATATGGGTGTGAAGCCATCGGAACGCAAGAAGCGTGTCAATGAGATTCTTGAGCGCATGAACATTTCGCACCGCTCCGGACACTATCCTCAGCAACTATCGGGTGGTCAGCAGCAGCGTGTGGCAATAGCTCGTGCAGTTGTTTCTAACCCTAAGCTTGTCCTTGCCGATGAGCCTACCGGTAACCTCGATTCAAAGAACGGACAGGAAGTTATGCTGCTTCTTCAGGAGCTTAACCGCGAAGGAACAACAATCATCATGGTTACCCACTCGCAGCACGATGCACAATATGCTTCGCGCACCATTTGCCTGTTCGATGGCAAGATTGTAACTGATGTAGCAAATAAATTATAAGAAACTGCTTGAATTTATATCGCCGGATTTTAAAAATCCGAATTGAACTGAACTTTTATGCAAACACTCATTTATTCCTTACGTTACCTGCTTAAGAAGCGCGGCAACTCCTTTACAAGGATGCTGTCACTTGCATTGGGTATGATTATAGCTCTTCTTGTATTCTCATACGTAGGGCTTAACCTTTCGTTCAACAGTTTCTTCCCCGACAAGGAACGTGTCTACCAGGTATGGAGAAATTCTCCGAAAATTGGTGGAATGGCCGAAAAGCAGGTAATGCCGTTTGCACCTAATCTTGTTGCTGATATTCCCCAAATAGAGGCGGCTGCCCACTTTATAGAAGTGACGAAGCTGTTTGGCGTAACCGGTGACATTCGGGAAGCCAAAGCGTTACAAACCAATAGCACTCTTTTCAATGTCCTCGATTTTGGGGTTATCAGTGGCAATGCCGAGAGAATCCTCAGTGCAGAGGGTGCGGCCGCCGGTGAGATTATGATTTCGGAACGGCTGGCCAAAAAAGAATTTGGCAATGATGACCCGCTGGGAAAGAAACTTGGCCTGATGGTAGTTGCCGGTGTCTTTGAAACTCCGCCTGTGAACCAGTCCATTGGAGATTTTGATATTCTCGAGCACCTGCCATACGACAAGGATAATGAGGTTTGGACCGGGGGAGACAGTTACAGTACATTCATTAAACTGCGCGAAGGGGTCGATATATCAGAGGTTGAGGCTCTTATGCCTGCATTCATCGAGAAGCATGGGCTGAAGGAGTACTGCAAGGAGTGGCAGATGACATTCCACTTTGTTCCGCTGACATCGACTACCTATGTGGCAAACGATGTGCAGCAAATGCAGTTTGTTTATTCGGCAATAGCCCTGGTAGCTCTTGTTGTTGCTTGTCTAAACTATGTGCTGCTGACAATTTCCTCGCTTGCCGAGCGTAGCCGCACTATTGCAACGCTCAAATGCAACGGTGCTTCGCGCAGAGGCATATTCTGCATGCTGCTTTCTGAGACACTGATACTGTTTGCAGCAGCTACACTTCTTGCCGTTGCAATTATAGCTTCCCTGCACAATGAGATTCACAATCTGCTTGGCTACACGGTAAGCGACCTCTTTGCCTTCGAACGCATCTGGGTACCAGCTCTTGTCTGCCTTGCCGGCTTTCTTGTGGCAAGTATCCTTCCGTCGGCTCTGTTTTCGGCCGTTAACATAAACTATGCGTTCCGCAGGGGCGGCGACAACAGAGCGTGGTGGAAGAAGTTTCTTCTTTTCCTGCAGATTTCAGCGACCGTTGCAGCTGTTCTTTTCCTGCTCGTAAGCAACAGACAGGTATCACACTTGGCGAATTCCGATTATGGCTACAGATTTGACCGGCTGATGTCTGCCGAACTGTCAGTAAGGATTAATGATGCCGGACTGGTAGCAGACAAGCTGCGAACCCTACCGTTTGTTGAGAATGCTGCAATGTCTACGTCATCGCCACTATCAGGATATTCGGGTATGCCCTGTGTCGATGAACAAGGGAACCTGCTCTTTTCGTGCCGCTGGGAAATTGCCGACCACAACTACATTCCTACCATGCAGATGAATATTGTGAACGGCCGCAACTTCCTCCCCGACGATGCCGCCAACAAGGTTATAGTAAACGAGAAGTATGTAGAGATGCGTGGATGGAACGATTCCCCAATAGGCAAAATCATCTATGACAGTTCTATGGTTCCGTTTGAGATTGTTGGAGTAATTACCGATTACCGCATGATGAGCACCGGAGTGACAGAGCCGCTTGTACTGCATCCTCTTTCCTATGCAAAGTACCTTGTAGGCGAGAATGCACCCGATGATTACAAGAATGTCGTACTGTACAATGTACTCTTGAACGAGCTAAATAGCGGAAACATACAGGAACTTGACAGGACGTTGGCTTCGATATGCGACAGAAATTCCACATATTCGCTATTGTATTATGGCGACTGGATAGATTTTGTGTTTGCAAACGTAAGGCAGATGCGGAACGGTATGCTTGTTGTCGCGTTGGTGGTACTTGTAATCTCGTTTATAGGATTGTGCGGTTACTTGCAAGGGGAGATGGCGCGTCGCCGTAAGGAGATTGCAGTGCGCAAGGTGTGTGGTGCGTCAACAGCCGAGGTGCTTGTGGTTCTGGGAACAAGGTTGCTGCGAGTGGTGCTTCCGGCCGTTGTCTGCGGTGTCGCTTTAGCTCTGTGGGGAAGCAGCAACTATCTCTCCACATTATCTCATATGCGTTGCACTGTCCCGGTGTGGCTGTATATTGCCGGTGTATCGGCTGTCATTGCTCTTGTCTATGCAGTGCAGCTGCTGCTCACGTGGCGTGCAGCCAATGCCAACCCGGCAGAGACAATAAAAAAGAACAATTGAATATAGGCCTGTCATGTCGGGCGTATGCGGGACATCTCAAAAAAAAATAACAATCTATTATGAAAATAGCATTAAACAACTTTATAACTACACTAAAAAGGTACAAGATTGCATCGTTGCTTAATATTGCCGGCCTTGCAATAGCCTTTGCTGCATTCTACATAATAATGGCGCAGGTGTACAGTTCCTTTACATTCAACAATTCAATAAAGGATAAAGAGCGGGTGTATATGCTCTCGCCCTATTATGAATTTTTTGGAGGTTGGGGCGAGATTGTGCCGAATCCGGTCTCTTATGAGACTGCCGAGGCATTGCCGACTGTGGAGACTATTGCCTCCCTGAATATAAGTGACCATGCAGTGTGGGCCTATGGTGATGGAGAGGCTAAAAAATTTGAATATTTTGTATCGTGTTGTAATGCTCCGATATTGGACGTCTTCTCCTTTGAACTGCTTGTGGGCAATGCCGATGATTTCAAACGTATGAATGCGGCTGTGGTGTCGGAGAGTGCGGCAAAGGTCATGGGCATTAATGTAGGGGATGTGATATATACCGAAACGGGCAATATGAAACCCGAAACCCCGCTTGCCGTCGTTGGCATATTCAAGGATTTTGATATGAATACCATCCTTGGTGGGCGCCATGTGTTCCGCAATGACAACCGCGAGCATGGTATGGATAACAGCAATTGGAACTATTCGGTATTTGTAAAACTGCATGAAGGGGCCGACCCCAAAGAGTATGTGGAACTATGGAGCAAGAAATTTCTTGAGTTCAATGAGAGGCGTTTTGCCGAATATGTGGCAGCGACAGGAGAAGAACCGGACATGACCGAGAAGGAGAGGGCAGAGCGTTTCAATATGCCTGTCAAACTCATCCCAATGGATGAATTCTACTTTACAACGGAGTTTGAGATGTATCCTAACGGTTCTTGGGGTACAACTATGACCCTGCTTGCCATTGCACTTGTGATTGTTGTTGTGGCGTTCATAAACTTTGTAAACTTTTTTATGGCGCTTGTGCCTGTGCGCATACGCACTGTCAACATCTGCAAGGTGTTCGGTGCAGGTCAGGGGACGCTGCGCATGAACTTCTTCTTTGAGGCTGTGGGCTTGGTTCTTATAGCATTGGCTATTGCGCTTTACATGGTATCGCTTCTTGACGGGGGCTTTATTAACGAATATATAAGTTGCCCGCTTTCTATCGGGGAGAATATTGCAACGCTCGCTGTCGTGCTTGCCATCGCTGTGGGAATAGCGCTCGTTGCGGCTGTGTACCCGGCATTCTACATTACAGGCTTCAATGCCTCGCTGGCTGTAAAGGGCGGTTTTGCTTCGTCAAAGGCGGGACGTGTATTGCGTTCGGGTCTTGTGTCGTTGCAGTTCATAGTATCTATGGTACTTATGGTGCTTGCACTTGTATTCTCATTGCAGTACAGTCACATGATTCGCTACAATGTGGGCATAGAGCGCGAGAATATCCTTGAGGTAAACTGTTATGACCTTTCGTCCAAGGAAGGACTTTTTATAGAAGAACTTGAGAAAATCCCGAGTGTTGCCGCAGTGACATCATCGGTTCATCCGCTTTTTGGAAACTGTCACTCGGGGCAGGTCCGTACGATAAATGATGTTGAGGTCAGTATGAATATATGGTTCGTAAGATATAATTTTACCGATGTGTTCGGTGTCCCGGTTATTGCAGGAGAGGGAATAACCAAGGAGAGGAACGGCTATCTGATAACCGATTATACGGCCGAGGCTACAGGACTTGGTGTCGGGGACAAATGGAATGGTATGGACATTGTCGGTATAATACCGCATATAAATCTTATGGGTGCCAATAGCCCTAACGAGAATACTTTGCTTCTCGGTAATCACAATTATGTTAACGGCACATATTATGTGCGTTTGAGCAGGAATGTAGATGTTGAGGCTGTGTGCAATGATATAAGGCTGGCTGCCAAGAATATTGAGCCCAACTGCGGTGAACCCGAGATTGAATTTGTGAATGATGCCATTGCAAAGGTTTATGGTGACACAAAGAAGCAGACTGTAATGATTTCTCTTTTTGCGCTCATTGCCGTTGTGATATCATTGATGGGTGTGTTCGGCATTGTGCTCTTCGAAACCCAGCACCGCCGCTCGGAGATTGCAGTCCGCAAGGTGTACGGCGCGTCATCGGGAAGCATTGTTGCAATGTTCAACAGGCGTTATCTGCTTGTTGTGGGTGTGTGCTTTGCTGTTGCAGCGCCTGTTGCATGGATTATTGCCGGTAACTGGCTCGAAGGGTTCGTTAACCGTATTGAACTCTCCTTGTGGCTGCCGCTTGCAGTGTTTGCTGCTGTTGCTGCAGTAACCGTGCTGCTGGTTACCATTCGTTCATGGAAGGCGGCAACAGAGAACCCTGCCGATGTGGTAAAAAGCAACTAAAAACCAGCAAGATTGCCATGTCGGGCACAGCCGATGTTCGCAAAGTAAGGAGATAAATTTAAACAACTTCTAAGAATTACCGATTATTATTGTTAACTTCGCATTAGAAACTGTTATTATGGCAAAGAGAGGAACATTACTTATAGTTGATGACAACAGGAATATACTGTCGGCTGTCAAGCTGCTTGCCGACAGGTTTTTCGTGAAGGTGGTTACACTCTCTTCACCTGTAACGCTTCTTCCGACCATTGCAGCCGAACAGCCCAATGTGCTGTTGCTCGACATGAACTTCAATGCAGGCATAAACAGCGGAAACGAGGGTATCTACTGGCTCAAGGAAGTGAATGTTAAATTTCCACAGGTGAAGGTCGTGCTGTTCACTGCATATGCCGATATAGACCTTGCCGTAAAGGCTATGAAGCACGGCGCATTCGATTTCGTGGTAAAGCCATGGAACAACGACAAGCTGATGGAAACACTTATTTCCGCTCTTGACAGCACAAAGGAAAAGGGAAACAGAAAAGCCGCGCCTGTGCGCAAGGAGATTCCTATGTTCTGGGGTACAAGTCCCGAGATGGCTCATATACGCACCGTAGTGGAACGTGTGGCTACAACCGATGCAAATATTCTCATTACCGGTGAGAACGGTACAGGAAAGGAACTTCTGGCACGGGAAATACACCGCCTGTCGGCGCGCAGCGGCAAGGAGATGGTTTCGCTTGACATGGGTGCTATACCTGAGCAGCTGTTCGAAAGCGAGCTGTTCGGCCACAAGAAGGGTGCCTTTACCGATGCCTACAGCGACCGTGACGGAAAAATGGTTACAGCAAACGGTTCAACTTTGTTTATGGATGAGATTGGAAACCTACCGCTGCATCTGCAGGCAAAAATGCTTGTTGCGCTACAGAACCGTATGGTAACTCCATTGGGAGGAAACACTCCAAAGACAATAGATATACGCCTTGTAGCTGCAACAAACCGCGACCTGTTTGCTATGGTTGATAGCGGAGAATTCAGACAAGACTTGCTCTATCGAATAAACACCATTCACATAAACCTGCCGCCGCTGAGAAAACGCGCGGTGGACATTGTTCCGCTTGCCGGAATATTCCTCGCCCATTACTGCGAGAAATACAAAAAGGAGACTATAGCCATCTCTCAGCAAGCCGCAGCAAGACTTTCGGCTCATCCATTCGAGGGCAACATACGCGAGCTACAGAATATTATGGAGAAGGCGGTAATAATGTGCGATGGCGGTGAAATACTGCCCGAACATCTTCAGCTTTATGTTTCGCAAGGAACCGTGCAGCGTGCGGCCTCAACGCTTGAGGAGATGGAACGTACTGCCATAGCCGATGCCATAGAGTCGTGCGGAGGAAATCTTACTATGGTTGCACAGCGTCTTGGCATAACAAGGCAGACATTATATAACAAGATAAAACGTTACGGTCTATGACAAAACGCAGGCTGCCAATCTTCCGTCTCTCAACCCTTGTCACTCTTCTTGTTGCGGCAAGCGCACTTGCGGGGTGGCTTCTTGCAAACGGACATTATGGTTTTCTGTTGTTGGATATAATTCTTGCGGCACTGCTTGTGCACAGAGTGCTGAATGTTTATAGGGGAATAGTAAGGAATCTTGATTTTGTTTTTGAATCAGTACGCAACAATGATTATTCTTTCCGTCTGGTCGACAACCCCGGGCGCACAGAACTGGCTGTGGCAAACTATTCGCTTAACCGCATAAAGGAACTGCTCGATGAGGCTAAGATGAAGAGAGCCGAGAGAGAAAAATACTTTGAGTCAGTTATGGAATGTGCCAATATAGGCATAATAATTCTGTCGGCGAACGGTACGGTTATGAAACACAACAGCAAAGCATTGGCCTTGCTGGGTATTCCCATGCTGAGCCACATTGACAGGCTACGCCCGCTATCGCAGCAACTTGCCGATACAATGCAGTGCATTGCACCTATGGAACAGAAGAGTGTTTGCATCACTACAGAAACCGGCAGTGTAAATCTATTGCTCAACTGTTCACTTATGAAGCACGACGGGAACAGGCTACGCGTCATATCAATAGAGAACATAAACAAAGAACTAGACACGCAAGAGGGGCTTGCCTGGGAGAAGCTGACAAGGATACTTACTCACGAGATTATGAATTCTCTTGCTCCTGTAACATCAATAAGCAATACTCTGCTGCACAACAAAGAGAATGCCGATGTGCAGCGTCAAGGATTGGAGACAATACACTCAACAAGCGACAGGCTTCTGAAGTTTGTCGATTCGTTCCGCTCGGTAACACGTATTCCGCCCCCAAACAAGGCTCCTTTCTATCTTCTGGAAATGTTCAACGAGGCTGCATCACTCGCAAGGCAAGAGGATGTAAAGATTATCATCAATGTCACACCCGAAGATACCATGATATATGCCGACTACGGGCAGTTGCTGCAGGTTATTGTAAATCTTGTCAAGAACGCTATTGAAGCTTGTACTCTGCGCGGTGGCGAGCAATGGATTGAACTACATTCACATATCGCTCCCGACGAGAAAGTACATATAGAGGTTTCGAACAGCGGCGGTGCCATTCCAGCCGACGTTGCCGAGAATATATTCACTCCATTCTTTACAACCAAACACGATGGCTCGGGTATTGGACTTGCGGTTTCAAAGCAGATAGTACGTCTTCATGGAGGCACTCTCAACCTCTCACAGAACAGTGACGAGAAAGTTACATTTCTTGTTGTTATTGAATAGTATTCTGCTTTAACTTTTAGGGTTGGCCTGCTGTTTAGATTAGAAACTGTTCCGAATTTATTTCCAACATCACTTTATTCAGCTTTGACACATTTTTAGAAACTGTCTGAATTTCTATCTTATAGAAGTCATATGTTTCGATATTTTTTTTACATTCGAATAACTTCTTAAACAGTTTCTTTATTTGTGTTTTTTTCCTTAATTTATGGTAAAAAACTGCTTTTATGCTCATTTTCAGATGGATATGAGAACAATTTTGTAAAAAAGAAGAAAATCTCTTGGCTACTTTAAGATTTTATAGTAATTTCGCGGCTCGTTTTGAAAGCGTTTTTTTATTAACATAAATTTCTAAACAATGAAAGCAAAACTTTTTGTAATGATGTTGTTCGTTGCTCTGGGCTTTACAGCAAACGCTCAGGTTGCAAACAACGGCGAGGTTGCTGCCAAGAAAGAGGCAACAAAAGAGGCAGTTAAGGGTGCAGTTAGAGAAGCAGGTCCTAAGGCTGCTGTAAAGGGTGCTCCTGCTAAGGCTGCCGTAAGAGAGGCAGGTCCTAAGGCTGCTCCCGGCAAGGCCGCTTTGAGCGAGAAGGATGCAGCTAAGAAAGAGAAGGCTAGAAAGAAAACCGAGAAGAAAGCTGTAAAGGAGGCCAAGAAGGCTGCAAAGGAAGCTGCAAAGTAATATTCTTGCAGTTTTTGTAAAAAGATAAACGACTCCTCAGGGAAGAGGGGCCGTTTTTTTTATAAATAATAGCTATTTGAATTTCTAAAAAAAAATTTAATAGAGGTCAAATAAAGGATTATCTATCTACATACCAACGAGTTATACGAAAGCAAAACAAAAAACGGAGAGAGTTTTAAAACTTTCTCCGCTTCTGTAGCGAGACCCGGGATTGAACCGGGGACCTCATGATTATGAATCATGCGCTCTAACCAGCTGAGCTATCTCGCCATCACATTTTTGCGGTGCAAAGATATGGCTATAATTTTAAAATGACAAATTTTTTAGGACTTTTCGTAAAAAAAACTTCTATAATGACAAAATTACAGTATAAGAAGCTGTTTGAAATTTATTTTTGTACGCTAATATAACGTGAATTCGATATAAGAAATCTTAGGTACATTCCTACTCCTCAGTCACTA
>CAZAIM010000091.1:0-9527 GCA_964485215.1 uncultured Bacteroidaceae bacterium | reverse complement strand
GGAGACTGCAAGCAAGGTTATCGTTGCCATTACCGATGCAGTGAAGGGTGCAGCACGCATCACTGCCGACAAGGAGGGCTACAAGAGCTTCATCATCCCCGACAACGTTGGCGGACGCTTCTCTGTTCTCACACCGGTAGGCTTGCTGCCAATCGCTGTTGCAGGCTTCGACATCGAGGCACTTGTACAGGGTGCACGCGACATGGAAAAGAACTGCGCTCCCGAAGTTCCGTTCGAGGAGAACATTGCAGCAATGTACGCGGCAACACGTAACGCTCTTTATGCCGACGGCAAGAAGATTGAGATTCTCGTAAACTACCAGCCAAAGCTCCACTTCACCTCTGAATGGTGGAAGCAGCTCTACGGCGAGAGCGAGGGCAAGGAGAACAAGGGTATATTCCCTGCTTCTGTTGACTTCACAACCGACCTTCACTCAATGGGTCAGTGGATTCAGGAGGGCGAGCGCACAATCTTCGAGACAGTATTGTCTATCGAGAAGCCAAACAGTTCACTCACCGTTCCAAGTGACGAGGAGAACCTCGACGGCCTTAACTTCCTTGCCGGCAAGCATGTCGATGAGGTAAACAAGATGGCAGAGCTCGGTACACAGCTCGCACATGTTGACGGCGGTGTTCCCAACCTCCGCATCTCAATCCCAGAGCTCAACGCCTACTACATTGGCCAGCTGCTCTACTTCTTTGAGATTGGTTGCGGCATAAGCGGCTACATCCTTGGTGTGAACCCATTCAACCAGCCGGGTGTTGAGGCATACAAGAAGAATATGTTCGCACTCCTCGACAAGCCAGGCTATGAGGAGGAAAGCAAGGCTATCCGCGCAAGACTGTAAGAAATTACACAATTTTGTCATCCCGAAAGCAAAGCGGAGGGAAATCACGAATTGACAAACAAAACAAATTCAGACAGTTTTAATGGATTACAACAAAGCAATAAACGACTATAAGCAACTGCAAGGCCATAGTGCCTTGCAGTTGCGTGCTGTATTGTTCGACATGGATGGAGTTCTGTTCGACTCTATGCCCTTCCACGCTGATGCATGGTCACAGGTAATGACAGATGCCGGTTTCGATTTCACGCGCGAGGATGTATATATGAACGAGGGGCGTACTGGTGCCGACACCATAAACACTGCCAGCATCGCACAGTTCGGCAAGCCGGCCACAGAGGAACTCATAGAGCAGCTGTGTAAGGAGAAATGCAAGGTTTTTGATACCTATCCTCCCACGCCGCGCATGGCATATGCCCTGGAACTGGTACAGAAGGTCAAGGCATGCGGGCTGACACCAATGATTGTCACAGGAAGCGGCACACCCACCCTTCTCGACCGCATACAAAGCAACTTCCCCGGGCTCTTCGACGAGAACCATATCATAAGCAGTTTCCATGTAAAGCGAGGCAAACCCTACCCCGATCCTTACCTGTTGGCATTAGAAAAGGGCGGATTCAAGCCACACGAGGCTATCGTTGTGGAGAATGCACCGCTTGGAGTTACAGCCGGTGTAGCTGCCGGACTTTTTACCATAGCCGCCAACACAGGACCTCTAAAGGACGAGGTTTTGAGCAAGGCTGGAGCAAGCCTTGTTTATCCATCCATGCAGGCACTCTGCGATGATTGGGAAATTTTATACAAGGAACTTAAGTGAAAAGAATAATACAAAGGATAAAGGACGGATTAGACAGCTGTAACCCGATAGAGGAAACAGCTGCCCTGACCCGCATTATAGCCACAGAGATTCTATGCATTCCGCAAAGCACTTTCTTCCTAAAAGATGAAGTTGTTCTCACTACACAGCAGGAGAGACTTTTAAATGACACTATAGAACGCCTTAAAAAGCACGAGCCGATACAATATATTCTCGGCTACAGCGATTTCTGCGGGCACAGGTTCAAGATAACACCTGCAACCCTTATTCCGCGCCCCGAGACAAGCGAACTTGTCGAATGGATTGCAGCAGACTACAGCGGAAAGAACGCAAGCATCCTTGACATCGGCACAGGAAGCGGATGCATTGCAGTGAGCCTTGCACACATGCTGCCGAACAGCAGGGTCACAGCATGGGATATTTCACCCGACGCGCTTGCCGTTGCAGAAGAGAACAGCAGAAACAACAGAACAAGCGTAATCTTCGAGCAAGTAGACATACTCGCCTGTGAGCCCACAGATGCACAGTTCGACATAATAGTGAGCAACCCCCCATATATAAAGGAAAACGAGAAGAGCGCAATGCACAGCAACGTGCTCGACTGGGAACCTCACACCGCGCTTTTCGTCCCCGATAGCGACCCACTGCTCTTCTACCGCACCATTGCCGACAAGGCAAGAAAGATGTTACCGGAAGGAGGAAGGCTCTATTTCGAGATAAACCGCGCCCACGGCTCAGAAACCATAGAAATGCTGGCATCACTAGGTTACAAGGAGATAGAACTGCGCAAGGACCTTGCCGGCAACGACAGGATGATAAAAGCCCGAAGAGCATGAAAAAGCCATTGACTCCAGGAGAGGCACTGAACAAGGCGGCTGCATATTGCACCCTTTGCGAGCGGTGCATTAGCGAAGTAAGCGCGAAACTTACTGCGTGGGGAATTGCTCATTCTGAGCAGCAAAAAATAATAGAAAGGCTACAAAGCGAAGGCTTCATCGACGAAGCACGCTACTGCCAAGCGTTTGTGAACGACAAGGTTCGTTTCAACCGTTGGGGACGAATAAAGATTACAGCATCCCTAAGGGAAAAGAGGCTTCCGGCCGAAGCAATACGCAATGCAGTAAACAATATTGACACTACGCAATACCAGAAAAGCCTCATTGAAGTTATAGAGAACAAGCGCAAGGAGCTAAAGGGAAATGACGATATGGCTTCGCAACAGAAGATTATACGCCATGCGGCAAGCCGCGGATTCGAGCCAGAACTAATTTTCAGAACTATCAAATACAAAGGCGATGAAATGGATTTCTGATCTCATAGACCTAATCATGCCACGTCAATGCTGCGTCTGTGGCGAGGTACTCTCTCCCGGCGAACGGGACATTTGCCTCAATTGCCTCTACCTGTTACCCAAAGTAGAGCAGAGAGTGTGTGAGGAGATTGAAAAGTCATTCTGGGGCAAAATAGAAATTGAACGGGCATCGTCATACATCTACTACCGTAAAGGCTCTCCCTACAGCAATCTGCTGCATCATTTGAAATACCGCAACCACCCCGAAGTTGGCGAGCGTCTTGCCATAATGGCTGCAGAGGAACTTTCCGCAAGCGGTTTCTTCGATGGCATAGATATAATAATTCCGCTCCCGTTGTCGAAAAGGAAAGAGCGGCAACGCGGCTACAACCAGTGCGATTATATCGCAGAAGGATTATCACGCCAAAGCGGAGTTGCAGTGGTAAAAAATATTGTCAAACGAACAAGAGCGAACGAAACCCAGACCCACAAGAGCCGCGAAGAGAGGTGGAGAAACGTCGAAGGAATTTTCTCCGTCACTGCCCCTTCAATGCTCGAAGGGAAACACATCCTTTTGGTTGATGACATTCTTACAACCGGAGCAACCCTCGCCAGCTGTGCAGCGGCCATACAATCGTGTTGCAGATGCCGTATAAGCATCTTTACACTCGGCTACACCCACGAAGGAATATGACATGCAGGCAGAGCCGCATTAATATTTGCATTTACAGATAAATATTGTAATTTTGTGAACAAATGATTCACTGAATCCGCTAATAAGAAGCTGTTTTAAGATTCTTTCTAAAAAGTTTTAATTTCCGGAAATCAGCCATATAAACCCGAATTATCTGATTATATTCACATAATTATCACTATATTTGCAGAATATAACAGACAGCGGTGACCGCTGTTAAACAAAAAAAGGAAAATGAGCAAGAAAGTTTTCGTTTCAGGCTGCTACGATATGCTCCACTCCGGGCACGTAGCATTCTTCAAGGAGGCTGCTACACACGGCGACCTTTATGTAGGAATCGGCTCCGACGCTACCATACGCGAACTCAAGGACCGCAAGACAATAAACACCGAACGCGAACGCCTCTACATGGTAAAGGCAATCCGCTACGTTAAGGACGCTTTCATAAACAGCGGCAGCGGCATACTCGACTTCGAGGAGGATGTAAAACGCCTTAAGCCCGACATTTTCTTTGTCAACAGTGACGGATACACACCGGGGAAGAAACGTTTCTGCGAAGAGAACGGCATAGAGCTCGTTGTCAGCACACGCATTCCCGAAGCCGGACTGCCGACACGCTCTACCACAGCCCTTCGCCAGGAGTGCAACATACCCTACCGCATAGACCTTGCAGGAGGCTGGCTCGACCAGCCCTATGTGAGCAAGCACCACAGTGGTTCTGTGCTCACCATAAGCATCGAGCCCGACTACGACTTCAACAACCGCGGAGGCATGAGCACATCATCGCGAAAGGCTGCCATTGAGATGTGGCATGTAGATATTCCCGAAGGCGACCGCGAGACACTTGCAAAAATGTTATTCCGCTACGAGAACCCTCCCGGAAGCCCATACATCAGCGGTTCGCAGGATGCCATAGGAATTGTTATGCCGGGGCTGAACCGTCTAAATTACAACGGTGGCTACTGGCCCGAGAGCATTGAAACGGTAAAGGACGGTGCCATACTCGACTTCATCGAGAAGAACCTATGGCTCATTCCTCTTGCCCCACGCGACAACAATTACGACGTGCTTGCCGAAACGCATATCGACGAAGACGGAGCACGAGCCTTAGCACAAGCTGCCGATGACTGCTGGAAAGCCATAAACGCATGCAACATAGATGCCTGGGGAAAAGCATGCACCGAGAGTTTCAACGCCCAGATAAAAATGTTCCCAAACATGATATCTCCGCATGTACAGAAGGCCATCGACGAGTATAAGGATAGGGTCATGGGTTACAAGATAACCGGAGCCGGAGGTGGCGGCTACCTTGTCATTGTCAACGACAGGCCTATAGAGAACGCCATACAGATAAGAATAAGACGCAACTGATATTCATTCACACGCAAGGAACTGTGCCCAAAATCATTTTGACACAGTTCCTTTAGGTTTGCAAGAATTGAAAACACAAAGCGATGAAATTTAAGGCGAAAGAAGTGTACATAGATTCCCGACTGAACCTTGAAACTGTTTTAGAAGCTGTTTGAATTTATATCGCGGCCATTGTGTACATAAAAAAGTGCATGTTCGTCTGCTGTTTGCGCTATTTACACCGATTTGTCCCGAAAAATTATTTATTATAACATATTATTTGTATTTTTGCCATATATAATACGAGCGCATAGCACGCGATGTTATATAACAGCTATTTTAAACAAACACCATTGAACTTTTGTTAACCAAAACAACATGAAGAAAATAATGCTTGTATTCGGGACCCGTCCCGAAGCCATCAAGATGGCACCGCTTGTCAAAGAGTTCCAGAAACATCCCAATACATTCAAGACCATTGTTTGCGTGACAGGCCAGCACCGCCAGATGCTCGACCAGGTGTTGCAACTTTTTGACATAAAGCCCGACTACGACCTCAACATAATGAAGCAAGGTCAGGATTTATACGATGTTACAGCCCGGGTGCTCACAGGAATGCGCGACGTTCTGGATGAGGCACAGCCCGATGTTGTTCTTGTCCACGGCGACACAACCACAAGCACAGCTGCAGCCCTTGCAGCCTTCTACCGGCAAATTCCGGTAGGCCACGTCGAGGCAGGCTTGCGCACACACAACATATACAGCCCATGGCCCGAGGAAATGAACCGCCAGATTACAGGACGCATTGCGACATACAATTTCGCCCCCACTCCACTGAGCAAGGCAAACCTGCTGCGCGAGGCAGTGAGAGAAGAGAGCATCACCGTTACCGGCAACACCGTTATCGATGCGCTATACTGGGTGGTCAACAGGATTAAGGAAGACACGACGCTCGACGGCAGTCTCAGGAAACAGCTTATGGAAGCCGGATATGACGTTACACGTCTCGATGGCGGCAAGAAGCTTGTGCTCATCACAGGGCACCGCCGCGAGAATTTCGGCGACGGATTCATAAGCATGTGCACAGCCATCAAGGACCTCACTGCAAAGTACCCCGATGTCGATTTCGTATACCCTATGCACCTGAACCCCAACGTGCGCAAACCGATTGCAGAAGTTTTTGGAGAGCAAGTAATTAATTCCGCCCCTGCTTTAGGAGAGGTGTCGCCTGCGACGGATGGGGCATGCAATATGTTCTTCATTGAGCCATTGGAATACCTATCGTTCGTCTACCTTATGGAGAAGAGCAACATTGTGCTCACCGACAGCGGCGGAATTCAGGAAGAAGCTCCAGGCCTTGGGAAGCCAGTGCTTGTTATGCGCGACACAACAGAACGTCCCGAAGCACTCGAAGCAGGCACAGTAAAGCTCGTTGGCACCGACTATGATAAAATCGTAAACGAGGTATCAATGCTGCTCGACGACCGGACACACTACGAAGCCATGAGTAAGGCTGTGAACCCATACGGCGACGGGCTTGCATGCAGCAGAATTATAGAAACATTCAAATAACTTTTTGCCCAATTTTATGGAACAAGAGAAAAAGCAGAAAACAAGAACCGGGCAAGACATTGCGGTAGAGATACTAAGTGGAGCCGCCACAGCGTTCATCTACACCGATGAGGAGATACGCAACACCCTCCCGCCCGACCAAGCCGAAGAGTTCATCGCTCAACGCAACAGAGTTATTGAAGAGAACCACTTCAACGACATAAAGTTCGACGTAGCCGATGCTATAAGAAGAGTTGAAGAAAAGCGTGCCCGCAAAATGGCAGCACAGGAGCAGATGCCGCTGGCAGCAGAAGAGAGCACGCCTTACAACGTAAGCGGCGAAGAGAATCCCTAACCGGAACCGGCAACCGCATCCGTGTTGCAAAGCCCGGCAGAAGGCATAGTAATATACAAGAAAAGGGAACAGGTATCCCTTGAATAAACATAACGGAACTGCAGTTTTGCCATTGGGAAACCCAACAGTTCCTAAACAAGAACAGATATGAAAATAGCAGTTGCAGGAACAGGCTATGTAGGCCTTAGCATTGCCACTTTGTTGGCACAGCACAACGAAGTGACAGCGGTTGATGTAATACCCGAGAAGGTAGAAAAAATAAACAACCGCATTTCTCCCATTCAGGATGACTACATTGAGAAGTACCTTGCCGAGAAGCAGCTTAACCTTACGGCAACCCTCGACGGCGCAACGGCATACCGCGATGCAGAATTCATCGTCATTGCTGCACCAACCAACTACGACCCGCAGCTGAATTTCTTCGACACACACCACATCGAGGATGTCATAGACCTTATCCTTGAGGTGAACCCCGAGGCTACAATGATTATCAAGAGCACCATTCCGGTAGGCTACTGCCGCAGTCTCTATGTAAAATACGCAAGGAAATTCAAGGAGCAGGGCTGGGATGCAACCCGCAAGTTCCGTCTGCTCTTCTCACCCGAGTTCCTGCGCGAGAGCAAGGCACTCTATGACAACCTATACCCAAGCCGCATCATCGTGGGCTACCCAAAGATGATTGAAGGATACAAGGATGAGAATGAGGCCATCAAGGCCATTGCAGGAAACCACCTCGAGGAAGCAGCCCACAAATTCGCCGAACTGCTTCAGCAGGGTGCCTTGAAGGAGGACATCCCCACCCTTTTCATGGGGCTCAAAGAAGCCGAGGCAGTAAAGCTATTCGCCAACACATACCTTGCCTTGCGCGTAAGCTACTTCAACGAACTCGATACATATGCCGAAGTCAAAGGGCTCGACTCCGCAGCCATCATACAGGGCGTAGGACTTGACCCACGCATTGGCGACCATTATAACAACCCCTCGTTCGGCTACGGGGGCTACTGCCTGCCAAAGGACACCAAGCAGTTGCTTGCCAACTACCAGGAAGTGCCACAGAACATGATGAGTGCAATTGTGGAGAGCAACCGCACCCGCAAGGACTTCATTGCCGACCAGGTACTGCGTAAGGCCGGCTACTATGGCAGCAACGGCAGTTTCAATGCCAGCAGCGAGCGTCATTGCACAATCGGTGTATATCGTCTCACCATGAAGGCCGGCAGCGACAACTTCCGCCAATCATCCATCCAGGGAGTAATGAAACGTATAAAGGCCAAGGGAGCCGAAGTCATCATCTACGAGCCCTCACTCGAGAACGGAACGACATTCTTCGGCAGCCGCATAGTAAACAGCCTCGACGACTTCAAGCAACTCTCGCAAGCCATCATTGCCAACCGCTACGACACCTGTCTCGACGATGTAAATGAGAAAGTATATACACGCGACATATTCCAGAGAGACTAACCAACAGAAACAGGAGCAATGCTACAGTATAACATAGACCTCAAAGGCAAGACAATATTGGTTACAGGAGCTGCCGGTTTCATCGGTAGCAACCTGTGCCGTCGTCTGCTCTGCGAAGTAGAAGGCGCGCACATCGTAGGCATAGACAACATGAACAGTTACTACGATGTAGACATAAAGAAAGAACGCCTGAATGCTTTGAACGGATTTGCCCGTTTCACATTCATTGAAGGCAACATTGCCGACAAGCAGCTCATCGACAGGCTATTTGCCGAACACAAGCCCTATGTTGTTGTGAACCTTGCCGCACAGGCCGGCGTGCGCTACAGCATCACAAACCCGGGTGCCTACATAGAGAGCAACATCATCGGCTTCTACAACATACTCGAAGCCTGCCGCCACAACGCAACCGAACATCTTGTATATGCATCATCGTCAAGCGTTTACGGCAGCAACACGAAGGTTCCCTACAGCACCGACGACAAGGTCGACAACCCCGTGAGCCTCTACGCAGCCACAAAGAAGAGCAACGAGCTTATGGCACACTCCTACAGCAAGCTCTACAACATACCAAGCACCGGTCTCAGGTTCTTCACCGTCTACGGCCCGGCCGGACGTCCGGACATGGCATACTTCGGTTTCACCGACAAGCTTGTAAAAGGCGAAAAGATACAGATATTCAACTACGGCAACTGCAAACGCGACTTCACATACATCGACGACATTGTCGAAGGCATCATACGCGTCATGCAGCACGCCCCCGAACGGCAGACAGGCGACGATGGCCTGCCCGTTCCTCCTTATAAAGTATATAATATAGGCAACAACAGGCCCGAAAACCTTCTCGACTTTGTAACCACCCTGCAGGAAGAGCTTCTGCGTGCAGGCGTTCTGCCACAGGACTACGACTTCGAGGCACACAAGGAACTGGTACCAATGCAACCGGGCGACGTGCCAGTCACATACGCCGACACCACCCCGCTCGAGCATGACTTCGGCTTCAAGCCATCGACCCCACTGCGCGACGGGCTCGGAGCCTTTGCCCGGTGGTATGCCGAGTATTATAAACAAGTATTATAAACACAAACAGAGCACCCGCCCGCAATACACCGCAGAGAGAAACGAAGAAAAAAGAGCATTAAGAAACCAACAGCCATTATAAAA
>CAZAIM010000090.1:0-9685 GCA_964485215.1 uncultured Bacteroidaceae bacterium | reverse complement strand
CCTATGATTCCGGACGGTGTGTGGCGTGTAGGGTATCAGCTTATGAAACGTGGTGCCGATGTGTATATGTACACAGGAGGGTTCAACCACTCGAAGGCTATGTGTGTCGATGGAAAGTTCTGTACAATAGGTTCGGCAAACCTCAA
This sequence comes from uncultured Bacteroidaceae bacterium, assembly GCA_964485215.1. Taxonomy (GTDB): domain Bacteria; phylum Bacteroidota; class Bacteroidia; order Bacteroidales; family Bacteroidaceae; genus HGM04593. Next base: position 9,539 of record CAZAIM010000090.1, on the reverse strand, counting down.
TAGCCGCAGTCTCACATATGATTACGAGACAAATATCTTTGTCTTTGGAGAAGAGGACACGGGAGAACTCTTCAGGCTTATAGAGGATGACAGGAACAACAGCTATCTGCTTACGAAGGAAAAATACAAGGAACGCTCATGGTGGAAACGTTTCTGCGGATGGCTTGTTACATTGGCAACACCTTTCATGTAGCGATGTTGCTACGATTACAGCTGCCGCGAGAGACGCTTCAGCCAATATATCGCAGCATATGCCATGGGTGTTCCAAAGAGTACCTCTATTGTCAACTTGGAGAAATACTGGAAAAGAATCATCATTACAAGGTCGTTCGTTGTTACTGTGCCTGCAAAGGCGATAAGCACAAAAGGCAGCGAGTCGAAAATGTATGCTACGGCCGAACTGCCGATTGTACGTACCCATAGGTGACGTCCACGCATCCTGTTCTTTATCTTTTCCATAAGCCAGGCATTGGAAAGTTCACCGAGAAGGAAACCGGTCAATGAGCCCAGGACTATTCGTGGCACATAGGAAAAGACAGCATTGTAGGCATCGGCACTGTCAGAAAGGTAATTGGGTGAAGGAAGCCACACGCCTATCTGTGTACAGAAGACTAGTATTATATTGCACAGCAGGGTGAGCCAGATGACCTTGCGTGCTGTACGGTAGCCCCAAATCTCGGTAAGCACGTCGCCGAGCATATAAGCAAACGGGAATGTTATTGTTCCTGCGTCGAAAAAGAATATATCGAACAGCCCGATGACCTTGACTGCCATAATATTCGACACTAAATAGAGAGTAATGAACAGCGCAGTAACAACCATGAGCGCACTGTTGCCTGTTCTTCGGTTTTTGAAAGGGTTTTCCGATACCTTGTCCATAATGTGATATTTTTTTGCACTGCAAAGTTACGAAAAAATGGGGTAACTGCAAAAGCAATAGAAGACGATATCGGGTGAAAACAACAAAGAAAGATGAATCTCCGTAATATAAAAAAGGTTTGACACGTGCCAAACCTTTTTATCGTGTTACTCTGTTTCTCAATTACTTGAGAGCGAAGATCTCATCCTCACCAGCTACGCAAGTGAAAATCTTGTCCTCACGAAGCAACCAACCCAAACCGAGGTAAAGTTCCTTCTCTTTCAGCTTTGTCTTTGTCTTAATTTCCTTCAATGTAAGACCTTCTGTCTCGTTCAAAGCAGTCCAGATGCGGCCTGCAAATGCACCAGCATTCTCAATCATAATTTTTCGTATTTAATTAAACATTAATTATAGCCTTTGTTATGTGGCTGAGAACCAAAGTTTTACGGCATTAGACTGCGGTAACGAACCCTGTTTCTCGTAATTCGGGTGCAAAGGTATTGTTTTTTTTCGACCTGACAAACAAAAAGTCGGTGATTTTCAATATTTTTTGAAAAAATTGTCTATATCCCAAAACGCTGTTTGCCAAGAAAAATAGGGTTGTGTTGCAAAAAAGACAACACTGTTTCGCCGGCAATCACAGGCACTTTTTATTCTGGCTCTTAAGAAACTCTTCAAATATCCGTGCTGCTTCTTCAACCATCTTCACGCAAGGACGTTTCTTGTAGTATTCGGCTGTACGGCTCTCGGGAGCGGGTGGTGTGGGAGCACTCTTTGAAAGCCCGAGAAGTTCAGCGCAGATTAGCGAACCGTTGCGCTTGCGGAACTCTTCGGCAAGTGCCTGCACTGTTTTATAGTTGGCTTCCTTGCCTTCGCGGTTCTTGCCGTCGGTACAACCGGTCTCAAGCCCTGCAAGCATAAACAAGCCGCAGGCTGCGCCGCAGGTCTGTCTCATTCGGCCAATTCCGCCTCCGAACGATGCAGCCATCCTCAAAGCCTGTTCCTGTGTAAAGCCGTAAAGGTCGGCATATGCGGCAACAACCGACTGGCTGCAGTTATACCCTTCCTTGAAGAGCGATACTGCCTTTTCTATTCTTTCTTCCATCTCCATTATAATTATATCAGTCCACGTGCACGGAGCAATGCTGCCGGATTGGGGTCGGCACCGCGGAAACGGCGATATTCACGCATGGGGTCCTTGCTTCCTCCCATTTCAACAAGTTGCTTGAAACTTGCAGCTGTCTCCGGGTCGAAGATTCCTTTCTCGAGGAAGAGCTCAAAAGCGTCACAGTCCAGCACCTCAGCCCAAAGGTAAGCGTAGTACCCGACAGCGTATCCTCCGCCGAATACATGTGCGAAATTTGTGCTGCGATAGCGGTACTCAATCTCATTGATCAGCCCCAGCTCTTTACGCAGAGCCTTTTCATATTCGTTGCAGTCAAAGCTGCTGTAATCCTCAACAAGATGCATCTTCATATCAAGCAGGGCTGCAGCAACAAGTTCAGTTGTCTCGAAGCCAAGATTGAAATGCGCACTCTTCTGCATCTTTACAATTAGAGAATCGGGTATGGCCTCACCTGTCTCATAGTGCTTGGCGTATGTGGGCATAACGTCGGGGTGTACAGACCACTTCTCGTTTATCTGCGAGAAGAGTTCTACGAAGTCGTGTTTCACGTTTGTTCCGCTCACACTTGGGTAGTGGGTCTGTGTCAGCAATCCGTGAAGTGCGTGACCGAATTCGTGGAACAGTGTACGTGTCTCGTCGATGTTGAGCAGTGCGGGTGTGTCGCCCTGGGGTGCCGTGAAATTGCACACATTGACAATCATTGGACGTACGTTCTCGCCACAGAGATTTTTCTGGTTGATGAAGTTTGTCATCCAGGCACCCTGACGTTTTGAGTCGCGTGGAAAGAAATCGGTATAGAAAAGGCCGAGATGCGAGCCGTCCTTGCCAAGAACTTCGTAGACCTCAACACCATCGTAGTATACAGGGATGTCGTCGCGTTTTACGAAATACACACCATAAAGCTTGGTTGCACAGTCGAATGCTCCTCGCAGAACGTTCTCGAGTTTGAAGTATGGCTTTATTGCCGCATCGTCAAGTGCAAACTTCTCCTTACGCAGTTTCTCTGTATAGTAGAACCAGTCCCAGCCTTCAATCTTTATTCCGGCACCTTCGCGGTCGGCAATCTTCTGTAACTCCGCTTTTTCTTCTGCCGCGCGCTTTACCGCCGGTTTCCAAATCTTGTTCAGAAGGTCGAGTGCAGCCTCGGGCGTCTTGGCCATCTTCTCGTCAAGCACAAAGTGCGCGAAGCTTTCGAAGCCGAGAAGATTTGCCTTCTGCCGGCGAAGCTGCAGTATCTCCTTTATTATAGCTTTGTTGTCATTCTCGTTATTGTTGTCGCCACGACCATAATATGCCTTATACACCTGTTCGCGAAGGGCGCGGTTGTCGGCATACTGAAGGAATGGTATGCAGCTTGGCTTGTCGAGCGTGATGGTCCAGCTCTTGCCGTCCTCGCTTGCGGCTGCATCTATGACGTTCTGCGGTAGGCCGCTCAAATCCTTCTTGTCTGTTATCACCAGCTTGAACGCCTTGTTGTCGGCAAGCAGGTTGCTGCTGAACTTTACGGAAAGCAGACCGAGCCTTGTGTCGATGTCGAGCAGTTTTGCCTTGTCCTCTTCGTTCAACAGGGCACCGCCGCGGACAAATGACTTGTAGTAGTTCTCGAGCACGATGTTCTGCTCTTCGGTAAGGGCGAGTGCCACACGGGAATCGTAGAGTGTGCGTATGCGGTTGAACAGGGTATCGTTCATATAAATGTAGCCGCTCAGTTCCGTCAGCTTCGGCACAACATATTCCTCAACCTCTGTCATTGTCCCGTTGTTGTCGCTTTCGTTAAGTGTAAAGAAGATTGAAGATACCTTCTCGAGTGCCTTGCCGCTCATCTCGAGTGCGTCGATAGTATTGGCGTATGTAGGAGCATCGCTGTTCTCTATGATAGCCTTGATGTCGGCACGTTTCTCCTCGAACCCACGGTCGAAAGCCTCTTTGTAATCCTCAATCTTCAGTTTGCCGAACTCAGGTGCTCCAAACGGAGCATTGCTTTCGCTGAGAATGCTGTTGCCGGGTTCATCGGCTGAAGCATTGTTGTTCGACTTGCACGCATTCATTGTCAGCATAATCGATAGTGTTAGCAGTGAATAATAAAATCTCTTCATAGTATTAAATTGTATATGTTTAGAAGCTGTTTAAATTTCTAATAATGGTTTTCTTATATCGGGAGCGAATGTTTCGCCATGGCGATATAAAATTCAAACAGTTTCTTACTGTCTGTTACAGAGTGCGAAGATAATAAGAAACTGTTTAATTTTTCATAAAAAACATATCAAAACTGAATAAAGTGACATTTATGCTCGTTTAGCCCGAAGAAAGACAGAGCGGAACAAGCATAAATGAAATTCAAGAAACCTGTAGAAATGATACACATTCGGCAGGGCTTTTGAAGAACAATCAACGGTATTCGCATCCGTGCACCTCGAGCCCAAGGTTTATCGGAATCCTTTCAGGCTCATCGACCGCACCTGAACGTTTGTAGCCATCTTTGAGGTGCAACGGGAAAGAGACGCATTTCTTGCGCATTTCAAACCTCTTCGGGCCGTTCCATGATTCTTCATCCTTCCATTCTTCGCTCGCGCTTTCGTTGCATCCGACAAACTTCACCGATACGTAATATATTCCAGGATGTAGCCTTATTAGTTCCTGGGGGATAACTGTAAACTGCTGTTTTTCTTCGCTCACAGGTATATCGGTGTAGAGAGGCTTTTGCAGGATATTGGTGAAACTGTTGCCTTCTTCATCGGTCCTGCATATGTTTATGCTTAGCTTAAGCCCTTCTATTCCGTTTGACAGCACTTTAAACGATATGCTATCGACATCGAAGACTCTTTTGCTCTTTACTATTGAGCCAACCTCGTGACCTATGTTTCGGGGAGACCACACTGTTTCTGTGCCGGCAAGACACATACCCCTGTTTACCAGTCTTCGTCTTTTTCTTTTGCCGGGAACAACAACTATCTCATCCAGTTCTTTGGTTGTCATTGTTATTGTTTTCAGTGTGTCTCCGCTCGTGAGTTCATCTGCCGGTATGGCTACAATGCCATATGATACGTGCGAAAATATTACCGTGTCGCTGCATTCAGCCGGCAGCTGCAAGGCGAAGCGGCCGTCGATGCCGGAAACTGTGCCGACACCCTTCCCGGCTATTCCTATCGATACGAATTCCACGGTTTTGCCCTCTTCATCCACAACACGGCCTTTCACATTCTTGCCCGCCTGTCCGTATGACAGAGCCGATGCTGCGAACATAGCTGCTGCCATAATGATTCTAAAGTCTTTCATAACTGTAAAAAGTTTTCTTCTTCCTTATATTCAAGAATATCTCCCGGTTGGCAATCGAGTGCCCGGCAAAGAGCATCGAGAGTAGTGAAACGTATGGCTTTGGCTTTACCGGTTTTCAGGATTGAAAGATTGGCCTGGGTTATACCTACCTTTTCGGCCAGCTCGCCCGACGACATCTTGCGCTTGGCAAGCATCACGTCAACATTTACTATAATGGACATATTGCGGTTCGTTTAGATTATATCGTCAGATTATTTTCTTCGCTAACATTCACCGCTACCTTATATATAAGCGCGAAGACAACAAGCAGCGCGGAATAGAGCAGGGTGTCGCCGTTGAGAACAAAGGCTGCATTCTCGCCGCACACCAAAGCCGTAGCCATATTGTCATCGCATATGTTGCCTACAAGATAGCAGCCTGCAATGGCGTACAATATCTTTACGTTTGACGAGGGAAAAAGCACGCCGTTGCCAATGGCCTTGTGTTGCTTGATGAGGAAAAGAATGATGAGCGCGTAGAAGAGCGACTTGAACAGAAGACGCCCGATGAAGATTGCCCATTGAAGCATATAGAGTTCATCGTGCCATGCTATGCAGCCTTCACCACTGCCCGTGCAGACGAAATAGCTCTGGACAAGAATCCATACTATGCTTACTGCACACAATAGCGATGCAAGAACAGCAACTCCTCTAATTCCTTTGATTTTTCTTGTTTTCATAATTCCTATCTCTTTAAGAAGTTGTTTGATTTTATAAGTTTTGTTTCTGCCGGCAGTGCAAATGTAATGTGTTTTTATCGAAAAACAATAAAAATATAAAGAAAAACAAGAAAATTAGTAATGTTTAACGAAGACTGTTTGTTGCGAATGGAGATTCTTTGCTACATGTTGCTTCTTTGTATATTTTTACCTATCTTTGTTTTTGACAATATATGTAATATAGCTAATAAGATTCCAAAACCAAACGATACGTTACGCTATACAAACATTGAATTAAATTGGGACAAATTTATACACGAATCACTACTGTCCCCTTAAAATTTGGGAAAGCTATTTGAAATTATCGAAATATATTTATGGAGATTTTAGTGCGAATATACTTGAAAATTTAACTTTGAGGTGATTAAATGACAACCGAATATGTTAAGAATGATATAAAACTGGAAAGAAGCGCATACGAAGTCTTGCAGATTTCAAGTATTTCGCTTACTGACAAAACGTATTTGAGGGAGCTTTTTGACAAAACTAAATTTCAATGACAACAAAATACTTCTCGGCTTTAATGAACCTGTTTTATTTAATTTTTAACAAGTCCCTAATTTTTATGGGATACTAACAATAAATATACAAAAATGAACACCGACAAGAAATACTTCGCTTTCATAAGCTACAAACGCGAGGATGAAAAACAGGCCAAGTGGTTACAGGAAAAACTTGAAAATTATCGTTTCCCCACAAACCTGAACGGACGTACAGATTTGCCGAAAAATGTACGCCCTACATTCCGTGATGTGACAGATCTTGCTCCGGGACTGCTGGCCGAGGAGATAAGCCATGCCCTCGAGGATTCTCAGTGGCTTATTGTTGTCTGCTCTCCGCGCAGTGCAAAGAGCCAGTGGGTGTGCAAGGAAGCTAAGATGTTTATTGACTCGGGGCGTGCCAACCATATAATCCCTTATGTAATTGAAGGCATTCCCTTTTCGGGCAATGTTGACACAGAATGTTATCCGGAGGCTCTTCTTAACCTTAGAGGACATGAGGAACTACTTGCGGCAAACATAAACGAAATGGGGCGCGAGGCTGCTGTTGTCAAGGTTTTGGCTCGAATGTTCAATCTTAGTTTTGACACGCTTTGGCAGCGACATACCCGCAAGCAGAAAAGACTTCGTCTTATTTGGGGAAGTGTTGCAGTCTTCTTAGTGCTCTTGTCTGTGCTGATAAGCGGTTGGTTCTACCGTGCAAATAACGAAATTGAGAGAAAGAACAGGGAGATACTTGAGCAAAATAGAGAAATTGAGGATAAGAGCGAAGAAATTTCTAAACAGAACAAAGAGATTACGAAAAAAAATAAGGAGATAACCAAAAAAAATATAGAGGTAATGCAAAAGAGCGAAGAAATAGAGAGACAAAACAGAGAGATTGCCAAAAAAAATGAAGAGATAACTCTGCGTAATGAGCAGATACTTCGCAGTCATAATAAACTGCTTATTTCTCAATCGCAATACCTTGCCAGCGAAGCGCAAAAGGAGTATGACAATGGCAATATAACTAAGGCTTTGCGAATGGCACTTTATGCTTTGCCAAAAGACTTGGATAACCCCGATAGGCCGTATGTGAGTGAAGCTGAGAAGATGCTAAGGCAATGTGATTTTTTACAAATGGATGGTTTGTATTGCAGAACTGTTATTCCGCATAACAATTCTATAGTTTCCGCAGTTTTCAGTCCCGATGGCAAATATATTGTAACGGCATCAAGAGATAATACCGCCCGTGTGTGGGATGCAAAAACAGGCAAACCTGTAACAGAACAGTTGCACCATAACGGCTATGTTCGTTCTGCTATTTTTAGTCCTGATAGCAAATATGTTCTCGTATTATCTGATAGTACCGCCTGTGTATGGGATACAATGACCGGTGCGCCTGTTACAGAGCTGTTGCAACATAATGATTTTGTTTATTCCGCCGTTTTCAGCCCCGACGGGAAATATATTTTAACATCAGGTGATACCTCTCGTATTTGGAACGTAATGACCGGCGAAGCAGTAACAGAACCGTTGCAACATAATGGTTTTGTTAATTCCGCGGTGTTCAGTCCAGATGGCAAATATATTGTAACTGCATCGAATGACAATACTGCCCGTGTATGGAATGCCACAACTGGTGAACCGCTAACAGAACCGTTGCAACATGATGAACTGGTTAATTCCGCTGTGTTCAGTCCAGATGGTAAATATATTGTTACTGCATCTTGGGATAATACCGCTCGTGTATGGAATGCGACAACAGGCAAACCTGTAACAGAACTGTTACGACATAACAATGATGTTAATTCCGCAGTCTTCAGCCCTGATGGGAAATACGTCGTAACGGCTTCAAAAGATGCTACAACTCAAATTTGGAATGTAAAAAGTGGTAAACCAATCGCAAACCCAATGTCACATCCGACCGAAGTTAATTCAGCTGTTTTCAGTCCCGATGGCAAATATGTCATAACGACATCTTATACTTTAACATTTCTGTGGAATGCTAAAACTGGTGAATGCATAAAAATATTATCTCACGGTTCTCCTGGTTTCCATGCTTCTTTTAGTCCAAATAGTATGTGCTTTTTGACTGCCTCTATGGACAATAGATTACGCGTTTGGAATGCAATAACAAGTAAACCTGTAACCGGCTCGTTACAACACAAAGATGTTGTTAGTTCCGCTATTTTCAGTCCTGATGGCAAATATATTGTTACCGCATCATTTGATAATACAGCCTGTGTGTGGGATGCGGCAACAAGCAAGCCTGTAACAAAGCCGTTGAAACATACAGCCGGTGTCAACTCCGCTGTTTTTAGTCCAAATGGGAAATATATTGTCACTGCATCTTGGGATAATACCGCTCGTGTATGGGATGCAATGACCGGTGAGCCTGTTACAGAGCCGTTGCAACATAATAACAATGTTTATTCTGCAGTTTTCAGTCCCGATGGGAAATATATTGTAACGGCATCAAGAGATAATACCGCCCGTGTATGGGATGCAATGACCGGTGAGCCTGTTACAGAGCCGTTGCAACATAAAGATGTTGTTAATTCCGCTATTTTCAGTCCTGATGGCAAATATATTGTTACCGCATCATTTGATAATACAGCCTGTGTGTGGGATGCGGCAACAAGCAAGCCTGTAACCAAGCCGTTGAAACATACAGCCGGTGTCAACTCTGCAGTTTTTAGCCCCGATGGGAAATATATTGCAACAGCATCATGGGATAATACAGCTTGTGTTTGGAATGTCCGAGATGGAGATAAAGTGTCAACGATAAGGCATTCATCTCCTGTGTATTCTGTTAATTTTTGTCCAATTGAACAGTGTTTGCTAACTGCATCCATTGATCAAACGGCCTGTGTTTGGGACATAGAAAATGGTAAATTAATTGATAAACCACTTGTGCATAATTATAGCTTGCGTTCTGCAACTTTTAGTCTAGATGGAAATTCTATTTTGACAACATCTATGGGAACTGATATTCATATTTACCCTTTTTCTTCGTTGCGAGAACTTATAGACAAGTAC
>CAZAIM010000089.1:0-9755 GCA_964485215.1 uncultured Bacteroidaceae bacterium | reverse complement strand
CAGTCAAATGTTAAAAATTTATAACGAGTAGGGTAAACTCATATAAACTTACCTTCCCGACAACAAGATAGAACCAAGTGTACTTACAATCATAGCTATAAGTTTAACATCCAAGCCACCCTTTACATACATTTGACAACCAGGATCTACAAAGAGATAGTATAATATCCATTGAGTACTTTGAATATCTTCTGTAGCTGTAGAGAATCTAATATTGGTATCACCAAGCAGTATGCAAACTACATACGCAAGAATCGTAATTGCCAGCACACACAAAAGTTGTTTCCAAGGTTTCTCAAACAGCCACTTATCAATAGTCTTCATTATCTTATTTGACATACAGTGAAATCATCGCTTGATTAATAAATACTCAAAACAAGTTCTTTACCCCTACGCAAGAACCTATCTTACACAAAGATACAGCAAATGTTCAAAACAAATATGCTTTAGTACAATTATTTTCCACAGAATCTGGCAATACTTCTCGGCAATATATGTAAACTGCGACAATAGAAACTGGATTGAGTAAATAAACTGGAATATATTTCGAGATATGGAGATAATTTTCTATCTTTACAATTGTTCCGTCAGGATAATTTATTTTATTACAAAACAGAAGGATTTTATGAATAGGAAAAGGGTGTATTTCGATATGGACGGGGTTCTCGTCGATTTTGAATCGGGTGTTGCAAAGTTAAGTAACGAAGTAAAAGAGGAATACAAAGGACGCATAGATGAGGTTCCCGGATTATTCTCACTCATGGCACCTATCCCGGGAGCATTGGAAGCAGCGCAATTGCTTGCCAAGAATTACGAAGTGTACATACTCACCACATCACCTTGGAATAACCCCACAGCGGCAAGCGACAAGATAGAATGGGTAAAGAAACACGCAAGCAGCCTGTTCCACAAACGTGTCATAATCACCCATCACAAGGAGCTGCTCCAAGGTGACTATCTTATTGACGACCGTGGCAAGAACGGTGCCGGCGAGTTTACTGGCGAATGGATTCATTTTGGTTCAGAACAATTCCCCGACTGGGATGCAGTGCTAAAGTATCTGCTTATGTAGACTTAATCACAAGCATCTGTCCACTTGGGCAATACACGAGGCTGCCTCTTTAGGTCGCAAGACTGTTTAGAGCCGGCCTCATTTATTTATTCCGAGAAGCAGACATAACATTCCTGAATTTTGTATATACACGTAATCGTTACTATTTTTTGTACTATAAACCAGGTTTTTGCACATTAATACTACCAATAAGGCCAATGAATAACATAGCATCAAACCCTAACGAACATCATAAACAGGAATACTCGCCAATGCACAACAGAGAGACCGAAATATCACCAATTGCAATATACACAAGCGAAGACAATACCATTTCGATTGATGTTAAATTGGAGAATGAAACTGTTTGGCTTTCACAAAGCCAGATGGCAGCATTATTCAATCGTGATAGAACTGTTATTGCCCGACACATAAACAATTGTTTTAAAGAAGGAGAACTTGATAAAAATATCACATGTGCAAAATTTGCACATATGGGTATAGACGGTGACCAAATGTATGAAACGACGATGTACAACCTTGATGTCATTATCTCTGTTGGGTACCGTGTCAAATCAATCAACGGAACTCGTTTCCGTCAATGGGCAAACCGCATACTCAAAGATTATATTGTAAAAGGATATGCCATAAATGACAAAATACGCATTGAGCATTACAATGAGCTGAAAGATGTTGTACGCCTGGTGGCAAACACTGTTAACGCGCAGGAAAAACTTACCGATGACCAGTCAAAAGGGCTTTTCTCTGTTGTTGCCGACTATGTTTACGCACTCGACACGCTCGACCGTTACGACTATCAGCAACTGACAATTGACAAGACTACAAGCAAAGAACGTTTCCATGCAACATACGAGAATGCAATGGAAGCAATAATGAGCCTGAAAGAGAAATTTGGAGAGAGCGCACTGTTTGCCAACGAAAAGGACAATTCATTCAAGAGCTCAATCGGGCAGATTTATCAGACATTCGGCGGCGAGGAACTATATCCAAGCGTTGAGGAGAAAGCTGCAACACTACTCTATCTTGTAACAAAGAACCATTCATTCAGCGATGGCAACAAGCGCATTGCGGCAATGCTGTTCCTGTGGTTTATGGAACGCAACGGAATACTTTACCGTGCCGATGGCAGCAAGCGAATAGCCGACAATACACTTGTAGCACTCACGCTGATGATAGCAGAAAGCCGCACCGAAGAAAAGGATATAATGATTAAAGTTGTTGTAAACCTTATTAACCAGAACAACCAATAATATAATGACCACAGAAACACCAATACTAAACGAACACAAACAAAGTTGCGGTTCAGCGAGTGCAGAAGGCAAGCGTACTTGCATTATGCCGAGCGATAGCAAGTTGGCCGAAGGCAAGGCGGAGTATCCGCCTATGCACACCTGTGAACATATCCTTAACCAGACTATGGTGCGTATGTTCGGGTGTGAGCGCAGCCGGAACGCCCACATCGAACGCAAGAAGAGCAAATGTGACTACACATTGCCATGTGAGCCTTCCGAAGAGCAGATTGCAGAGATTGAATTTCGCGTAAACGAGGTCATTGCACAGCATCTGCCTATAACCATAGAATTCGTTACACGCGACAACGTGCCACAGGGTGTCGACCTTGGCAAGTTGCCAGCCGACGCAAGCGACACCTTACGTATTGTGCGCGTGGGCAATTACGATACTTGCGCCTGCATAGGTACACATGTTGAGAACACAAGCGAAATAGGGACTTTCCGCATAATCAGCCACAGTTACGACAATGGAACACTGCGTTTGAGGTTCAAGCTCTTGCAATAGGCTGCTGTTTGCCTGCACCGCAATAAAAGGAGTGCAAAAAGAGCATTCTTTGAGGAATATTTTGTATTTTTGCAGTCTGAAACCACAAAACCACCAAAATGTTCGAGAAAGCACAAAGCATCATCACTGCAACTGCTATTGGCACAATGGAAGATATGTGCCGTTCGTTGCTGTCACTGATTGATGCCGGGAATGTAATCAAGATTGCTTTCTTCTTCCGTCCTTCAAACAATAGCGAATACCTGCACAACTATGCCCTGCTGCGCAAGGCTGTAAAAGAGCATTTCCCCATAGATACCCCACTCGTAAGTTACATTGCACAGGAGACTATAGCAGGCGTGCTCACAGCCGAGGTCACCACCCTTGAGAATTGCTGTGCAACTGTTGAGCGTAAAGGTAATTACATACTTATAAGACAGGACGGCTGCACAGAGCTTGTAACTGAAGGTATAGTTCCTGGCGACATTTCCAGAAGCACCTTTGAACAAGCCGGTGACATATTTGCCACAGTCGGAGCCATTCTGCAGGAGAACGGTTTCGCTCCAAGCGACATATACCGCCAGTGGAACTATATACAAGGAATAACTGTGGTCAACGATGGCAGCCAGAATTACCAGGAATTCAACGATGCACGCTCTATCTTCTACAGCGGACATGACTGGAGCAATGGCTACCCTGCCGCTACCGGCATAGGCACATCAGCCGGTGGTGTGATGGTTGAAGTGAATGCAATAAAAGGTTGCAATGCGGTCAACATGCCAATAGACAACCCGTTGCAGATTGCAGCACACAACTACTCGCAGAGCGTTCTCGACGGGCGCGTCATTGAACAGCTGAAAGAGAAGACAACACCGAAGTTCGAGCGTGCGAGAGTTCTCGGGAACACGATTCTCATTTCGGGTACTGCAGCCATAAGAGGTGAACTGAGCAATGGAAGCAACGACACTGTGAAGCAGACAGCCGAGACTATGGACATAATGGACAGGCTTGTCTCACGAGAGAACATTCCGGCAGACAATAACGGCTCTCGCTACAACATTCTGCGTGTCTATGTAAAGCAAAGCAGTTGCCTCGATGCAGTGAAGTCATTCATGGGACAACGCTACCCCACTGTTCCCAAGCACTATCTTGTAGCAGACATTTGCCGTCCCGAGCTGCTTGTTGAGATAGAAGGTACTGCAAGCATCTGATAATCATCGGGCGTGGCTGTTAGCTACGCGACACAACTGAAAAACGACAAACCGGAAAATATGAAAATCAAAAACTACATTCTGATGACAGCACTAACCATAGGCATCGGCAGCTGTTCAACGGTAAAGAACAGCAACCCCCTGCTGGGAGAATTCAATACACCGCACAACATAGCCCCATTTGCCGAAATAACAATAGGGCACTACCGCGAAGCCATGCTCCAGGCAATGCAGGAGAACAAGACCGAGATTGAGAAGATTGCAAACAACGGCGAGGCTCCTACATTCGAGAACACCATACTTGCCATAGACAACAGCGGCAAGTTACTGAGTAAGGTACGTGGTACATTCTCACCACTATCGAGCAGCAATTCGAGCAACGAGACGCGAGCCCTTGAGAAGGAGATGTCCCCACTCTTTTCGGCACACTACGACGATATTAACCTCAATGCCAAGCTGTTTGCAAGAGTAAAGGCCGTGTACGACAAGAGAGAGAGCCTCCGGCTCACCCCCGAACAGAGCAAGATTCTTGAAAACATCTATAAAAGATTCGTCAACAGCGGTGCAGAACTCGGCGAGGCCGAGAAAGAAAGACTGCGCGAACTGAACAAAGAGATAGCTATGCTTCAGCTGAACTTCTCGCAGAACCTGCTGCACGAGACGAACAACACCTTTGTTGTAGCCAACAGCATTGATGAATTGAAGGGGCTGCCGCAGGCCAACATCGATGCAGCTGCCAGAATGGCCGCAGCCAATGGAGAGCCTGGCAAGTGGATGTTCAACATGCAGCGTCCGAGCTGTAACCCGGTGCTGCAATACTGTGAGAACCGCGAGCTGCGCCGCAAGGTATACGAGGCATATTACAACCGTGGCAACAGAGACAACAACTACGACAACAAGGATATTTGTGCAAGAATTGTTGCCCTGCGCCTGGAGAAGGCAAAGCTGATGGGCTACAGCAACTATGCCGAAATGGCACTCGAGAGCCGAATGGCAAGTACCCCTGAGGCAGTATACGGACTGCTAGGCCAGGTATGGTCGCCAGCCATTGCAAAGGCAAATGAAGAACTCAACGACATACGTGCCGAAATACGTAAGGAAGGCGGCAGTTTCGAGCCGGCGGGATGGGACTACATGTACTACCTTGACAAAGCCAAGAAAGCCAAGTTTGCAGTCGACGAAGAAGAGATTCGTTCATACCTTGAGATAAACAATGTCATGCAGGGAATCTTCTATGTTGCCAACAAGCTCTACGGGCTGACATTCAAGGAGGTGACAGACGATGTCCCCTCATACGAACCCACAGCAAAGGCATACGAGGTCATTGACCGCGATGGCACACTGCTTGCAATCTTCTACAGCGACAATTTTCCGCGTGAGAGCAAGCGTGCCGGAGCCTGGTGCACATCATTCCGCCCACAGAGCTACAAGGATGGCAAGCGCATTGTTCCAATAGTGGTAAACAGCTGCAACATGACACTCCCCAATAACGAAGGCTACGCACTCCAAAGCATTGACAATGTACTGACGATGTTCCACGAATTCGGCCACGCGCTGCACAATTTCATGCGCGATGTACAATACTCAAGTGCGCGCGGCGTGGAGCGCGACTTTGTTGAACTGCCATCGCAGATTAATGAGCACTGGGCATTCGAGCCCGAAGTGCTTGCAGTGTATGCAAAGCACTACAAGACCGGCGAAGTCATACCCATGGAACTGGTAGAGAAAATACAGGAGAGCGCGAAGTATGGCCAGGGATTTGCCACGGTTGAATACATAGCAGCATCGCTCAGCGACATGGATCTGCACGTCCTCACTGAGATTCCAGAGGGGTTGAACGTTATGGATTTCGAAAGCAGGAAATTAACCCAGCGCGGCATACCGTCACAGATTCTGCCGCGCTACCGTATGACGAACTTCAGCCACACTATGGGAGGAGGATACACTGCCGGATACTACAGCTATATGTGGGCCGAGGTACTCGATGCCGATGCCTTTGAAGCATTCAAGGAAACAGGCGACATATTCAACCCCGAGGTTGCCGACAAGTTCCGCAAATACATACTCACACCCGGCGGCATAGACGATGGAATGAAGATGTACAGAAACTTCCGCGGACGTGAGCCAAAAACCGACGCATTGCTGCGCAACAGAGGTTTCCAATAAATGAAAGAGAGACAGATTAGCAGGTCAAGCAAAATTTTGCTTGACCTGCTAATTTTTGCAAAACACTCTACTTGCCACGAACCAAACAGCAAGCAAAAGCATTCTCTATTCAAGAACGCACCGTACACCGGCTGACATTCAATAAGTCACTCTGCCGAGAGACTGCGACCTGGTACACCTGCATCACATAGGGGTCGTTATTGCCAGATTCCGGTGACGGAGCGTTCCATTAACGTATAACCATTAAAAGCATTGAATTATGAGCATGCCAATGAAACGCACGGGACAGCACTGGCTCCCGAGTATCTTCAACGATTTCTTCACCAACGATTTGCTGATGCGCAACAGCAGCACGGTTCCTGCCATCAACGTGCTTGAGACCGAGAAGGAATACAAGGTAGAGGTAGCTGCAGCCGGAATGTGCAAGGATGACTTCAGCATCAAAATCGAGAATGAGAACGAACTGACAATCACAATGGAGAAAAACTGCAACTGCGGTTGCGACAGCAAGGATGGAGCGTGCAGCACCGATAAGAAAGAGGAGAAGATGCACGACGACGAGAAGTGCGAATGCAAAGGACGCTACCTGCGTCGCGAGTTCTCGTACACGAAATTCCAGCAGACGCTTGTGCTGCCCGACAATGCCGATACTGGCAAGATTGAGGCTAAAGTGAAACACGGAGTGCTGCACATCGACATTCCAAAGAAAGCGACTGCACCCGACGGAAAACTGAGCAGGAACATTGCAATAGGCTGATGAACTGTTTGATTCCTCAATAAGTAGCAGAATAGGCAGTCTCTCTGTGTCATTCATATCAACGCAGAAGAAGCGTACAAAAATCAAAACAGTGTTGCAACAGTAGCAGTTGCAACACTGTTTTGATTTGTACCCGGTGTCTATTTATTCGTAAAGGAAGAACTGCGGACGGCCATAGAGACGGAAATCCTTGATGCAGCCGGGTAGGCCGATGTCGCGCATCAGTATGCGGAATCCCTTGACAGTGCGAATGTTTCCAAGGTCAATGATAACCTGATGAGGCAATGCCTTGACATCCTTTTTCCAAGCCGAGTGCCAGTATGTCTTCTCGTCACCGTCAATCATATCCTCGGCAACACCCTCTCCAAGAGCCTCGGTATTGGTGAATACAACGTTCCACTTGTTCTTGTTGATAACATTGCCACCCTCGTCGAGCAGTTCAATTTCACTTATACAAGAATTCTTACCGTCGTATGTGCTCTGTATGTCAATGCAGAGATGACGCAAAGTCTTTACACCGTCGAATATAAACTCCTGCCAGCCATTCCTGTTCTCTACTGTTCCCTTGAAGATTCCGTCATATTCATCGAGCACCGGAACACGGTTGTAGTCGCGAGAGCTCTTGAAAGCATTCTTGTCTGGGGCAAGTACATTCAGAATAGGTTTGTCCACACCGCACAAGGTACGTTTACCGGTAGATTCCATTTCAAACACAACAATCTCGTTCTTGCCCTCCTTAAGCCATGGAGCCGGCAAGTACATTGTCTGCTGAGGACCGATGCCCCAGAACTTACCGAGCGAGCGGCCGTTAACCCAAACAGCACCTTTTCCCCAGCCGGTCATGTCTATGAATGTATCACCGGCCTTCTCTATTGTGAACGTGCCACGGTAGAAACCAGGCAGGTTACCCTCGTAGCGGAGCTTTGGAAAGACAAACTTGTCAACCTCGGCAAGGTGCAGCGGTAGTGAGGAAACCGTCCACTCCCTGAATTCTTCACCGGCAAGCGTCACACGTTTTGTAATACCCTTAAGATTATTCACCAGGTCTTTACCATAGTTTACGCGGCCTCCGTTCTCAACAAGAATTTCAAGTACGGAATTAGGTTCTGTAACATCAATTTCAATGGAATTCTGATGGAAACGGCGGTCGATGCTGCCAACGACCTTGCCATTGAGAATGACAACGGCATAGTCTCGCAGTTCGTCAATGACAAGCTTGCCCTTCACCGGAGAAGTGACTGTAGTCTCGTAGTGAATGTAACCGTAATCCTGGTTCATATCCTCCATTGTAAGAGGCACTGCCGACTTCACCCTCTCACCATACGCTATGGACAATGGTGCCCATTCAGTGAGTTCAACCTCGGCAAATGTTGTTGTCGGGTTGTCGGCCGGCACCGGCGGCAAAGTGATACCTTCGGGAAGATTCCTCTGTATAACCTCGCGGAAAGCGTGGTACTTAGGATAGGCATTGCCATACTCGCCAAGCGGAGCATCATAGTCGTAGCTTGTAGGTTGCGGTTCATAGGAGCCGTTGTTTGTGTTTGCTCCATTGGTATAGGCAAAGTTTGTACCGCCATGGAACATATATATGCTCACCGACACGTCATTCTTCAGCATCCAGTCGAGCTGTTGTGCCGGACGTTCATAGCTCACTGCCGAGTGAGGCAGACCCCAAACATCGAACCAAGCAGGATAGAACTCGGCAACGAAGTATGGACCGCCGGGGTAGAAACGGTCGATAGAGCGCATAATGTCATCGCCCACAGCACCGTTGACCGTTGGCAGAATCCCCGGAATGTAGCCGTTAGGCATCTGCCCCGAGCCGTCGCAAGTCATAAGCGGAACATTGAAGCCTGCATTCTTAATCATCTCGGCAAGCTTGCCAAGATATATCTTGTCGTTGCTGTATGAACCATACTCATTCTCAACCTGCACCATAATGATGTTGCCGCCGTTTGTTACGGTGTGGGGGGCAAGTTCCTTGCCAAGAGCATTGAGGTAACGTTCGCAAGCTGCCAGAAAGGCAGGATTGTCACTGCGCCACTTGAGCGTGCTGTCCTTCTGCAGCCAGTAGGGGTAACCGCCGAAATCAAATTCTGCACACACATATGGACCCGGACGAAGCAACACATAGAGTCCTTCTTCAGCAGCAATCTCAACAAAGCGTGCAATGTCGGCCTGCCCCTCGAAATTGAACTTCCCGGGCTGAGGCTCGTGCACGGCCCAGAAGACATAGGCCGAAATGGTGTTAAGTCCCATAGCCTTGGCACGCTGCATACGGTCGCGCCAATACTCTACCGGAATACGCGGATAGTGCATTTCGCCACATATCAGCTGCACCTTCTCGCCATTGTAAAGGAACTTGCCATCGGCTATCTCAAAAGTATTTTTTGTACTTTTGCACCCGCAAAGCAGAAATGCCACTGCAAGAAACATTAATAATAAAGTTTTTCTCATAACAAATATTTATGGTTAGTTAGTTGCTGCTCTAGCTCTATTTTTTATAAAGAATTTCAAAACTTGATAAAGATAATCAAATCCGCCATCATATAAAACATTGCAATCTACTTTTTTGGATGGGACGATGCAAAACACAATAAAAGGGGGTGACTAAAAAGAGGATGACTTTTGGGTCATCCTCTTCATATTCAAGCATTGTTTGCTCCAAATTACTTCGCAGCGATTACGCGAGCCATTTCGCAAACCTTGTTTGAGTAACCCCACTCGTTGTCGTACCAAGATACAACCTTAGCGAAGTTAGCATCGAGAGAGA
>CAZAIM010000088.1:0-9884 GCA_964485215.1 uncultured Bacteroidaceae bacterium | reverse complement strand
CACGTTCGGCTGCGAGCCTCTCTATCGCCTCAACCTCGGGAACCGACTCTATGTTAAAGCAGAAGATACCGGCATCGAGTGCATAAGCAATCTCCTTATCAGTCTTTCCTACTCCTGCAAACACAACCTTCGAGGCCGGTATACCGACTTCAATGGCTGCACGAACCTCGCCGCCGCTGACACAGTCGGCACCCATTCCCTGTGAATTGACAACTGACAGCAAACGGGGATTGAAATTTGCCTTAACCGCATAATGCACATGAAAGCCCGGATATTTTGCAGCCTCGGAAAGTGCTGCAGAGAGCGTTTTTTCGAGCAGTTCGACATCGTAATAGTAGAAAGGGGTCTCAATGCCCTCAAAAGCAGAAACAGGGAATTGCATTGCCATTGTCGATTACTTTTTGAAGATTGATGCACTGAGAGAGCGGAGGGCTCTTACCTTGTCCTCCTCACGTACAAGGAAGGAGATATTGTAGTTGCTTCCGCCATAAGAAACCATACGCACCGGGATATCCTTCATTGCCTCCATTGCACGTGCCTCGAAGCCGACATTCTCCCAATTGAGGTCGCCGACAACGCAGATGATACACATGTTGCGGTCAACGGTGATTGTTCCAATCTTCTGCAGTTCTGCTACAATATCATCAAGTTTTCTGTCGTCATCGATTGATACAGAGACACCTACTTCCGAGGTGCATACCATATCGATTGAAGTCCTGTTGGCCTCGAAAACCTCAAAGACCTTGCGCAGGAAACCGTAGGCGAGCAACATTCGGCCGCTCTTTATCTTGATTGCGGTAATGTTGTCCTTTGCTGCAATGGCCTTTATCTCGCCCGGACAGGTAAGGTTGTTGTCGATGCGGGTACCTTCGGCCGTCGGGTCCATTGTATTGAGCAGGCGCACCGGTGTACCTGTGAGCTTCGCAGGAAGGATGCAGGTGGGGTGCAGAATCTTGGCACCGAAGTATGCAAGCTCTGCGCTCTCCTCGAAATGGAGGTTACGCACCGGGGTTGTATTCTCTACAATACGGGGGTCGTTGTTGTGGACACCGTCGATATCGGTCCATATCTGCACCTCTTCGGCATTGACAGCTGAACCAATGAGCGTTGCAGTGTAGTCGCTGCCACCGCGCTGCAGATTGTCGTAGCTGCCCTCGTGGTTCATGCAGATGAAGCCTTGTGTAATGTATATCCTGCCCTGCTTGTCGAGGTCGATGAGCGGAAGAAGGTGTTCGCGTATGTAGCCAAGGTCGGGCTCGCCATTAACGGAAAGGCGCATAAAATCGAGGGCGTTCAGCAGCTCTACATCGTACCCCTGCTCCTTCATGAAGAAGGTAACCATGTTGGTGGACATTATCTCACCCTGAGCAACAATTTCCTTTTCGAGTTCATCGGTCAGCGGTTCAAAGGCAAGTGCACGCAGATGAGCAAACACACTGTTGATTTTCTCAGTTGCAGCAGCGGCATACTCCTCACTGCTGTAGAGTTCCTTTATTGTCTGCATATACTTTGTCTGCAACACTGTAGAGTGTTCGCAAGCACCATTGGGATTTCCGTTCCTCAAATAATTGGTAAACTCAATGAGGGAGTTTGTTGTACCGGACATTGCCGAAAGTACAACAATCTTTGAATCTCCATCCGTAATAAGGTTCACTACATTCTGCATACGTTCAGCCGAACCGACCGAAGTACCGCCAAATTTCAAAACTTTCATATATTATATTTTCTTTTATTGTTCAACACTTACCTCGCAGGCAGGCGTAACCGGAAGAATCTTAGTCATTCTGCGCTCAGCACAGCGGTAGACGGTTCCTGGGTAATCGGAAAGCCATTGTTCGTTGTGGGTTATCATAAGAACTGCCATTTTCTCTTCGCGGCTCAACTGGTGAAGGATGTCCATAATGTAGTCTCCGGTTTCGTGGTCGAGGTTACCGGTAGGTTCATCGGCAAGCAAAAGTGCCGGACGGTTAAGGATTGCACGTGCAATTACAATGCGCTGTTGCTCGCCGCCCGAGAGTTCGTGAGGGTGCTTGTAGCCCTTTTGGGGAAGACCGACAAGTTCAAGAACCTCGGTAATGCGTTTCTCGCGTTCAGTCTTCTCCTTCCACCCCGTACAGCGCAACACGAAGTCGAGATTGTCGTGTACATTCCTGTCTGTAAGAAGCTGGAAATCCTGAAATACAATACCTATATTCTTTCTCAACGCCTGCAATCTTTTGCTGCTAATCCTGGTCAGGTCATATTCTCCGAATGCGACGGCACGGCCGGAATGGATATTAACCTCGCCATATATGGTCTTAAGGAGCGTAGACTTTCCGGAACCTACAGTACCTACGATATAAGCAAACTCGCCCGAACCGAGAGTAAAGGTAACATCTTCAAGAATTATCTTGGAGTCAATCTGTATACAGACATTTTCGTAATCAATCATTGGCATAACCGTCACTGTTTTTTAATGCAGTCCATTTCCTAACATGCAAAATTAGTGATAATTTTCAAAATATGTGCACTATTTTTCAAATCTATACACTATTTCACATATATTAGAAGCCGTAATACTAAAACAATATTCCCAAAAAATTCTAAAAAAGCAAATCACATGCATTTACCTGGCGCATCAAAGAAAAAAAATGACTAACTTTGCAGACAGTGTTGCTCAGCAACAACTACAAAAACAGTTGCAGATATTATGACAGAATACACATCAGTACTTTTCAAGAAAGTGCCCAAATTCCTGCTCACAAAGAGAAGCCTGTTCATAATGGTTCTTTTTGTATCGGTGTTTGCCATCGCTTTCATAAACATATTCAACCCCTTCGACTCCAAGAACTGGATTAAGGGCACCAACATCAACGACACCAAATATTTTTTATGGTCCACGCTGCTTGTACTCATTGGAATGACTGTGGTTGCAGTGAGCCGCATAATCATGTACAATTATGCCAAAAAGCCGACGCACAACATTACAATAATCAAATATATCATATGGATATTTGCCGAGATGCTGCTATTGTCGGGAGCGTTCACGCTGCTTGCACTCATAGTCAGTGACAACTTGAACATTTCGTTGAGCGACCCGATGAAGATTTTCATAACTGCAATACAGAATACCATTTACATAATATTCATCCCTTACATTCTCTGTATACTCTATTTCTCATACAAGGACAAGGACTTCAAGCTGAAGGAACTTATGGGAGAGAATATTGGTGTGAAGTCGAGCAGCCTGATATCGATACGCGACTCGAGAGGAGTTCTGCAACTGTCGGTAGCCAAGGAGAACTTCATCTATATTGAATCGGCCGATAATTATATCTGCATCTGGTATATAAAGAACGATATGCTGAAAAAACAGCTTTTGCGAATAACGATGAAGGATATAAGCGAACAGCTTGCCGACACGAACATCGTGCGCTGCCACAGGTCGTATATGGTAAATCTCGACCTTGTCAAGGTGATGCGCCGCGAAAAGGAGAACCTGTTCCTTGAACTGGGGGTGCCCAACGTAAAGGAGATTCCGATTTCAAAGACATACGGCGAAAAGGTTCTGCGCCGCCTTGTTCCAATAGCATAACCGCAAAAAAACAAACGACAACACTATATGAAGAGAATTGCAATACTGGCTTCGGGCAGCGGTTCTAATGCCGAAAACATAGCCCGTTATTTCGAGAGTTCGGACTACGCTACCGTATCATTAATCATTGCCAATAACCCTAATGCCTACGTTCTTGAAAGGGCAAAGAGGCTTGGCATTGAAACCGCCGTTGTGAGCAAGGAGGATTTCGCCAAGGCCGATGATGTCATTGAGATGCTGCAATCGCGTGCAATAGATTTTGTGGTACTTGCCGGATTCCTGTTGCTTGTGCCACAGAAGATGATACAGGCATATCCGGGAAGAATTGTCAACATACACCCAGCCCTGTTGCCAAAGCATGGAGGAAAGGGAATGTATGGCGACCGCGTACACAAGGCCGTTGTAGAGTGCGGTGACAGGGAAAGCGGTATTACAATCCACCTTATCGATGAACAGTATGACAAGGGAGAGACATTCTTTCAGGCACGGTGCGAAGTTCTGCCCACCGACGCCCCCGATGATGTTGCAGCAAAAGTACACGCGCTGGAATATGAACATTTTCCACGAGTAATCGAAGAGATTCTCCACACACTCGACTGAAGCATAATGGCATTATAATTACAATTCTTACAAAAATAAGGAACTGTGAGCAAAATTCATTTTGACACAGTTCCTTTTTATTCAACGTTATATTAGAACCTATTATCTTTCAGCTATCCCTGCTGCAATATTTACTATTGTCATCACTGCCTTCTCCATCACCTGAACCGACACGAACTCGTAACGGCTATGGAAATTTATGCCACCGGCAAAGAGATTTGGACACGGAAGCCCCATAAATGACAGCTGGGCACCATCGGTACCTCCACGGATTGGTTTAACCTGAGGAACAACACCGGCCTTTTCCATTGCAGCCTTGGCCAGTTCAATGATATGCATCTTCGGCTCTACTTGTTCACGCATGTTGCGATACTGCTCTTTCAATTCAAGAGTGACTGTACCTGTGCCGTACTTTCCGTTTATCTGTTCCTCTACGTTCCTCATAAATGCCATACGGCTTTCAAATATCTCACGGCTGTGGTCACGTATTATGTACGAGACATTTGCATGGTCTACCCCACCGTTTATGCCCATCAGATGATAGAATCCCTCGTAGCCCGCTGTGCATTCCGGTGATTCCTCGGCAGGGACAGCATCTACAATAGCAGCAGCAACCCTAAGGGCATTAAGCATCTTTCCCTTTGCATAGCCAGGATGAACATTGCGACCCTGTATTGAGAAAGAGGCACTGCCTGCATTGAAGTTCTCAAATTCGAGTTCGCCTTCGCTACCGCCATCGATGGTATATGCCCAATCGCAGCCAAAGAGAGGAACATTGAAATTGTGCGCGCCACGGCCTATCTCCTCGTCGGGATTGAACGCGATGCGCACCTTACCGTGCTCTATTTCGGGATGTGCCTGAAGGTAGGCTATCGCCGAAACTATCTCGGCAACACCCGCCTTGTCATCGGCACCAAGCAGTGTATGGCCGTCAGTTACCACAATATCGTGCCCCTTGTAATTTTCAACCTCGGGAAAATCGGCAACGGAGAGAACTATGTTGTCGCTGGCCGAGAGAACTATGTCGCCACCGGCATATTCGGGGACAACGCGCGGCTTAACATCCTTGCCACTCATGTCGGGGCTCGTATCGAGGTGAGCAATGAAACCAATCACAGGAAGTTCATTGTCGCTGTTGGCCGGAAGGGTTGCATAGAGATAGCCCTTCTCATCGAGCAACACATCGCTCAACCCCATCGTCTTGAGTTCCTGTTCAAGAAAACGCGCAAATACAAATTGACCTTCGGTGGTTGGCACAACAGTTGCATCGTCACGTGATTCTGTATCGAACGTAACATATTTCAAAAAACGCTCCAGCATTTTATCCTTAACTTCACTCATAACATTAATCTTTATATTATTACTATTTTACTATCACCATTGTAGCACCGAAACCATACTTCTGGAACGAAGCATCCTGGGAGAGACAGCGCGGATACTTGCGGTGCAGCTCCTGAGATATGGCATTGCGCAGCACACCGTCACCTTTGCCATGGATGAAGACTATTTTCTTTCCTTTGTATTTGAGGTTTTCGTCCAATGTCTTACGCACTACATCGAGCTGATAATTGAGTATGTCAAAACTGTTCATACCTGCAGTCGTCTCAAGAAGTTCCTCAATGTGCAGGTCGATCTCCATAATGTCACTGCCTTTTGTAAGTTTTGGTTGCGGTGCCGGTTTCTGCGGCGAATCGCCTTTCTTCTTTTCAAGAATTATCTTCTGTATCTCCTCGGCATCGGTAAATATCTCCTTTGTAGGCTTGTCATCTACCACAAGGTCATAAAGCAGCGCATCTTCATCGAAGAAGAGATTCTCGCGGAAAAGATGCAGTTTATAGAACTTCACGGTGTCTATGCGCCGCTCAATATTCATTGCCGGTTTCAACGCAAAAGGCTTGTTCTCCTTGAAAGGCAGCAACTGCACGCATACGCGCTCAATGTCGTTCAGTTCCTCGCGGCCGAACTCCTCGAGAAACATTTTGGAATTAGGTTCAAGCAGTCCATTGCCACGCACAGCCCAACTGCGTCCCTGTGCCGAAAGGTATGTGAAATAGATGGAATAGTTGCTGTCGTTAACAAGGTATGCCTCAAAACGCGAATTGCTCAAGGACTTTTCGTCCATGGGCAGAAATGCAAGGAACAGATTGAGTCTCTCACCCTCGGGACGCTCGGCCGGACGGTATGTCACCACAGGCATAAAATCTTCCTCTTCCTCCTCGGCTGCAGGACTCTTTGCCGGCAAAGGCCTGTTGCTCTTCTTTACCGGTTCCTCCTTTGGAGCTACGGTCTTCTTGGCAAAGTTATATTCATTGGTATCAATAACCACGCACTCCTTTACCTGCATTGGAATCTCGAAGCCGTCCTTGTCCTCGACAAGGACAATATCCTTACCACGAAAGCCTGTCACTACACCGCCTCCGCTCTCATAGATAAACCTTACTTTGTCACCTATCTTCATATCGGTACGTTCTTAGAAGCTGTTTGTATCTCTAAAAAATATTTTTCTTACCAGAAGCCGAATGTTTCGTCAGACGATATAAATCCAAGCAGCTTCTTACAATAGTGCGAAGATAATGAAAAAAGCAATAATATGATTAGAGATTGTCTAAAATTCAAAGAACTTCTTGAACAGTTCCTTGTTTTTGCAGAGCCTACGGTTCCGTATCGCGCTGCCACACAGAACCACCTTGCGGCAAGGCGTGGAACAGGGTGTCGACCTCTTTGACAGGAAGCCGCAGAACACCCTCAACCCAATGGAGCGAGTCGCCGTTTTCGCCCGAGAAACGGAAGAACAATTCAGCAACACCCTCGTCGCCGGGTTCTTCCTCGATTCCAATGTAACAATCGGCCGGGCCATACCCTTTCACCATTTGAACTGCCGGATAGAGCGCACTTGCACGTTGCAACGGATAGGTTGCCGTGCCACCTCCACAGGCGGAGAGCAGAAAGAGTAAATAAACGCAAAAAAAGCGAACCATCCATCTATTGTTTTCAATAAAAGAACAATCGATGCTAAAAAATGTTTATAGACAGTTCTGAAGTTATGTAGAAATAGCAAGTAGAACTATTCTTGATTTATTCAGTTTTCGCAAGAAGAAGAAGAAGCTATGCAACAGCATGGCAAAGACAAAATGAGACAGATTATTCTTCAATGTCGCATAGTGCAATAGTTTTTATTGCATATTGGAATGGGAACAGTCTCTTCATATTATGCTATCTCCTCTACGTTGCCGAAACGGTCCCATACACGCGCAAAACTATACTCTCCGACTTTGCCTGCCGGGACAAGCAGAATGGTTCGGGAGTAGACATCGGCATCGGCAATGTCGCCCGAACACATCGGGGCTGCCTCGCAGAGCACACGAAGCTCGCGCAAAGCCTTGCAGTTTCTGAAAGCCTGGTCTCCGACACTTACCACAGCGGCGGGAATTTCAATCGTCTCAATTCCGCTGCAATTATAGAAAGCACCATACCCGATACTTAGCACACCATCGTGCAATACAGCACTCTTCAACGATGTACAGTTGGCAAGAACTCCCTGGTCGAGCATATTCACGCCTTTGGGAAGCACGAATTTCTCTATGGCCGTACACCCCCAGAAAGCACCTTTCTTTACAGCAGAAACATTTTCTGGCAGTTCAACAGCCTCGAGCGAAATGCAGTCACGGAAAGCCCACCCCTCGACAGAGAGCAGACTTTCGGGCAACAAGACGCTTTTCAGCGAAGCACAGCCACAGAAAGCATACTCGCCTATGGTGTCGACATTCTCTCCCAAGGCAATGCCCTTCAATGAGCGACAGCCATCGAAGAGCGACGGTTCGACGTTAACCAGATTCGCAGACATCCTGACCTCCTCAAGAGAAGTACAGCCCGCAAAAGCCTCCCTGCCTATAACCAACACGGTATCGGGCAATGCCAGGGTGCGCAACGAGACACACCCCTTGAACGCGGCCATTCCTATAATACCCAGCGAGTTGCCAAAGGAAAAGGAAGATAGAGAAGCACACCCTTCGAACGACGAAATTCCAATGCTTTCGACATTGTCGCCAAGAACCACTGAACGCAACGCTGTACAATCCTTGAATGCTTCATCGAGTATATCAGTTACAGCATATGCCTTGCCACCACACACAACCTCGGCAGGTATATCAATATCGCCGGAGTATGGCACAAGAGCTCTTGTTACAGTAGCCGATGATTTGGCATCGTCAAGCAAGTATGTAAGTTTCCCAATATTTGTAATCATATAAAAAGTAACTGTTTCTATTATGGTATGAGTAACGAGCTGTCGCCGTAACTGAGAAAGCGGAAATTGTTGGCAAGAGCATAATCATATATTGCACGCCAGTTGCCGTTGACAAAGGCTGAAACGAGCAGGAGCAATGTACTCTTTGGCTGATGGAAATTGGTTACAATAGCCTTTACGATGCGGAACTTATAGCCCGGAGCTATCATTATGCGTGTGTGCGAATGTACCCTGTCGAGCCCTTTACGGACAAGCCAGCCGGCAAGAGCCTTCAAGGCTTCTACGGTAGAGAGTGTATGTTCTCTGTCATATGGTCTCCACTGCTCTACACAGAGTTTATCCTCGGCAATGTCCGGATTCCCGTACACTATCTCGCCCAGGAAATAGAGGCTCTCGAGTGTGCGCACCGATGTTGTGCCCACAGCAACCGCCGCACCGCCGTTGGCTATGAGTTTCTCGAGCAGTTCCAGACGCACCTCTATGTATTCCTCGTGCATATCGTGCCCCGAGATAAGCTCGCTCTTTACCGGCTTGAATGTCCCTGCACCTACGTGCAGCGTAACCTCATCACATTCTACACCTGCCGCAGAAAGGGCTTCGAGGACCGCCGGTGTAAAATGCAGCCCGGCAGTAGGAGCGGCAACGGATCCCTTTACCTTGGAATAGACTGTCTGATAGGTGTGTATATCGCTCTCTTCGGTTTTCCTGTTCAGGTAAGGCGGAATAGGCAACTCGCCTGCCGCCTCTAGCAGTTCGGCAAAGGAGCAGCCGCTGTCCCACACAAAACGCACCCTGTTGACAGCTGCCGCTGTACCTACCCTCTCCACTGTGAGCGTCACATCCTTGCCGGCTACGTTTACCACCTGTGTAAGCAGACCGCTCTTCCAACGGTTGGAATTGCCGATTAGGCATTGCCAGATGCACTCTTTAGTCTCAAGGAATATCTGCTGATAGTCACAAGGTTGCTCCGGTTCAAGACAGAATACCTCTATTTGGGCACCGGTCTCCTTTCGGAAACGCAAACGCGCCTGAATTACGCGTGTGTTATTGAACACCATCAACGCGCCCTTGGGTATATACCCGGGCAAAGAGGAAAAGACATCCTCTCCTATTTCACCTTTATTATAGAGCAAGAGCCGGGAGGTATCGCGCCGAAGAAGCGGATACTTTGCAATCCTCTCGTCGGGCAGCGGATAATCATACTCGGCTATAGCTATTTCTTGTATATTGTTCATCATATCATTTTCTATAATTGCCGCACTGTTTCATTTGCGTTTTCTTAGAGCCTTTATCAAATCCCGGCCAATGATTCCGTCCTCATAGAACCCGTTATATCGCTGAAACAGTATAACAGACCTGTACAGTTCACCATCATACAGAACGCCACCGCCTTGGGTATATATGATACTATCCTCGTCCAAGTAAAGTTTTTTTACCAATATATTAGCTACTGTGCGAACATCC
>CAZAIM010000087.1:0-10024 GCA_964485215.1 uncultured Bacteroidaceae bacterium | reverse complement strand
TCCTATTTTTGCTCTATAAAAAATTTGGCGATATAAATTCAAACAGCTTCTAAGAAAATTGCTTTTTGGCACGTTTTGACAAATGAGACTTAAATTGAAAAACTTTCTTCCGGCACTTCTTCTTGCCGGTTCTTTTCAGGGCACTACTGCCCAGGTTGTCACGTTGCAGCCCGACACAGTGGCAAACGTGAAAGTGCAAAAATTCGACCCTTATTTCATTGAACCTCTGCCGTTGAGTGCTCCCGAGTGGATGCGCGCTATTGCTGAAAATCCTTCAGGTGTGAACTTCTACGAGATGCAGCAACTATTCAATGAGTGGAAAGCAAGTGATGTTAATATTCGTGTGAAGACTGTTGACAACAAGCCAGCCTATAACTATTACCGTCGCTGGATGGCTGCATATCGCGAGTATGTGGCACCCGACGGAACGATTGTGCTGCCTACAATTCGGCAGTATGCTTCCGTGGTCGACTCTATGAATCGCAGTGCTGCGGTACGCGATATGCAGGGAGAAGAACTCCTGTGGCGCAATATTGGCCCGAACCGTACCTACGAACACAAGAATGGCGAGGTCAAGCGCAAGGACTCGCAGGTTTGTGTGTTCCGCATAGCGGTGAGCCTGAGCGACAGTGCAACCCTCTATTGCGGAACCGAGGCCGGTGTCGTGTTCAAGACGACAGACCATGGGATGACATGGCAGCCCTGTGCTCCGCAACATAATTTCGGTGGCTCTATATACAGTATAGCCATTCACCCGACTGACAATAATATAGTATATGTAGGTGGCGGTCCATGGCTTTGGAAGAGTACCGATGGCGGCGACAGCTGGGAGCGTTGCGGTGATATTGTGAACCGCGCCAATTCCATACGCATAAACCCGGAAAATACCGATGTCATAACAGTTGCCGCAGGCGGAACGAACGATGACAATGCCGGTGGCGGCTTCTATCTTTCTACCGACGGCGGCAAGTCGTTCTTCTGTACTCTAAGCGGTGCCTGTTTCGACCATGAACTGCAGCCCGGAAATTCCGGCCGCATCTATCTTGTGCGCCGCGAAAACGTTGGAGTGTGGGCCGGTATTTACGTCTCGGAAGACGGCGGCTACAGCTGGCAGCAGAAGGAGGTGCCTCCTTATATGATGATATGCGGCCGTTTGGCGGTGAGCCAGGCTCCTGGTGGTGAGAACTATGTATATGCTCTTGTCACTTGCGACCAGTGGGGCTACGACCGTGGTCCGCTTGGCGGAACCGGAACACCATATATCCTGCTTTCGAAGGATGCCGGAAATACCTGGGAAGACAAGACTGTGAACAAAGGCAGCTGGCACTGGGACAATACATTCTCGCCAATTATGGACGAGAGTGGCGGCCAGGGATATTTCGATATGATGATAGGTGCATCGGCAGCCGACCCTGCTATGGTGCTTTTCGGTCTCACATCACTTTACCGTTCAACCGAGGAGGGTACATGCAACTACCGCGACCATGGCATCGGCGGTTATCAGCGCAACGACTGGATGCACTGCGACATACAGGATATTGCAATACATCCGTGTGGCGATACCTGGATATGCAACGACGGAGGCATAAAGTATTCGCGTGACTTTTTCGAGACAAAGGGAGAAGACCGTTACGACGGCATCTATGCGTCGGACTATCAGGGACTGGGTGTCGGCTGGAACGAGGATGTCATGGCTGCCGGACGTTGGCATAACGGCGATGTGGTCCACGCTGCTTCGTACGGCGAGGGCAATACGATACACGTTGGCGGTGTTGAGATTGCTACCGGTTATGTGATGAAGAGCAACCCGTGGAAGGTCTATTTCACCGATGCCTCTACACGCATTATGCCGCGCGAGATAGACGGTACGATAGAGGAGGATTTCCGCACCTGGTTCACCGAGAAGAAACCTTATGAGGTGCTGCGTATAAACGGGGAAATTGCAACCGACCCCAGGTATGCCTTGAAGGTGTTCCTGCAGGACATGACAAACACATGGGAGGGCTATCTTTCCTATGACGAAGGCGCATCGTTCCAGAAGGTGTTCGACAGCGAGGGCGAGGAGTTCTTCAGCTATGAGTTCGCACGTACCGACCCCGACCGCATATACATATCGGGCAACTGGAATGTGTGGCGTTCCGATGACGGCGGCAATAGCTTCAGAACCTGTGCAGCGCAGCCTTTCCCTGAAAATGGCGACGGCCTGCACTACACACGGGTTGTCGTAGACCCTAACGATGAAGACCATCTGCTTGTAATCTGCAACGACCAGTATGGTGCAGTTGTGGAGAGTTTCGACGGTGGCGATAGCTGGCAACCATTCGACCTTGCCAACCTGTCGGGGATAAGGGTGCATCAGATAATTCTTGTAGGCGACAACTTTGGCAGCTGCTATGTGACAAGCTATGATGGGGCAAATGTCTACTTCCGCGACAACACAATGAGTGAGTTCATCGACTATTCAAGCGGTCTTAACCCAGGTGCAAGAATCTCCAAGGTGGTTCCATTCTACAAGAACGGAGTTCTGCGTATGGCTACCGACCAGGGACTGTGGGAGGCTCCTCTCTATCATCAGGACTTTATAGCCGTGGCGCAACCCATGGCACTGAACCTTGGCAGTGGCGACCTCACAGCCAATCCAAGGAAGGAGGTTCAGTTCGACAGCTACAGCATCGTTCGCCAGGATGAGAACACCCGCTGGCTATGGAGCTTCTCTCCGCAGCCCGAGTATGTGAGCGACGCAGCAGTGCGCAATCCTCGTGTGGTGTTCGGGAAGCCCGGAAGGTACGATGTCACTTTGACGGTGACGACACCTGCCGGCACCTCATCAAGGACAATGAAAGAAATGATAACCATTGATGGTGAAACCGGCATTGATGAGGCTAAGGTAGGTGAGGTGGGCATAAAGAGTGCGCTTCTGGCCAAAGGCGAGCCGCTTGTAGTGCTTTGCTCAGGGTTGAAGAATGATGCGGTGCTTACCATTCATGGCATGAAGGGGCAACAGCTTCACTGCGCACCCTTGCCGGTGGGGCAAAATAGTACCGAAC
The DNA here is from genome assembly GCA_964485215.1 of uncultured Bacteroidaceae bacterium. Classification (GTDB taxonomy): domain Bacteria; phylum Bacteroidota; class Bacteroidia; order Bacteroidales; family Bacteroidaceae; genus HGM04593. The sequence continues at coordinate 6,977 of CAZAIM010000087.1, read as the reverse complement.
TCTTTTTCGGTGACCTTCCATCAGGTGTTTATATCTACTCAATCAATAGCGCGACACAGAAATTTTTCGGACAATTCATAATCAAATAGAATATGAGAGCAAACAGGATATTCTTATCGGCAATCTGTGCCCTCATCTCCTTGGGCGCGGATGCACAGGCAAATGCAGTCTCAGACTCGCTTTTCACTCCATATAAACTTAACTATCTCCCTGCCGGCTCTCCTCTCTGGATGGCACGGCTTGCATCCCCCCACGGGCTCGACTATAATGCCATGGCCGATAGCTTCGAGGTGTATTTGAAGGAAACCCCGGGTGCGCGTTACAAGTCGCGTGACACGAAACAGGTTGTCAACCATTTTCGCCGTTTCCAGAAGGCTTATCTTCCTTTCGTGCAGCCCGACGGCATTATAAGGCTCCCTTCGGCATCGCTCTACCATAGCGACGTGAAGAGTGCTGCGGCCGAGGTGCGCATGGCACGTGCAAAACGCGCACGCAGTGTTGCCGACGAAGGGGCGGAACAGCAGGAGTGGAGAGTTATTTCTCCGATAGTCACATACGACTACCAGCATAAGAAACTTTCTCCGGCGCAGTCGAACATACAGCGTTTCAAGGCTTCGCGTTCGAATCCCGAAATCCTTTATTGCGGCTCGGAAACCGGTCTCATTTTCCGCACCGTCGACAAGGGCGAGACATGGACTCCTTGCAACGGCGGTGAATGGATGGCAGGCGAGATAACCACCGTAGATGTAAGTTCTGCCAATCCCGACCGTGTGCTGGTAGGCGCAGGAGGTGTCTTTTGGGTAAGCAACGACGGCGGTGAGTATTGGGATGACATCACTCCAGAAAAGACTACATATGCACGTACAAGCTGTGCGCTGTTCCATCCGCAGAATGATAATATAATCCTTGCCGGTGACCGCGCACAGCTGTGGCGTTCGGTTGACGGCGGCAAATCGTGGCAGTGGATGCTCGGGGGAATGGTATTCGACATCAAGTTCTCGGTACAGAACCCCGATGTCTGCTATGTCGCCATTGAACAGGATTATACGGTGAAACTATACAAGAGTACCGATGGCGGTGCCTCATGGAATATGCTTGAACTTGACGGCCAGCCGCTCATAAGCGCGCGAATAGGCCTTAGCGAGGCTCCTTCCGGTGCCGATTATGTATATCTTTGGGCCTGCCGCAGGAACGAACTCTCACAGCCCGGTCCTCTCTATTTCAGTGGTCCGCCATTGCTCTACAAGAGTACCGACGGAGGTGCATCGTTCACAGTTACCGACCCTGTAGAGCAAATGGAATATGTCGACGAGAACGGTGGACAGGGGTATTACGACCTTGTCTGTACAGCATCGGCAACCGACCCCGAACTGCTGCTTGTAGGAATCATACAGCTCTACCGTTCAAGCGATGGCGGCAAGACACTCGAGAACATAGGCGGTTACTACGGGCGTTTCGACCTCCATTGCGACATGCAGTGTGTGCAGACAAACGGTGCCGGCGACACATGGCTCTCAACCGATGGCGGCATGATATACAGCAACGACTTTTTCCTTGCCGATGCACAGCCTAAGCTGCATGGTCTCTATGCTTCGGAGATGTGGGGCTTCGACCAAGGCTGGAACGAGGATGTTATGGTGGGTGGCCGCAACCATAACGGGAACATGTCGCAGCTCGACCGTTATAATGGAGTCACTCTCTCTATGCGCGGTTCGGAGCGTCCTACGGGCTATGTATTCCTCTCTAACCCCCGTAAGGTAGCATTCAGTGATTCGGAGAATGTGATTATGCCCGATGACTGGCGCGACGAGTTCGTGCCGTTTCTCAACTTTTGGTCCTATCCCAAGGAATCTTCACAGCATGGGTTAGGGCTCGAATTTGACCCTCGCTATGCCCAGTGCTTCTACATTGTGCAGGGTACAAGTGACGAGGAGCACAAGACTTTGTGGCGTACAACAGACGACGGTGCTTCGTTCTCTACCGTACATAGCTTCGACAAACCTATAAATGCAGTAGCGGTGTCACGTTCCAACCCCGACAAGATTGTTGTTTCTACATGGGGACGCATCTTCTATTCGCTCGATGCCGGTGACACGTTCGAGGAGTACCCGATACCCGATGAAATGACATACAGCATAAATTACAAAATAGCCATTCATCCCCGTAATGAGGATGAGATTTGGGTGGGCGACGGCAATCCAGGAGGCTTCTGGCGCACTGTCGATAATGGCGCGTCGTGGGAAAAACTCGATGAAGGTCTCACTTTCAACAGCTGGGATGACAAACTCGAACCTCACCAGGTGGGTCGTTTCTTCCTTACCGGCAACGAGAAGAATGCTGCCTATGCCATAGCATTCACCATGGGCTATATGAACGAGTCATATACCACTCCGCGAGGAAGAGTGCTTTACCGTGATGATACTACCGGCGGTTGGGTGCCATTCAGCGAGGGGCTTCCAAAGGTTGTGAACCTCAACCGCATGCTGCCTTTCTATAAGGAAGGTGTAATACGTCTTGCGACAAATAATGGAATATGGGAGCGCGAGCTTGTCGATAAGGAGTTCAAGCCGGTTGCCCAGCCAATTATACTTAATGCAGGTTCGGGTGATAATACCCAACCCGATTATCCGCGTACCATCCAGCTCGACAGCTACAGCATCGTTAATCAGAACGGAGCTGAGTGGAAATGGGAGATAACGCCTTCTCCGTTGTCAATGTCGGCCGACAATGTGCGTAACCCGTTGATAACGATAGAACCCGACCAGACATATGACATCACATTGACTGTAACAACGCCTGGTGGCAGCGATACAAAAAAGATAGAAGGTATGATAAAGGGCAGCAAGCCGGTGCCGGATACCCCGACAGGAATCGGGAAGAACTACGCTCCAGGCAAGGAACTGTTGCTCACAAGCGGAAACGTGGCAAAGGAGGGGGAGAATTTTATCTTTGAGATACGTGAACTGGCTGGAAATGTTAATCTTACGGTTTTCGCTTCAAACGGAATAGTGGTTTTCAAGGGTTCATTTGCTGATAGAATCTCTGTTCCTACAGCCGGTTATCAGCCCGGAGTATATTTCTATATGGCTGAAGATGAGGACGGTTATCGCAAAACTGGAAAATTGCTTGTGAAATAATGGTGACTACTATGAAAAATACTTTTGTTTTTGCATTTCTGCTTTTTGTCGTTGCTTTTTCAAGAGCACAGGACAGTCTCTCGGTTCATTTGGGAGAACTTGTCGTTTCTTCGAACCGCTGGTGCCGCGATAGCGAGTCGCAGCCGGTGAAGTTCGCGCGCCTTTCTTTCGATGAGGCAAACGCCTATAATCCGCAGACTGCGGCCGACCTTTTGGGCCTTACCGGCGAGGTGTTCATACAGAAGAGCCAGTATGGTGGCGGAAGCCCTATGATACGAGGTTTTGCAACAAACAGGCTGCTCTACAGCATAGACGGTGTCCGTATGAACAGTGCTATTTTCCGTGCCGGCAATCTGCAGAACGTTATATCGCTCGACCCCTTTGCAATAAGCAGCACCGAGGTGATTTTCGGTCCCGGTGCGGTGAGTTACGGCAGCGATGCCATTGGCGGAGCGATGATATTCAATACCCTTGTGCCGCAGTTGGCAGCCGGCGGTTCACCGGTGGCTACCGGTTCGGCAACAGTGCGCACGGCAACGGCATCCAATGAACTGACAGCCCACATACATGCCGGGGTGGGGTGGAAACGGTGGGCCTTGCTTACGAGCTTCACAACCTCTTCGTTCGATGACCTTGAGCAGGGCAAGCACGGCCCCGAAAAGTATGTGATGCCATATATCGTAATTCCCGGGCTTAATGCAGCCGGCGAACTCGAAGACCGTGTTGTTGCCAATAGCGACAAACGCAAGCAGTCGCCAAGCGGCTATTCACAGTTCAATTTTATGCAGAAACTGCGTTATGCGCCTGGCGGTGGGTGGAATCTTGAGTATGCCTTCCATTTCAGCGAAACATCGGAGTATGCTCGTTACGACCGTCACCAGCGTGTGCGTGGAGGATTGCCCCGTTATGCCGAATGGAGTTATGGCCCTCAAAAATGGATGATGAACCACATGCGCGCAGAGCATTCGGGAAACACGTTTCTTTATGACTCTCTTCGCCTGAACCTTGCCCTTCAGCGTTTTGAGGAGAGCCGCATAAGCCGTGACCTTAACAAGCCTACGCGTGAGACACAGAGTGAGAAGGTCGATGCCTGGAGTGTGAATATGGATTTCCTCAAGAACATATCGGCCAACCTGTCACTCTCATACGGGGCAGAGTATGTGCAGAACAATGTACGCTCCAAAGGTGTAGCAAGCAATGTAGTTACCGGTGAGGAGAAAGGAATGGAGGCGCGTTATCCCAAAGCCGAGTGGTACAGCGCAGGGTTGTATGCACAGGCAGAGTGGCATATGACTGCCAGGCTGAATCTTGCAGCAGGGCTTCGCTACAACTACTATCGTATAGAAAACGATTTCTCCACAGCCGGTTATGAAATACCTTTCGCTCCGCGTCAGAATGCCTCTTCGGGTAGCCTTAGCGGAAACATCGGGCTCAACTGGCGACCCTCTTCAGGGTGGCTCTTCCGTTTGAACTATGCACGTGGCTTCCGTGCACCCAATGTCGACGATATGGGAAAACTGTTCGACAGTGTCGATGGCTGTGTTACAGTGCCGAACCCCGGTCTGAAACCGGAATATGCCGACAATATTGAAATTGGTGTAGCAAAGCATTTCGGCTCATTCCTGAAGGCCGATGTTACGGCCTATTATACACGTCTCGACAACGCTATTGTAAGACGCGACTATATGTTCAACGGCTCTCCAACCTTGGACTATAGTGGCGAACTGTGCCGTGTGCAGGCATTGCAGAATGCTGCTGTAGCTAATGTGTGGGGCTTGCAGGCTGCTCTCGACGCACGTTTTGCACAGCATTTCTATGCCGCTGCACGCGTTAACTGGCAACGTGGTCGCGAAGAACTCGATGATGGCGAAACCTCACCCTCTCGTCATGCGGCTCCGCTGTTCGGACGTGCAGCGATAGGTTACGCGACACCGCGTTTCTCCCTTGAATTTTTTACTCAGTTCCAGGCCGAGTGCAGTGCCGATGATATGCCCGAAGAAGAACGTGGCAAAACTGAAATGTATGCACTTGACAGCGAGGGTAATGCCTATTCTCCCGGGTGGATAACACTGAACCTGCGCGCCTCGATGAAATTTTCCGGCGGGCTGTTGCTGAACGCTACACTTGAAAACATTGCCGACCGCCGCTACCGCCCCTACAGCTGCGGCATAAGTGCCCCGGGAAGGAATCTAACGCTGAGTGTGACATATGCGCTGTAAATTATATTCATCATGCAAAAGATACTTGTTACCGGTGCAAGCGGTTTTGTCGGGAGCCGTTTTGTAGAGCGTTGGAAAAATGAATATGAAATTCTTGCTCCTTCGCATTCCGAGCTGGATATAACCGACAAGGTTTCTGTCGAGCGGTTCTTCATTGAACATGCTCCGCAGGTGGTTGTTCACCTGGCGGCACTTTCCAATACCTGGTATTGCGAACAGCATCCCTCTGAGAGCTATCGTGTGAACGTTGAGGGGGTGTGTAGCCTTGCAGCGGCTTCGTTGCAATATGGTGCGAAGTTCATCTTCTTCTCAAGCGACCAGGTGTATAATGGCAACCATGAGAGCGGCCCTCTGAGCGAGGATGTAGCTGTTGCACCGGAGAATGTATATGGAAGGCATAAGCTCGAAGCCGAGCAACGTGCAATGGAACTGAATAGAGGAACGGTCGCCTTGCGAGCCACATGGATGTATGATGCTGAATGTAGCGGCTTGCCCATTCATCCCAATTTTGTAACCAACATAGCAAAAGCAATAAAAGAGCGTGCACCGCTTGTGTTCCCGGTGCGCGAGTACCGTGGCATAACATGGGTAAAGCAGGCTGTGGAATTCCTGCCGGCAACCTTTTCGTTGCCGGGTGGAGTCTACAACTATGGCGCAGCAGCCTCAATGAATACATACGAAACAGCCTGCTGCTATTGCGAAATGCTCATAGGTATGCAATCGGGGCTTCTGCTGCAGCCCGATTATGAGCGTTATCCAGTCCACGAACGAAACCTGTCGATGTCTGCCGAGAAAATCTTCCGTGCCTCTGGAGGCAGAATATGCTTCGGCAGCACAATGGACGGGCTCAGGATATTTGCCGAGATGAACGGGGCTATGTAGTTGCGGCCTAATAGTGTCCAAACTGTTTCACCAGAACTTGTTATGCTCAGTGCTGTATTCAAAACCGGCACTGAGCAGTTTTTTTTCAAGGCCGGCACGGTCAATGTCAAGCGCAGCACACAACTCGTCGAGAGACGCATAACGGTCGCGAAGGTACATGTTCACAGTACTCATAAGCATTACAGGGTCGTTTGGCAATTCCATAACAGTAAAAGTTTTTTTTGCAAACAGTTTCTCAAATTCAAGCAAAAGACTAATCTCTACTGCCGGCCTTGAAAAAGTTTATAAGGAAGCCGGCTACTCCGCCATTCATCTGCTCCTTTATTCTAACAGCCTTTTTAACAGCCTTTGCAATAATGTCGGCAGTCATGTTTGCGGCTAACCGTCCTTTCAACTCGCCAATCTCCCTGTGCTCTTCGGTAGTGTACTCGTGCTTCTGTAATTTCTTCTCTATCTCTGCACATCTGTAGATTACGTTCTCCCAATCCGCGAGGGTGTATCCCTCTCCGTTCTTCTCCACTCTTTCCACAAGCGATTCAAGGTCGTTGATGGCAGAACGGCGCGAACTGCACGAACTGCACACAACAACACCTGCCAGCAATAGACAAATAAAAAACACCTTCTTCATATCCGGTTTCTATGTAGTGTTATACTTTGGTATCAGCTTGCGAAGATAATAAAATATTGGGTCAGCGGATATTCCCGGTTGGCATGCCTCTAATCAAGAATAAAAGCATAT
>CAZAIM010000086.1:0-10877 GCA_964485215.1 uncultured Bacteroidaceae bacterium | reverse complement strand
TTCGCGTAGCATGCCTCATGAACCTGAGCACGGAGCTCTTCGTCGTTCACCTCGTGGCAATACTCACGCTTAACGGTTGAGCCTACCTCTTCCATAAGCTCCATCTGAGCCTTGCAATGAACCTTGATAGCCTCGTGAGCCACCTTCATCGCCTCGAGAAGATCGTTTTCAGAAACTTCCTTCATTTCACCCTCAACCATCATGATGTTGTCGTATGTTGCAGCAACCATGATATCCATGTCAGCCTCTTCGAGCTGAGCGAATGTCGGGTTGACCACGAACTCGCCACCGATGCGCGCTACGCGCACCTCAGAGATAGGACCGCCGAAAGGAATATCAGAGACTGCGAGAGCTGCCGAAGCTGCAAGACCGGCAAGAGCATCAGGCATATCAACGCCGTCGGCCGAGAAGAGTACGATGTTTACATAAACCTCGGCATGATAGTTATCGGGGAAGAGAGGACGAAGAGCACGGTCAACAAGGCGGCATGTTAGGATTTCGTAATCCGAAGCCTTGCCTTCACGTCTTGTGAAGCCACCGGGGAAACGGCCGAAAGCCGCATATTTCTCTTTGTACTCTACCTGAAGAGGCATAAAATCGGTGCCTGGAACAGCGTCCTTCGCTGCACAGACTGTGGCCAGAAGCATCGTATTGCCCAAACGCAACATAACTGCGCCATCGGCCTGCTTTGCAAGCTTACCTGTCTCAATGGTAATGACACGACCATCGGGCAAGGCCACATTTTTCGTTACAACATTCATCTTTTTTATCTTTTTAAATAAGTTTTTTATTTCTAATTCTTGCAAAGATATACATTTTTCCACATTTTAACTATCTTTGCACCCACATTTTTTGACAATTATGAATTATTTGAAGTTACACAAGCTATTTTTAACGTTAATCACTGTTGCGTCCTTTGTTTTCGCAGCGTGCACAAAGGAGTACAACGGCCCTGCATTCACCATAGAAGGCAGCATTGCAAATGCCGAAGGCAAAAGTCTGAGAATATTCAATGTCGGCATTGACAGCATTGCCATACTCGACAGCGTGAAGCTCGACAGCGATGGCAGTTTCAGATTCACATACCCACGACCCGAATGCTACGACTTCTATCTTCTTGAGATTGAAGGGAACACCATAGTCGTTGCCATAGACTCAACCGAGACTGTGACTATAAACGGCAACACCGAAGGGTTCTCGGAAACATATAAGGTAGAGGGCAACGAGGCAAGCCTCAAGATAAAAGAGATGAACGAGCTGCGCACAGCACTTGAGAAGCAAGTCTCCGAGATGGCCAAAAGTTCATCACCGGCAATAATAAGGACAAGGAACGAAATATACAATGTTATTGGAGAATTCAAAGAGAACATCATAAAACAGTACATTGGCGCAGCACCTGACAAGGCAAGTGCCTATTATGCACTCACACTCACGCTTAACGGCGAGCCGCTATTCAACCCGATAGTCAACCGCACCGACAGCAAATGTTTTGCAGCCGTTGCCACACAGTTACAAAGGTACTACCCCGAGGCTGCAAGGACAAAGAGCATCACCGAAATCGCTGAATATGCAATAAAGAGCACAAGACCTGCCAGAGAGAACAAAGAACTCGAAGTCAGCGAGAGCGAGATAAAGACGACAGGCCTCTTCGACATAAGCCTGCCGACAATAAACGGCGACAGCATAAGCCTCTCTTCCCTAGCAGGCAAAGTGGTTCTTCTCGACTTCACCATGTACGAAGACACCAGAATGAGCAGCCGCAACATCAAGCTGCGCGAAATATACAGCAAGTACAATTCAAGAGGCTTCGAGATATACCAGATTTCTTACGACACGCGCAAGCACTTCTGGCAGATGTCGGCAAGCAACCTCCCCTGGACCTGTGTGCGCGATGCCGACGGCCCTGCTTCGTCACGAATATTGCTATACAACGTACAACAGCTTCCTACATACTACCTGATAAACAAGGAAAACGAGGTAGTGCTTCGCGACAGCCAAGTCACAGACCTGGAAAAGGAAATAGAAAAACTGCTTAAACAATAGACAAAATTTCACCTTTTTAATTTTGCAATTAGGCAAAAAGAGGTTATCTTTGCAGCAGATATTAAGGGAGATTGGGTTCCAGCACTCGTGTTGGAATCCATTGTTTTACTGTTTTTTAAAAAAGTACCAAGAAGATGAGTTATATGTCAGAAGAGGGCTACAAGAAATTGTTGGCCGATTTGAAGGAGTTGGAGGCAAAGCGTCCCGAGGTTGTTCGACAGATAGCCGAGGCGCGCGACAAAGGTGACCTTTCGGAGAACGCAGAATACGATGCGGCAAAGGAGGCACAGGGCCTGTTGGAGATGAGAATAAACGAGCTGAAGATGGTTATTGCCGATGCAAAGATTATCGACACCACCAAGCTGAACACCGACACTGTACAGGTGCTCACCAAGGTAGGCCTGAAGAACACCAAGACCGGTGCCGCAATGCAGTACACCATCGTGCCCGAGAGCGAGGCAAACCTACGCGAGGCAAAGATTTCAATCAACACACCTATCGCAAAGGGTCTGCTTGGCAAGAAGGTGGGCGATGTTGCCGAAATCACTGTGCCACAAGGCAAACTGTTCCTTGAGATAACAAGCATTTCGTTCTAAACAGGAAGAACAGGACTATGGCAACAATATTCAGCAGAATAGTAGCCGGCGAGATTCCCAGCTACAAGGTAGCGGAGGATGGGCAGTTCTATGCCTTCCTCGACATCAACCCGCTTGCAAAGGGACACACCCTTGTAATACCCAAACGCGAGGTTGACTATTTCTTTGACCTCACCGACGAGGAGATTGGAGCAATGCAGATATTTGCCAAGAAGGTTGCCGAAGGCATCAAACGCGCATTCCCTTGCTTAAAGGTAGGCCAAGCGGTACTGGGGCTTGAAGTTCCCCACGCACACATACACCTGGTTCCTATGCAGAGCGAAAGGGATATGCTCTTCACAAATCCCAAGCTGAAGCTTGCTCCCGAAGAGTTCGCGGAGATTGCCTTGAAAATAAAAAACGAGATTCAGTGAATCTCGTTTTTTATTTTTAAGCATTACCATTTCAAGAACCTATGGGCACGCACCTCGCCGCCACACCTGATGATGGCAATGTAGGGAGCCTTAGGTTGTGCCGAAAGCGAAACCGCAGCCTCACCATCAACAGCAACAGCATTGCCCACCTGAACACCGCCGAAGTTCACAACAGTTACAGTCGCGCCTGCCGGCAAGCCGGAGAACATTACCTGCTTCGATGCCACATCGTAGCTCACGCTGCACTCCTTGACACCGGTCTCGGCAATTCCTGTTTCAACACCTGTTGCTGTGCTGATGCGCATCTTGTGCGACACTGCAGTATACGGACAGTAATATTCAGCTTCTGTACCCGGGCCGCAGCTGCCGTTACCAAGACCGCGCTGCATATAATCGAATGTAGCATATACAACATCATCCTTCTTCAAATCCCAAGGGTGAAGTTCGGGAGTGAGATACTGGCGTTGGTCGTAATGAGATAGAGAGAACGATACTTCACCCTCTGTTTCAATCTTTATGGCATTGCCGTTCTCGGGATTGACAAGAGTAAGGTCGCGAAGTGCCATACGGTTACCGTGCGACTGAGGATGAGGATACATCTCGAACATATCATCGACAGTTGTTGTGTAACGGCCGAGGAAAGAGCCTGCCTGACGGTCAATGTAATTCTCCCATGGACCCTTTGCGTAATACTCCACATTCTCGTAACCGGCAGGGAAGACCATATCGAGACCTACACGACGCAAGGCGTTTGTCGTCGGACTATAATCGACCTTCATATCCACGACACCGCTTGCATATACGGTATATGTGATAACATAAGGACATTTGCTATGCTTGGCATTTACTGTAATGCTGCATGTCTTGCCGTCACCCGACAATGCACTGCTTACGGTTGCAGAATTTATTGATGCACTTTTGTCACCGAACACATGCTCGCCATAAGGGCTCTCGTTCTCAATCCAGCGGATGTTGCTATAGATTGGGAAGTTGCCCGGTTCAGCCACCTGAACGCCATTGGCAATCCACTCTGTAATGAAGCCCTGCGCATTGAGCTTGAAACTGATGTTGCCGTTGGTTACAGAAACGCCATTGCTCTTGTCAACAGTGAGTGCCTCATCACCTTGTGGAGCAGAAGCCAAAGACACGCGCTCCTGAAGAATAAACTGCTCTGTTGCCATAGGATAACCGGCCTCACACCATATTTCGGTATCATTCTTCAGCAGTTCAACGTTAAGGGCATACTCCTTGCCGTTCTCAAGCTCTGTTGCAATGTTCAATGAAACAGTAGCTGTTGCTCCGGGAGCAACAGAAGGCATAGCCATTGTATTCTCCTCGACAACACTGCCGTTGCAAAGAACCGTATAACGGAGCGTGAAACAATTGAGGTCTATAAAATTGTACTTGTTCTTTATTGAAAGGTTACCATTGCTGTAGGTAAACTTCACATGCTGATAGACCTTCTTCACCTCGGTGAGCTTTGCTGTCCATGCACGGTCGGCTGTAATGATACCGTTGTTGCAGAAGTTGCCCTGATGCGGACCCGGATAGTCATAGCCACTGGTGTAGTAGGGGAAGCCGTTCTTCTCAAGCTCGCCTCTCTTTATTGCCTGCGGGTCATAGATTGACTGATCGACCCAGTCCCATATACAGCCGCCTATACCATACTTGCTGCCCTCAATTATATCCCAGTAATCCTGCAGGTTACCTACTGCATTACCCATTGCATGCGCATACTCGCAGAGGAAGAAAGGCTCGCCACCGATACTGCTGTTACAATGGCTCTGAGTATAGGCGAGATTCGGATACATCTTCGAGTCAAAATCGGTATTTTTGGCAGAATTCACGTTTGAATAACCCTCATAATGGATTGGACGTGAATCGAGTGTCTTTACAGCAGAGTATGTGGCATCGAAGTTCACGCCTGTGCCCGACTCGTTTCCTAATGACCAGAAGACCACTGACGGGTGGTTACGGTCGCGATATACCATGCGTACTGTACGGTCGACATACTGAGCCATCCAGGTAGGGTCGTTAGAGATACTGTTATCCTTTTTGTCGGTCCAGCTCTTGTGACACTCCACGTCGGCCTCGTCCATCACATAAAGACCATAGTAGTCGAACATCGCATACATTTTTGCCTGACGCGGATAGTGGCTCGCGCGCACGGTATTCATGTTGCTCTGCTTCATCAGTTCCACATCCTTGAGCATTGTAGGCACATCGATTGAACGGCCATAGAGAGGATGGGTATCCTGGTTGTTGACACCTTTGAAATATACGCGCTGACCATTGATGAGCACAACACCGTTCTTTATCTCTATGTGACGGAAACCATACTTTGTAGAGAATACCATCTCCTCGTTGCCTGCATTATCCTTCTGACGGACTATCACGGTATAGAGGTTCGGAGTCTCGGCTGTCCAGGGAAGAAGAGCAGAAAGGCCTTCAAAAAGAATATCGCAGTTTGCGACCTTCTCGCCTTCGGCAAACTCCACGCTTGCACTCTTGGTGGCAACGACTGTGCCGTCGGGAGCTATGAGCTCTGCCTCAATGGCCTTGCTTGCCACAACTGCAGTACGGTTGTCAATTTCAAGGGCAACGTTCATGCTGCCGCCATTGTATGTGCTATTGAGCGTGCTTGTGATATAATGGTCGCGTACAAATGTCTTAGGTGTTGCATAGAGATATACATCACGGTGCAGACCGCTCATGTGGAACATGTCCTGGCCTTCGAGATAAGAAGCATCGCTCCAGCGGAACACCTGCACACAGATATTGTTATCGCCAGTGCGTACATGAGAACTGATGTCGAATTCGTGGTCGTTGTTACCGCCCTGGGTGTAGCCTACATACTCACCGTTCACCCAAACGAATGCTGCACTGTAGAGACCGTCAAAATGCAAGAACACATTCTTGGCATCCCACCCCTCGGGCAGAGTAAATGTACGGCGGTAAGAACCTACCGGATTATTACCGACACCCTCTACCTTGTTGGCAATGTAAGGAGGATTGTTGAGGAAGGCATACTCTACGTTCACATAGAGCGGAAGGTCATACCCCTTCATCTCCCAGCAAGAGGGAACATCAATGTCATCCCAGGATGAGACATCGGCATCATTGCCCCAGAATGTTTCCTCACCCGGACGTACCGACGGTTCGGGAACAAGATTGAATTTCCATGTACCGTTGAGCGAGAGGTAGTCGGCCTTCTCCGGGGTGAGCCATGGAAGAGTGTAGTTTGCATCCTCCTTCATGGCTGCTGTAGATGTATATGGGATAAAGGTTGCATGGGCAGCCTCCTTGTTCTCCTCGAACATCTGCTGGTCCTCCCAATAATTGCCCTTTGGACCGGCAACCATGGTAAAGAAGAACTTACTGTTGTCGCCGTCCTTGCTGGTAGTTGCAATGAGCCCGCTACCGCTGACTTTTATGTAGTACTTAATATATTTATATGTAGCTGTAAGGTAGAAGCAGCCATCACCGGCATCTTCCAGAATCAGGTTCTGATTTTCGTTATTGACATCAGTGGTGTAAATAAGCGGTGTCCTGTCACCATTGAGGAAGAGGTCTATTGACTGGTTGCAACTGTTCGAGGTCAATATCAACCCGGACTTTCCTTCAGAGACTCTCCAAGACTGGGTCATATCATCTGCCACATAGGGTTTCATCTCTATGAGAGCAGCAAGTTCACCGCTTGCAGGAGCTGTGATAACATTCTTTGTTGCAACATTGCTTATTACATAGCTCTTGCCGGCATATACCTTAGCCAAAGTGAACTGTTTGCCTGTATTGTGGAAAACGTAGAGTATATCCTCAGGAGCATACTCGGTCAACATCATCGGATACCCGTCACTTGACAACGCAAGGTACTGGTAGGGATTCGAAGCGTTTGCCATACGGTTGTAACCGTCACCCGGAGCCACAATCTTGAAATGTTGGTTCGGGTTCGAAGGCTCATAGTTCCACTGTACAGGATGACCTACACCGGGAGCCATATCAAGAGCCTTGCCGGATGTCGGATTCACGAAGGAGAAGACACCGTCGGTTCCCGTCGGATACATCGCCCACTCCTGACCTGCACTTGAAGCATTTTCTTGTGCAAAGATAATTCTTGCATCGTTGTTCACATTATCACCATTAGAGAGGAACTTGCCATTGACAAAGTTCTGTATACGATACACCGTAACATTTTCTACGCTTGGTTTCAGTTCCTCGGCACAGACAGCTGTCGCCGACACACATGCAAGCAACGCAAGTGCCACTGCAAAAAGTTTTGGAATCTTTTTCATAAATTATAGTTAGTTGGTTTCGTCCTAATTTTTCAGAAGCTGTTTAAATTCATATCATCGAATAAAAAATCAAACAGTTTCTTAATTGCCACAACAAGCAATATGCAAAGATATGAAAAGTTATAAATCTACAATAAATTATAAAATATTTAGTAGATAAATTATATTTTTTTCAGAACTCACGTTTTTGGCTTATCTTCGCAGAAGACCAACAAAAAGCACAAAAAGACGATGAAAAGAAGCAAAGCCATCATAGCGGCCGGCGTGGCCACTATCGCACTGATACTCATATTTATTTCACCAAAGGAGAACAGCAAGGAAGAGAGCCTGCCAGCCAAGGATGCAGCAGAGGAAAACGTGCCGCCCAAGACAGTTGAAACAAAATACGGATTTCCGGTAGACGATTTCGAGACAAGATATGACACGATAAAACCTCGGGAGACAATCGCAGAAGTTCTCTACGGGTTCGGATTCTCGGCGCAGGATATTCACAGGCTCGTGCAGTGCCCCGATTCCATTTTCGACGAAAGGAAAATTCGCCCCGGGCAGGTATGCGCACTGCTTTGCGCAAAAGACAGCCTGGGGACGCCACGATACCTGATATTCGAGGAGAGCGCGAAGCATTATGTAACATTCGACCTTGGAGACAGTTGCCGTGCCACACGTTCCGAAATCCCTTCGGTGTGGAAAGAAGCCGTGGTTGCCGGCCGTGTAAACTCCTCGCTTTGGGTTGCAATGGAGGAGTGCAACACTTCTCCACAGCTCGCAGTGCTTATGTCGCATATTTTCGGATGGTCGGTCGATTTCTTCGGCATTCAGAAAGGCGACGAGTTCCGGTTAATATATGCACAGGAATATGTAGGCGAGAAACCGCTGAACAGCTACCGCATTGAGGCTGCTTCATTCCGGGTAGCCGACACCACAATATATGCAATTCCCTTCAAACAGGGCGAAGAGGAACTCTTCTACAACAGCGACGGCAACAGTCTCGAAGGAGCATTCCTGAAAGCACCGCTCGATTTCTACCGCATATCGTCTAAATTCTCGAACAGCCGTTACCACCCTGTGCTGAAACGTTACCGTGCACACCACGGAGTAGACTACGCCGCACCCAAGGGAACACCGGTATATGCAATCGGCAGCGGCAAGGTTATAGCCAAGGGCTACCAGGCAAACGGCGGAGGAAACTATATAAAGATTCGACACAACAGCACATATGTAACAACCTATATGCACCTGGCAGGTTTTGCCAAAGGAATAAAGGTTGGCGACCATGTAAAGCAGAAGCAGGTTATCGGCTATGTCGGTTCAACAGGCCTTTCCACAGGCCCGCACCTCGACT
Organism: uncultured Bacteroidaceae bacterium; assembly: GCA_964485215.1. Classification (GTDB taxonomy): domain Bacteria; phylum Bacteroidota; class Bacteroidia; order Bacteroidales; family Bacteroidaceae; genus HGM04593. Next base: position 2,191 of record CAZAIM010000086.1, on the reverse strand, counting down.
TCCGTGTACACGAGAATGGCAAGCCCATTAACCCGCTCACAATAAAGTCGCAGCCCAAGATGCCAATAAACGAAACCAACAAGGCAACATTCACCGCATTGAAGGACTCACTGGTGAAGAGACTTGCAGACATACCAATGGCAACGCCCACCGAAAACACAGACAAGGAACGACAATGCAGTGGAAACATATCGCAAACCAGATAACATACCTTACTTCTGTAACCCGGAGTCCACACCTGTTTGCATAATTTTTTCTATTCGTTTAACCCTGTCCCAAACGGTTTGTGGCGGATAACCTGTCAAATTCGAAATCTCGGGATTTGAGCATTTGATTTTCCATAGATAACATACACGAAGCATTGGCTCGCTAATCTTCTTGAACTTCTCTTGAACCTCTAAAGTGAATTCAGGATACAGTTTGTCTATCGCATAAAGGAGTTCTTTCCATTCTTCATCACAAAGACGATATTGCCCTTTTAACGTGCTTTTGAACTTCATTATAATATCCCCATTATCTTTTGACAGGTCAGACATAATTACCTGTTTTGTAAGTTCGCAGTTCTGTTCAACAAGCATTCTGGAACTGGACTTTGCATTGTCGAGTTCCTTTGAAAGTTCTGCATTTTTCTGCATCAACGATTTCAGTTCCTCCTCTTTCTGCCTTATATGCAGTTTGATGCTACTTATCTCATCGTTTCTTTTTAATATCAATTTGAGCAACTGCTTTTTTCTATAAACATATATGGCAAATACAAAAATGACAATGATAGCAGATATAGATATGCCTACTATCAACTGAAGTCTGCTATTGGCAGCATTCTCAATTATTTTCAGTTCCTCTTCTTTGTCACGTTGATACTGATATATGTTCTTTGCCTTATCGGTATTCTCGGTATCTCTTTCTTTGTTGATAGTATTGTTTGCTCTTATAAAATAAACCGCGTACTTTGTAGCGTTCTCATAATCACCTTTGTTTGTATAATATATAGTCAACTTACGAGATGAATCATACAACTCTTTTATATTTCCAGTTGTGTCAAAGATTTCGTGTATTATGACAGCTGCACTGTCAACAGACACACACTTCTCATAGAATGTTGAAAGTGATGCAAGGTAATTGTGTGGTCTTTCAGACTTTTTCAATTGTCTTAGCATTCTAAAACATAATTCAGCATCCTCGTTATTCCCGGTTCTAGCATACAAGGACATGGCTCTACTGACCAAGTCGGCATTCTCTTTATTTATTCCACTTTTTTTAATTATGCTCATACTCCTATTACAAAAAAGCATACAGTTTGGCATATCTTTTATATCGCAATATGCATTTGCTACCTCCATGTATGTTCTTTCGTTAGCAAGACCATATTTTTCGGCAACTTCCAACCCCTTGAGTTTAACATTCAATGCTTCTGTGTAGTTGCACTGTTTTCCATATAAACCAGCCAATTGCAAGCACGAAACTTCAAAGATTGCAGGGTCGGAATCTTCATCTTTTTCAGCCATTTCAATGGCCTTCAAGTAGTATGTCACAGCTCATGGGCTATCTTTAAGATCGCGATATACACTACCCATATAATAGTATGCTTCCTGCATCTCTTTAACACTCCCGTATTCTTCAAAATAGCTACACACTTGCTTGATTACACTGTCGCTTGTGTGAGTAATGTATGCCTTGTCGTGCAATCTTATATCGAGGAGCAACAGCTTATTGCGCATATATTCCGACTCTTCTTCAAACAACGGTTTTATAGAGTCGAGACGCAGTATTGCTTTTTGCGGGCAGGTGTCGCCCTGTTCCTGAATATCCGCAAGTTTAGAAAGGAGCGCATCGTTCGCTTCTTTACTGCAAGAAACAAAAGTGAATATAAACAGGAGTATAAGATGAAGGATGTAGTTTTTGTGTGTCATATTCAAAGAGAGATTTTTGCAAAATTAGTATAAAATAATCAGTTATAGAATACTTATTTATCCGAACATATCCGATAAAATATTTTTACAACAATATTTATCCATTTATAACCTGTTGATTTTCAAATAATGGCCGATATCCCATAAAAATCAAAGGAACTCGGATGTGTTCGGATAAAGAACGTTTTGTTTTCCATGCATTAGAAGATATCTTTGCAATAACTAAACTTTTGAATTTAACATTAAAAATTACTGTTATGAAAAAATTTTATTTATTGCTC
>CAZAIM010000085.1:0-11013 GCA_964485215.1 uncultured Bacteroidaceae bacterium | reverse complement strand
AGCTGTCACGGAGTGACTGAGGAGTAGGAATGTACCTAAGATTTCTTATATCGAACTCACGTTAAAATAGAAAATACTTTTATTATTTTAAGAGGGTGACCCAAAAGTCATCCTCTTTTTGTCGGGGGGGTGAATAAAAAGCATATTTTTTCATATAAAGCCATGTAAAATTCTAAACTTAACAAATATATGTGTATATTTGCAATAGAGCCGGCAGTGGCCGAAAACTGTATATCAAATAAAACAATATAATAACCATAAAAAAACAATCTATGTCTATGAACCATTTGAGAAAAGGCTTGGTTTTTGTACTCCTCGCGCTTGTATACGTGACCGGTACAAATGCCCAGGCTCTATTTGAAAAGGGCAAGCTGTACCATCTGCTTGCCTCGGGCGACAAGGGTAATGTCGTTTACGAAATGAAGGATAACGCAGTCGGTCTCACCGATTATGAGGAGAAGAATGCAGCACAGTACTGGAAGGTTTCGGAACTTTCGGGCAGTTGGCGTATCATAAACCCCGTTACCAACAAAGCATTGCGTGTTAACGGCAACCGCGTTGAGGTTGGCGAGAACAACGGTTCCGACGAGGCTCAGCTGTGGAAGTATGAGAACGGACTGCTTATACCTGCCAACAGCCCCAATGTTGCTGTCGTGAAGTACAAGAACTCTCTTGCGCTTATAAGCAAAGAGAAGGCGACAAACCACAAATCGGCACAATTCCGCTTTGTCGAGTCGGTTTATGCAGGTTTTGACGATGACCTGACATACCAGATACGCACAGCCGGTGACCCTACATTTGTACTTGGCAACAACGATTCGGGCGAGAACAACGCACGTATTGTCGCAGAGGCAGCCGATGCCGGCAACCGTGGACAGTACTGGAGCATCAAGACCATCGACCTCTACACATTTGCTGTTGAGAATGCTTTCTACGGACAGAATTTCGACGATGGCGGCGACAATGCAAGCATCGATTATCTGCTGCAATGGCCTGCTGTGGCCGGAATATGGAACAATGCAAAGTTCCGCTTCGAACCGGTAAAGGAACACCCGGGAACATTCATCATAGTATCGGCAGGCAAGGAGGGCACAATGTATGCCTTGAGAGACGGCCGTATGATGCGTGTAGAAAAGAACCCTGACGACCAGACTGCGTGGTTCACATTCGCACAGGTAGAGAAGCCAAAGATTGCTTCGCCAAAATGGGAGGATGAGACAGTCTTTGCCGAGAACAAGGAGAATGCCGTTGCTACTTACATGCCTTACAATAACGAAGCCGAGATGCTTGCCGATGCTGCATACTATGCAACGCCCTGGACAGAGCCGCTCAACAGCCGCTACCAGAGCCTGAACGGTATGTGGAAGTTCAATCTTGTAAGCGAGCCTTCACAGCGTCCGACGACATTCTTCGAGGAAGGTTTTGACGTGAGCGCGTGGGATGAAATTCCTGTTCCTTCGAACTGGGAGATGCACGGCTACGACAAGCCTATCTACAACAACGTAGAGTATCCGCACTCAAACACACCTCCATTCATAAACGCACGACCGGGCTACAACGACGGTGGAAAGAACTATGGCATTAACCCGGTAGGTTCCTATGTACGCACATTTGAAGTGCCCGAAAACTGGCACGGCCGCCGCACATTCATACAGTTCGGAGGCATATACTCCGCAGCCTTTGTGTGGCTCAACGGCGAGTATATCGGTTACACCCAGGGAGCAAACAACGTTGCCGAGTTCGACCTTACGGAATACCTTAAAAAAGGCGAGAACAAGCTTGCTGTGCAAGTATTCCGTTGGAGCGACGGCTCTTACCTCGAGTGTCAGGATATGTTCAGAATGAGCGGTATATTCCGCGATGTATATCTCTACAACGTACCAAAGACGGCTGTACGCGACCACTACATAACAAGCAAGCTTTCTGCCGACCGTTACAGTGCCGATGTCAATGTCAACTTCGAGATTGACAACCGCGATTTCATCCCCGGCAAGAAGACCGTCAAGGCAGCCATGTACGACCCGGCAGGAAAACAGGTTGCTTGCGACTCGGTTACTATAAACACTGCTGCGAAGATAGCTTCGCCAAGCGGAGACATCAAGTTCACAGTAGACGGCATTGAGCTGTGGAGCGCGGAAAAACCGTACCTGTACACTGTGCGCATCACACAGTATGACGAGAACGGCAACGAGGAACTTGCTTTCTCTACAAAGCACGGTTTCCGCGACATCGTAATAAAGAATTCACTTGTCTTCATCAACGGGGAAAGAGTATTCTTCAAGGGTGTCAACCGCCACGATACAGACCCGGTAAGAGGACGTGCCGTAACAACTGAGTCTATGCTGAAGGATGTGCTGCTTATGAAGCAGAACAACATTAACACAATACGAACAAGCCACTACCCCAATGCAGCCAAGATGTATGCAATGTTTGACCACTATGGCCTGTATTGCTGCGACGAGGCCGACCTTGAGAATCATGCAAACCAGACAATCTCGGATCGCGAATCGTGGATTCCTGCATTTGTAGACCGCATTAACCGTATGGTTATGCGCGACCGCAACCATGCAAGCGTAGTTATGTGGAGTTTGGGCAACGAGGCCGGCAACGGCAACAACTTTGGCCCTTGCTACGACGAAGCCAAGAGACTCGACGACCGCCCGGTACACTATGAGGGCACACGTTCGGCAGGCGACTACGGCGGCGGACGTTTCAGCGACTTCTACTCCAAAATGTACCCGGGACAAGCCTGGATGAACAAATACACGAACGACCTCGACAAACCTATGTTCATTTGCGAATATGCACACGCTATGGGCAATGCCATTGGAAACCTCAAGGAGTACTGGCAGAAGATAGAGGCATCGAACTCTTGCATAGGCGGTTGTATATGGGACTGGGTTGACCAGGCTATTTATGACCCACAGGAGATGAAACAGGGTATCTACCGCTTACACACGGGATATGACTACCCCGGTCCGCATCAAGGAAACTTCTGCTCAAACGGTGTCGTTTCTCCTCTGCGCCAAGAGGGCGGCAAGCTAAAGGAGGTAAAGGCAGCTCACCAGTTCATTGATTTTGCAATGACCGAGGTGAACAGTGAATACGGTATCGTAACAATAGAGCTGAAGAACAAGTACAACTTCACAAACCTCAACGAGTTCGATGTTGTATATGACATTGTAAAGAACGGCAAGGTTGTGTACACAGGAAAGACCGAGGCTCCAAGCGCAAAGAGCGGCGAAAAGGCAAAGGTTTGGCTCACTGTAAAGAAGGCAAACATTGAGAAGGCTGCCAAGAAGGGCGATGAGTTGCTCATTACCATACGCGTTCAGCAGCGCGAAGCACAGGTATATTCACCAGCCGGCCACGAGGTTGCAATGCAGCAGTTTACACTTGTCGAGCGTGCACCGCTTGCAAAGATTTCTTCAAAGGGCAAGGCACTTGCTGCCACATCCTCGCTCCACGAGACAATCATCGGCAATGAAAAGGTGCAGCTGAAGTTCGATGCCGAGACTGCACAGCTCACTGCACTTGCTTTTAACGGCAAGAACATCATCACCGACGGACAGGGCTTCATATACAGCAACCACCGCTGGATTGAGAACGACCGCCAAGGCTACGACTACCAGTATGAGCGAGGCAAGGTTGGTGCAACATATGCGCAGACAAATGACGGTCTTGAGGCAAAGGGCGAGATAACAGTAGTTGAGGAGAACGGCAACACGGTTGTAAAGACTGTGCGCAAGGGTTCTATCTGCGACACTGAGATAAACTACACAATCTACCCTCAAGGCATTGTCGATGTAGATGCCACATTTGTGCCCAAGCATGGCAACCTGCGCCGTGCAGGCCTTATCTGCGGCCTTGACTCTACACTCAATAATGTGAATTACTACGCGTTCGGTCCTTGGGAGAACACCGTTGACCGTAAGGACGGTGTTGTCGTTGGACGTTACAGGACAACAGTTGACCAGATGGCCGACCCATATGTAAAGCCACAGAGCAGCGGCAGCCGTGAGGGCTTGCGTGAGGTAACCTTCACAGACAACAACGGCTATGGCGTGAAGATTGCGACTGAGGGCAATGTAAGTTTCTCGGCACTCCCCTACACCGATGAGGACCTTATGAGAGCCGGACACCAATGGGATTTGACAGAACGCCCATACACAGTCGTTCACTTCGATGCATGGATGCGCGGTGTCGGAAATGCGTCTTGCGGTGCCGATGTAGACACTTTACCCGAGTATCGTGTTCCTAACAAGAAGATGAGCTACAAGCTTCGCATAACACCTGTTGGCAAATAACCGCCACAGGATTAACATAAACGGGGACAGCACGCGCGTGCTGTCCCCGTTTATGTTATGCAGGATTCATCTTCTTCCTATCCGTTCCAATGCTTCGCGGTACTTCTGCGCCGCGCTCTCCTTTGCCGAATAGTATCGGCTTTGCACATCCTCGGGCGGGTCACACACCCTCTGCCCTTCAATGTATGCCATTGACGAATAACGTCCGGCAAGAGACCTTATAGTGTCGACCTCGCGCAGAGAGAGAGCCTTGCCGTAGCAATCGGCTACTTTGGCATAAAGAAGAGTACGTTTCTCCACAAAATGTACCTTTTCAGTGCGGAACGAGGCATCGAGAATTGTAAAAAGAGAATCGCGCAAGTGCTCTATCCCTGCAAGCATTGTGGGGAGTTCTTCGCCATAACTGCCGTCAAGTTCCTTAATTTCGGTTTCACTGGCTGCCACCAACAGACGCAAGGCTGACAATTCGGTATCAAAGGTATGCGAGAGAAGAGAATCACAACCATTGACCTTGCCCTCGGCGATTTTCTCCAAGGCACTCTCATAGACCTGTTGCTGCTGTTCGTAAACATTGTCGGCACATGATGCTGAGAGAAACAAGGCTATTGATAAAAAGGATATTTTTTTCATAAACATGATTTTTCGGACAGGGGAACCATTTACTGTCATTTCAGCAGAAAACGCATGACTGCACCCATTAGATTAACGCGTTGCCGCTCATCTGTTACCGTCTCAAAGGGAATGCTTGTTGCAAGGACACGATACTTGCCGGCATATGCAATTCCGGCACTCTGCTTGTCGCCGCTGAAAATAAAAGAGACAAACGCCTTCCCTACAGGGACAAGCACATCGGGACGCGGCACAGCGTAGCACTCCTCATTGGCCGTGCGGTTGAAACGTAGCCGGGCACCGGAGCCTGTGACAAGGTTCTCGGAAAGGTCGGTTATGGAGCCGCCATACTCATAACGGAGCACGTCACGGATAAAGGCCTTCTCCTCGTCGCTGCCCGACATATCGCTGGCAATATAAGAACCGCTGACAAAGATATTGCCTCCATTTCCGCAGTATTCGCGAATTTTCTGTTGCAGTTCGGCCGGGAATGTCTTATAAGGACGGTTATAGCCAAGAAGAGATCCTCTGCCTCCCTCCTTTTCGGCACCGAGGATAAGGTCGACCGCCTTAAAAGCGTTCATATCCACCGTACCGCGCATAATGGCCTCGCTGCTGCACGAAACGTAACTGTAACCGTTGGCAGCCAATGCCTTGCCGTGCAGAGCAGGATAATCGAAAGTGTTGCCGGCTATGAGCATGCCCTCATACTCGTTGCCGCTTGCTCCCGGGCTCACCTGGTCGGCAGGGTTCTTGCGCTCGAAGTCGCTCTGCAGGCCGCAATACTCGGGGGAGCGCATGTAAGGCACACCCGGGTCGGCCAGCATATCGAAGCCGTGCTGAGTGGATGTAGAGAGTGTCTGCGGGCCGCTCAAACGATGGAAACCATTGACTATAAGCACACGGTCAAGTTCCTTCTTGGCAAGGAACAGCGAGAGTTCCTCCGATGGCAGGCTCTCGCCGCCATCGTTAAGGGCTGCAACCTTGAAGGAATAGGCTACGCCTTTCTCTACCTTTATATTGCAGTATGGCCTCTCAACAACAGTTCCATTGTCGTAACCCCCATCGCCTACTTTTGTATAGACTATAAATTTCGTGGGCTTTGCCGTTGGTTCCTGCGGGTCGTCGACCGGCACCCATCGCAGTGTTGCTACATCGTCATTGGACGAAAGGGACAACGATACGCTGCTGACAGGAAGAGGCTGCACTACGAAATCCTTACCATGGACATAGCAAATGTGACGCAATAGCGACTTATAGACAGAACGTGCGAATGTAAACTTGAAATCGGGGTCGTGACCATATACCATATCGAGGTAGTTCTCGTGCGAAAGCGACTCCAGAATGATGGAGGGCACTGCAGGCAGGCGTGTCTCGCTATAATTGCGGTCGAGAATGCCGCGCACACGCCAACGGATACCATAACGCGAAGTGAGGTCGTCCTGCAGATTGTTGAGCATAAACGATACAAGGTCACGCGACATATAACGGGACTTGCCGCTCTCGACAACGCCATCGTTGGCCTTTGTTGTCACAACACCAAGTGTACCGACAAGTTTGTTCTCGGTAAAGAAATTGGCATCGGAATGAAAACCAAATGAAAGTTCAACAGGCACGCCAAGGCCTGTGGTGTCGGGGTTATACACGGAACCGCCGGTGAGGTAGTTCACCGCGTATGAACGGCAGTTTATATCATCCCTGTAATCATCCTCGCCACAGCTCGAGGAATAGACCTCATACGGAAAGCCGCTGAGCTGCAGATTATAACGTGCACCCTCAAGATAACGCGGCAAGCCACTGAGCAATGATGATGAACCGCGTCTTACACACCCACGGCCACCGCCAAAACGCACTGCATCGGCACTTACCACACCATTGTGAGCACTATTGTTGCTCAGCACCACTCCCTGTCCCTGGTCACCGGCCTTGAAACTGAAGGCGCCAAGATAGACCCAGGTGCCACCACCGATTTTCTGGTTCACCTTGAACTGGGTTGAGCCACCACTATGCTTCACTGTATAAAGAGCATCGGGCACTGAGTTTCCGAATGTACGATACGACACATATACCGCATACTCGCCATCTTCGGGTATAGCGGGAGTCCACATAGCTTCGGCTGCTGAACGTTTGCCACCTGATGAACTTTTCACAAAACGCGAGGTACCCATCGCAAAAGGGTTCTCATTGTCGCAATATGTATCCTTTTTGAAGGCATAACCAGTGTCGCACTGTTTCCAGGCATACTCCTTGCTGCCCTGCTCGGTATATATGGCACCCGCAACACACAGGTCGTTGTCGACAATTACACAATTTGGCTGCCAGTCACGTTCACGCGGAGTATATACCACCGCGCCTGCATTCTCCAGCATGGGCATGAGAAACGGAACTACTATCGACTGGGTAAAGAGGTCTTCAGTAGTGCAGAAAAGCGCGGGACGCTGCCAAGCCCAACTGTCTTTCTTGTGAAGATAAAACCGGCCGTGGCTTTGCCACAGTGCAAGATGATGCCCTTCAAGACCCAAGGAAGGCTTGTAAGGACGTGAAACATTCGCGATCCAAGGCTCACCCTTGTATGAAATGGTGCCCCACATACGGCTCTTGTCGGCCTTCTTGCCGCGATAGATATTTGGCACACGCTCATCAATGGAGACACCGTTATACAAGACCTTTATGCTATACTTGCGGTACTTGCGCGGCAGGAGTTTCCTTATGTCGCTGTATATTGTATCGACGCTTCCACGTGTGAATGGCTGCCCGGCAAAAGCCTCGTTGCAATATATTATTATAGACTTGGAGCTCCTGTTCAGCACGATATTGTTCTTGCGCTTGTCGAGTGCAGGGTTACGCACGTCACAACGGCCGGAACCATATCCTTTGAAATAACTGGAAATGGCACCGGCGGTCTCCTTGTCGACAGTCTGAGCCTGCAAGGCCACAACACCAAGGAGACACACGAGAGACACTGCAAACCTTTTGAATATCATAAGCAGCTGTTACAACCGGAATGTGAACAAGAAACAAAGAGGGTGAACTATTCGGACACCCTCATCTGGAATTTTGTCAGGCCTTTGACAAGGTAGTAATCTCCTCCAGGATAGCCTTGGCATCGGCATTGAAAGAGTCGCACAACGTATTGAAATACTTCCTGGCAGGCATACCGGGTTCGGCGTGGCTTACACGTGCGACATAGTCGTTGTTCAACGCAAATATCTTATTGAACAGAGCTACCCACGCCTCAGTGTTGCCTTTGGCATCGTATGAGAGGAGAAACGCCTCTGTTGCCAGTTCATCCACTACAAATGTTATCACCTTCTTCAAGTTTCTTCTGCTTGCCATAATTCAAATGTTTTTAATTAATGATTCATTCCGTAAAGATATAAAAATCGTGCGGAATGACCAAACCTCGGGAAACAAATATATATATTTGCCATAATTATGAATAAAAAAGATGAAAGCACTTTTAAAATTCAATAAAAAAGGCGAAATTTGCCAATAATTAGAAAACTGCAAGAATATTCTATTCCTAAACATTTAGAGAAAATATGAAAATAAGCGCGTTACAAAAGGCAAGGGCTGCCTACCAGCCCAAGCTCCCCCAGGCTTTGACCGGGACAGTTAAACTGTGTGAAGGTGCAGCAACAGAATCTGTTGCCGACCAGGAGGCCATAAAGGCTATGTTCCCCAACACCTATGGCCTGCCCATCGTAACATTCGAAAAGGGCGGAGAGGCTCAGGAGTATCCTGCTATCAATGTGGGCGTAATCCTTTCTGGAGGACAGGCTCCCGGCGGCCACAACGTAATTGCCGGACTATTTGACGGTGTAAAGAGACTGAACCCCGGCAGCCGTCTCTATGGTTTCCTTATGGGCCCTGGCGGCTTGGTTGACCACAAATATATGGAGATTACAGCCGAGCTTATGGACGAGTACCGCAACACGGGCGGTTTCGACATCATCGGTTCAGGCCGCACAAAGCTCGAGAAGACAGAGCAGTTCGACAAGGGTCTTGAGATTATCAAGGAACTCGACATCAAGGCACTCGTAATCATCGGTGGAGACGACTCCAACACAAATGCTTGCGTCCTCGCCGAATACTATGCTGCAAAGAACACCGGTGTACAGGTTATCGGTTGCCCCAAGACCATCGACGGCGACCTGAAGAACGCTTACATTGAGACATCTTTCGGCTTCGACACTGCATGCAAGGTTTATTCAGAGGTTATCGGCAATATCCAGCGCGACTGCAATTCAGCACAGAAATACTGGCACTTCATCAAGCTCATGGGCCGTTCGGCTTCACACATTGCCCTTGAGTGCGCGCTGCAGACACAGCCCAACTACTGCATAATTTCAGAGGAGGTTGAGCAGAAGGCTCTCTCGCTCGACGACATCGTCACATCTATTGCACAGGCTGTTGCCGACCGCGCTGCAGCAGGCAACAACTTCGGTACAGTCCTCATTCCGGAGGGCCTCATCGAGTTCATTCCGGCAATGAAGGCACTCATCGCCGAGCTCAACGACCTGTTGGCTCACAAGGGCGAGGAATACAATGCCGTTGCTCCCGAGGAACAGCGTCAGTACATCATTGACCAGCTCTCCAAAGAGAATGCTGCCGTATACGCAAGCCTTCCCACAGGCGTTGCGCGCCAGCTCACAATGGACCGCGACCCGCACGGCAACGTACAGGTATCCCTGATAGAGACAGAGAAACTGCTTTCCGAGATGGTTGCAGGCAAGCTTGCAGCATGGAAGGCCGAAGGCAAGTACAACGGAAAATTCAATGCACAGCACCACTTCTTCGGCTACGAGGGACGTTGCGCAGCTCCTTCGAACTACGATGCCGACTACTGCTATGCGCTCGGCTACAACGCGTCACAGCTCATCGCTGCCGGCAAGACAGGCTACATGTCATCGGTACGCAACACCACAGCACCTGCAGCAGAATGGGTTGCCGGCGGTATCCCCATCACCATGATGATGAACATGGAGCGTCGCCACGGAGAAATGAAGCCGGTTATCCAGAAGGCACTTGTCGACCTCAACGGCGCACCTTTCAAGACATTTGCAGCCAACAGAGAGCTGTGGGCAAAGGAGACCTGCTATGTATATCCAGGCCCAATACAGTACTTTGGCCCGACAGAGGTATGCGACCAGACGACCAAGACCTTGGCTCTGGAGCAGCAGAAATAACAACCTGACTGTCTGATGGCAGAAAGAAAAAAAAGAACGGGAAAGGTCGGTGGACGGAGGAAATCTTCTGTCCACCGACCCTCGTCTCGTAAAAGGGACGCAGCAATGCCGCGATGGAAAATGGCACTCATAGCAACAGCCGTGTCATTCACCACCCTCTTTTGCGCATACCACCTGTTCCTAAAGAACCTCATAAACCAGATATCACCCTGTTACGGCATAAGCGTGTACAGCACCTGCATACCCAAGGGCTACTCGGTATATGGAATAGACATATCCCACCACCAGGGCGACATAGACTGGAAGACACTGCATAGCAAGAACAACAACGACACGCCAATAAGCTTCGTCTACATAAAGGCGACAGAAGGCAGCGACCACAAGGACACCCGTTTTGAAGATAACTGGAACGGAGCAAGACAAGGCAACCTGATGCGTGGTGCATACCACTATTTCAGCACCACGTCTACGGGCATTGAGCAAGCAAGAATGTTCATCGGCACTGTACAGATGGAAAATGGCGACCTGCCGCCAATGGTCGATGTCGAAGAGATTCCCGAAAATGAAGAACTGTTCAAAGAAGAACTGAAGATTTTCATAGCAAAGATTGAGGAGCACTATGGTGCAAGACCTATAATCTACTCGGGCAAAAAATACAAGAAACGCTATCTTACAGACAAGTTCTTCGACAAATATCCAACATGGATAGCGCACTACTATGTAGACTCGCTTGATGTTGAGGGCAAATGGTGCATCTGGCAATGCACCGACAAAGGCCGGATACCTGGCATAAAACGCAAGATAGACATAAACATCTTCAACGGAGATTTGCAGCAGCTAAAGGAACTCTGCATAAAATAACGTGAATTCGATATAAGAAATCTTAGGTACATTCCTACTCCTCAGTC
>CAZAIM010000084.1:0-11165 GCA_964485215.1 uncultured Bacteroidaceae bacterium | reverse complement strand
CCCTATCCTCTGTCTCAATGCTGTTTGAAGCAGGCAAGGAGACAGCCGACGGTTTGGCTGAGACTGCAGGAGAAACCGGTACCGTTTCGTCCTCGGGTATAGGCTTCACAGGCGATTCTGCAGGTACTGCACAATTCACAAGCCCACCGTCTGTCTCCGCAACAGGTTGTGCCGGTGCTGCAACAGTACTCTCGTCTGCGACTGTTTCCGCCACACAGCCGGCCTTGTTTTTCTTGTTTTTATCTTTTTCGCCATCGATAAGACCGGCCATAAAACTGAATATTCCCATATAATTAGAAACTGTTTAGAACTATTTGAATTTTATATCAATTCTCACACCATCAGCCCTTCAATCACAAAAGAGTGAAGATACACAAAGTAGACAGGAGAAGCACTGATGCAATTATTATTGTCAGCAGATTTCTCGACGCAAGCCGTCTTACATCCTTCATTAGGGCATCATTCTCTTTCTTCAGTATCTCTACCTCACGTTCATTCACTTTTCCGGCTTTCGGCACGGGTTGTGTCTGGGGAGGTTGCCTGTGAGCCTTAGCCTCGCTGAGTTCTGCTCTGAGACTGCCGTTCTCTTTTTTCAGGTTCTCTATCGTTGCTGTATGCGCTGCAATGAGGTCCGATGCCGATTTGCCTGCTACAACAGCTTTGTAAAGTTCCTTGCCGCTTGCAAAACGGTCGGTTGGATTCTTCTCAAGGCATTTCATTATCAACACCTCAAGCCATTCGGGATAGTCTTTCACATATTCCTGCCCGGGATACCTCTGTTCAAAAGCCTTCTTGCGTAATTCAAATATCGGCTGTGGGGCATCCTCCTTATGAGCCCGGCTCAAGAGATATTCAGCCTCTATCGAATTTGAGCGTGACTTGTCGAGAGGGAACGGCACACGTCCGGCAAGCATTTCATAGAGCACTACGCCGAAACTGTATATATCGGACTGAGGCGAAAGGTTTGCATCGCCATCCCACTTCTCGGGAGCCTTGAACTCGGGTGCACCGTTATGCCTGCGGCTGCTTCGCACCACACTGTCACCCTCAATGGAAAGTCCAAAATCGAGCAGTATGTAACGTCCGCTGCTGTTACGCATGATATTGCCCGAATGAATGTCGTTATGTATGACACGATACTTGTTTACAAGCCTCTCCTTAGTCGCTTCATCGAGCAGCACCTTGCTTCCATCCTCCGGGTCATCCTGCAATTCATCCTCCTCGCGGTCCATACAATATTCATAAATATCCTCGTGACAATATGCCAACGCACTGCCTATCTCTTCGGCAAGCTTTACAACACTGCCTGCATCGATATAGCCTTCATTCTCCTCGAGATAATGAGCAAGGTCTACGCCATTTACATAGTCCATTTCAACCAAGGCTTTCTGTGCTCTTAGCAAAGGCTGGAAAATGTGTACGATATTCGGATGACAACCGTTTCCAAGACGGAGCAGCAAACGGCACTCCTCGAGGAATTTCTGGTATGAAGTATCATTCTCGCCCTTTGCTATTGTAGCGTTCAGCACCCTTATTGCGCGCGTATAGCCCAAACGGTTATGACGGACCTTGTAAACGGTTGCAAAGCCCCCCTGCCCAAGTTCATCTATGAGCGTATAATCTTCTAAAAAAGCCTCTCCCATATATTGTATATTACATTATTCAAATCATATTTTCTACCTTGCAAGCAAATCGCCATACCCCATATCCCTCAACAGTGGCACAACCCAATCCTTCACGAAGGACTTAGGAATGTCGGAGTAAGTTTTAGCAGAGAGTCTCTCAATACGCACGGCTATTGCTATGTCACCTTTTCTACGCTCGGGTTTCTCTTCTCCTAAAGCCTTGCTTGATATTTCGGCACCTTCGGCAAAGCAAATATACCATACGTCATTGCCTGTTTTATTGCCGTAATTACGCTCAGCTGTACCAGTCTTGCCACCGAAGTTGCTTGGGAAGGAGATTCTGGCATGATGCGTCATTGCCTCTTCAACCATATACTGCTTCACTAAAGCAATGTCTGCCGGAGAGGAGACAAACACAAGACTATCTTTCTCGCCAAGGACAAATTTTGTGACAGGCATTCTGCCATCATTGACCACGACAGATGCCACACGAGCCATTGCAAGCGGAGTTGCATCAAGGTCGCCCTGTCCCCAGGTTACAAGCCAGTTCTTGTTCCATCTCATTTTCCACCCGTCCTTGGGGTTTCTTCCCCGTGGCAGACGATTTTCCTTGTAGCAACTGTTGTAGTAGTTGTATGTACTTATCGCCTCGGTTGAACCATTCTTCAGCGATGCAGCCCAAGAAGAATCATACTCCTTGTAGTCTATCGTATATACTCTTTCTCCATTGTAAGTAGCACCGACCTTTCCATATATGTCGGCCAGTTCGGAATACAAGTCATATTCATTTGCAAGATTAATGAAATAGCAGTTCGATGATTTTACCAGTGCCAGACGAAGATTTATGTCTCCCTTTGGTTCAAGACCGGTAAACTGTCTTGTATCTACATGGTATTCAATATCTCTCATCCTTTCTGCACCAAGAGTGTTTACACCGGCTATCGCCGACATGACCTTTGCTGTTGAACCCGGATGGGTAGCAAAACGTATTCCAAGGTCTTCGTTTGTGTATGCGACCCAATCCTTGCCTTTATTCCTGTCATCATATGCAGCTCCACCCTCTTCGGCAAGACGCTCTTCATCGGGCAACGGATATACAGATGACGCAAGCAAATCGCCATTGTTGGCATCGAGCAACACTACCGACATCCTCAGTTTGCCGGAATATTGCCGTAAACGTGGTGTCTTCACAAACTCCTCCATCTTAAGCTGCAAGCGTGTCTGCAAAAGAGCATCGACAGTAAGTTGCAAATCCTTTTTACCTACCTCGCCAAATGTTTCACCTTCGTTAAAACACTTTACTGCAAAACTGTTTGCACCTGCCTTCAGGAACGGGACGATTGCACTGTAATCACGTATTGTAACCTCATTGCCGGCGACCGTGTCGCAGTAGGCCATATACACGCTTGGCCTGTGCACCTTCTGAAGTTGAAGCTTAACGGGTCTGTCATACTCATCATACATAGTATTGTCGTATCCACGCAATTCGGACATATGCTGATACTCTGCAACGTATCCTATGCCATACTTGTCGCTTGCCTGGAAGAAAAGACGGCTATTGGCATCGCCAAGCATAAAGTAGAGGTGCTCGCCAAATGGATAATAACGTGCCCTGTGGTCCTGCTTCATCTTAGATATCTTGAAATTCCTGTAGAAATCCTCGCTCTCGAGTTCATCATAGTTGCTTGTTGCAAGCAGAACACCATTACGGTCATATATATTCCCGGCATGCATTTTGTCTGTGACATCAAAAATACGTGGATTATACTCTACTGTAGTATTGCCGGCATCCCCTTTGACATACAACGGACGTACAAGCGTCTTATCCCGATTGAAAAGCTGATAATTGAGGAAAACACCAAGGACAAGCAGCATCATCGCCATATATGCAAATATCAACACCGACAACGAGTATGTATACTTTCTCATATTCAGCCTGTTCACCTCGGCCACAGCATCTTCCTCAGCCTTTGCCGGGCGCAACGAAATAGCTATCGCCACACCGGCAGCAACAAGATTAAGTATCATACTCACCCTTCCATAACTAAGGAACGGCACCGTAACTCCGGTAAGAGGGATAACACCTGTACTGCCAAGCGATATTATAAGGAACTGTACCGCCGTAACAATGGCTATTCCAAGACATAAATAGAACGTAAAAGGATGGTTTGTCCTGAAACCGGTTACGAGCAGTCGTCTGAGGAATATCGCAAGAGCTATCACAACCGCAAACAGCCCGACGAATCCCATCTGCTCACCAATGCTTTCAAGAACCATATCGGTGTGGAAAGCAGGAATATCATGCGGTGAACCTTCGGCAAGGCCTTGACCAAAAATACCGCCCGATGCAAGAGCCCACAACCCTTGCGCCACCTGCATATTCTCACCAGGTTCTGCAATCTCACCATTTATGCCAAGTACCCCCCATGTATTCGTACACATGTTCCTGCGACTCTCAAGACGTTCGCTTGCCGATTCCATACCTATGGCCGACAGCATCTGGCCGCCGAATACAAACGCAAAAACAATAAGATTGAAAAGTACCGGCGATTCGAACACCTGTTTGCGAACTGCTATACCGCCTGCAATCCACACAACAAACCAGGCAACACCTCCCAGGAAGAGACTGCCCATTTTGTCGCCAAGCCATAGGCAGAGCAAGAACGAAACGATTCCGTAAAGCAGCATTGCAATGTCCGAGACCAGGACTTTCGAGATACGAAACCTGCCATTCTCATCATAACAGTCAACCTTTGATTTAACTAGTGAATACATGAAGATAAAGGTAAACGCCAGAACAAGCGCAGGCCCCATATCTCCAAGCGTAAGATACAGCAGCATAAGCACTCCAAGGCCTGCCACTATCCACCCGAGAAGTTTCATCTTGTTTCCGAACAACGACGCATTGCCCTCGGCCGAATACTTTACAATATTGTCGGCATTGCGGCAGAAATAGGCTGCCATAAAGAACACTATCAGATACTTTGCTATTTCGCTTGGCTGAAAGACGAGTCCAAGGTCAAGGTTAACCCTCATACCGCCAATTGCCTTTCCAAATGGTGAGAAAAGAAGCAAGGTGAGGAGAAGCGCGAGAAACAGATACCCCACGCCCTTAGGCGCATTCTTCAAAGCCTTCTCGACCGGAGCCGAAAGACGTGTCACAAAAAGCAGGTCAAGAAGCAGCAATGGCAGACAGCAAAGCACAACAATAGCTGCAATGCACTTGAACATAAAGTTACGCTCACGCATCCACACTGCCATATAAGCGACCTTGCGGCGGAACGGCTTAATGAGCCACAAAAGAGCATCGAGTACAAAATCAAACCTAATCCTGCTCCTATCTTGGTAGAACTTGACAAAATCGACATTGCTTATCAGCGCAACGATGATAAGACCGATGAAAACGCCGTTTGCCATATCCGTACCGAGCATCTTGTCGGTGAGCGGGTCGTTTACCGAGAACATATTCATCAGGCAGACACCGGTCAACAGCATAAGTGCCGAGAAAAGAGCAATGTCGGGCCTTCGTTTCCGAATCTCCAGGAAGAGAACGACACCCCACCACATTGCAATGAATATAAGAACATTCCTGAAAAGCAGCGAATTATATTCCTGCGGCGAACGTACAGTCAACGCAGTATCTTCCTTTATACGCTTCAGCGTTTGGTTTCCGAACAGCGTAACCTTCATTTCTTTTTGAGTAAAGGCCAGTTCCAGTTCTCCGCCGCCGGAAGTTTCACCGAGCGTTCCGCCTATAGTACCCTTGGAAGAGCCATACTCATATCCGTGGGACAAAGGAAGAACACTGTAGGAAGCATCCTTGTCGAGCCCCTTGAAAAAGACCTTGCCATCCTTACCGGTTACAGCGTAGGCAATTATCTCGTTTATCAATGTATCGCTACTCTCAACACCCGCCTTGCTATCTCCTGGACGGTTCATCATATAATGATGCTTGAGGCACACAAGCACACTGTCAACAGGCTTCACATCATTGCCAAGAACTCTAGCAAGGCTGCCGGCTGCGGAATCCTTCTCAGTGATAGAGACCACAATTGTTCCGCCGTCCTTTTTTCCAAAATCGACTGTGGAAGTATCACGTTTCAGTGCAGCAACAACATTGTTGCGCAGACCCAGATTATCCAGTGCCTTTTCATACCTTGTATTTATGGAAGTTCCTTTCAGGCTGTCGGCTACACGCCAGGAGACCTTCCATACATTCTTTTTCAACGAATATATATTGCTCAGGTCATACCCTTTCCTGACTCCTTCTACAAGCCGGCCGGCAACAAACCCGGCCTCTTCGCGGCTATCGATATAACCGCGCGTCAACAGCATCTCCTCAATATCATCGGCTCTGACACCCGGGGCAAGGTTCACGGCAATATTCTCCTTGTAATCGTTCTCTATCTTGTCGAAATATTCCGAATAGTTCGATTTAAGGAGCAGGAACATCAATCCTGTCAATGCTGTCACGACGAACAGCGACACGTATCTTTTCATAGCAGTTATATTTTCCAAAACAGCACTAGACACAACCAATGCAAAACATAATCGGCAAATTTAATAAAAATATTAGAAGTAGTTTAAATTTATATCGTTAAGTTTTTCATATAACAGAAATAGGATGTTTTATTGTTTTTTGAGGGCGCGTTGATATGACTACTTAACCGATAAAAAGAAGGGAACAGACATTTTTGAATATGAAAAAACGAAAATGACGGCTTCCAATACAAGAAAAACCTTTAATAGAAATTTAAACAACTTCTTATGTCCTTGAAATTTTTACAGGTATTCAAGGGAGCATTGCTGGGCATACAACTGCAAAAAAGAAAACAGACATTTGGGGATGTATAGAATGGCGGTATCGCCTTATGCAAGAAAATATCTTTTAGAAATTCAACAGCCTATTGCCCTTTAGCCTCTATGACATAGGAACAGTTCTGCATCCTGTGCGTCACCACCACCCTGACACCGAACTTGTCGGCAACGTGCCGTGCTATATGCTCGGCACTGTATACAGAACGGTGCCGACCTCCTGTACAGCCGCAGCATACCTGTATATGGGTAAAGCCACGCTTCTTGTATGTATCGACCATATTATCTACGAGCGCGTAGGCTTTCTCAAGAAAATCCACGATATTACTCTCAGACTCGAGAAATCTGATGACCGGTTCATCCATTCCTGTAAGTGCTTTATAGGGTTCATAACGGCCTGGATTGTGTATTGCACGGCAATCAAAAACAAAACCGCCGCCATTACCCGAAATGTCATCGGGAATACCGCGTTTGTAGGAGAAACTTACCACATCGACTGTAAGTTCTTTCGACTCGCTGCGAGTGAACATAGGATGCCGCGCGATGTCCTTGACCAAAGAGGCGATATAGGGAAAGTCACCGCCTTCGGAACCAAGCAGTTCCTGCAACTGTGCCAATGCGGCCGGGATGCTCTCAACAAACGCCTTCTTGCGTTCATAAAGGCCACGGTAGCCATAGGTTCCGAGATTCTGCAACAGACGGAAAAGACGGAAAAGGTGAAGCATTGCCATAAAATGCCCTCTCTCGACTTTCCTGTACTCACCAAGAGCGCAGATATAAGCTTCGGTCATGGCATCAACGGCTGCAGCAGAATACTTCGCACGCGCCTGACCAATAAAAGATGCCACGTCGTAATATATCGGTCCCCGTCTGCCACCTTGGAAATCAATGAAGTATGGAGTACCATCCCTCAGCATTACGTTACGCGACTGGAAATCGCGATATAGAAAGACATTGTCGTTGTCGCTGAGCAGAAGAGCGGTAAGCCGTTGGAATTCATCCTCGAGCCTGCTCTCGTTAAATTCAACTCCCACGCCTTTTAGAAAACAATATTTGAAATAGTTCAAATCCCACATTATCACACGCTCGTTGAAGTCACTTACCGGATAGCAGAGCGAGAAATCAAAGTGAGCAGGCACTGCAAACTGAATGTGCGGCAACTGCGAAACAGTTCTACATAGCAACGCAATGTCGGCATCACTGAAGGAACCGGAATCTCTTGCCTCTTGCAAAGAAGCATAGAGCGAGGTATCACCCAAATCCTCCTGCAGATAACAGAGTTCGTCTTCGGAAACCGCAAGTACCTTCGGTGCTGCTATGCCACTCTTTGCAAAGGCTTCGGCAAGAGCAATGAATGCCCTGTTCTCCTCCACTGAAGTTCCTGCTACACCTATATGACTTTCACCACCGCTTTGTAGCCTGTAATAGACACGGTTCGAGCCGTCACCTGTAAGCCTGACAACAGCCTGCGGTTCGCAGCCGAACCTATTTATATATAATTTCCTTATTTCAGCCTGCATAAAAAAACCTTTTACGCGAAGATAATACAAGTTCGCAAATAATTGAAGAGCAAAGGGTTCTTTTTTACAGAAAAAGAGGGTGACCAATGTCATCCTCTTCTTGTCTTTACTTTTTAGTCACCACCTTTCTGCAAATATCTACTGTAGAAAGCTGTCACTTTACAAGCACTTTCTTTCCATTTATTATATACATGCCGGGAACAATCGGCTGTTCAATCCGACGACCATGCATGTCAAAGATTCCGTTAGTCTCGCCACTCTCTACAACAATACCGTCTATTGCAGTTTCCGAGGTTACCACCAATGTGACATCAATTATCTGACCACCATAATCATGGAATGTTCCGCCGAAATTGCTGTCGCTGTCGCCCATAGGGTCGATGCTGCACCAATCCTGTTTGATACGCAGGCGGTATACGCCTGTGGTTTGGGGAACTGTGAATGCAGGCAGTTCCGGGTTACTGCGGCTGTCACCGCTTATATAGAGACCGTTACTGTTCCAGCCGCTGTTGTCGCTGCTGTCGCCATTGTTATAGAAGCTATAGGAAACAAGGTCGCCGACAGGTTCATAATTACTGCCATCCGCTATTCCGGCTGTGAAGCCATCGGCATCGTAGTCGACATAGAGATAGTGGTTAACCCATGAGCCACCGGTTTCTATCCCTACAGTCACAGACTCGCCAGGAGCAGCCACAAACCAAAGCTCTTCACCTGTAATGTCGAGATACTCGCTTGTACGCTCCGATGCTTTAAGGTCGTACACAACCTCACCGAACGATGGGCTTGTAAACTTGATAGCATTGATGTTGCGTTCGGTATATTCCCTTATTCCTGTGTTTGTAGGTGTGTAGTCAACTTCGCTTGGTTCAGGTTCGGGTTCAGGTTCAGGCTCAGGTTCCGGATTCGGGTCTACAATTTCCTCGCCCACAACCTCAAGAAGAAAATCAACAATCTGACCGCCATTGTCCATAAAATCGCCGAACTTGCCGTCACTGTCACCGGCCGGGTCAATGTTGCACCAGTCACTCTTTACACGCATACGGTAGATGCCGGGCTGTTCAGGAGCAACAAACGATGGCAATGCAAGGGTTGAACGGTTATCGCCACTGATATATGTTCCCACACTGTTCCACCCGCTGCTGTCACTGCTTCCGCCATTATTATAGAAAGAATAAGCGACAAGGTCGCCGGCTGGCTCATAATTGCTGCCTTCTGCGATGCTCGCCGTGAAACCGTCAGAATCCGTGTCAATATAAACAAAGGCATTAAGCCAATCACCGGCATTAGCCACAGTAACTGTCACATCCTCACCGGTTGCAACCTTCATTGTAACAGCAGCTGTGAGGTCATTGTAGCAAAGCATGCCACTATTGTCTATAGTTACTGAGTTTGCAGGCTCAGAAGCAAATGTGCCGCTCGCAATGGTTATCGTCTCAATCCATCTGCCATCTCTTTTTTTTTCACCGGTATTCGTTGGAGTGTAATCAACTTCTCCTGGCTCCGGCTCCGGCTCTGGATCCGGGTCTACAACCTCACCATCATCCTTCTTGAACTGAACCGTGTAGGTGTGCACATTGCTGCTGTTCGAAGCATAGTCGTTACCCTTTACCTTTATTGTAAGCACACAGGACGATTCATTGAAGGATTTCTCTATCGACGCTCCCTTGCCGTTTGAAGAGAGAGAAAGTTTGGCTGCATCGTACTCCTCATCTATCGCATACTCATTCTTTCCGCTTACAAAATAGTTTGTACCATTAAACACAAGCGAGGCAAGTTCTGAATAGTAGAGCAACTGCACATCATCGGCATACAGCGTAGTACCATCCTGCATATTGGAACGTGTCCAATAGTCACCGCCTGATATAATCACATTCATCATTGCAGGAGCAGCATTGCTCTCATACTCGATAGGCACCGTAATTTCCTGCCAACCGCCATTGGTTGATGAGAACTGATAGTCGCATTTTGCAACCAGTGTTCCGCTCGACGTTGCTGAAGCAGAGCCCATTATCGCCCTGTCGACATTATTTCTCGCCTGTGAAGGAGAAGACTTGCTGCCCACATTCGAACTGTATGTGCCATTCCACAGATAGACTATTATATGGGAATTCTCGCCCGTTGTATCGGTTCTCTTGAAGCGTCCTTTTATAGCATCAGGCTTGTGGGTAAATGCAACGCCACCATATGTTCCGCCGTCACATTCTTCTATTGTAGAAACAGCGTAGACCCAAGGAGTTCCGAGAGTTATGAAACCGGGGGCAACAGAGCCAAGACTTCCGACACCGACATAGACATTCTGCATCTTGACAGAATTGTTATCATTGAAAATCAGTTCCTGCGTTTTTGTCATTATTACCTTTTGGTTAATTGACGAGCCATTCCAATTGCTTGGTTCAACACCGGGCCGCTGACGCATCTCGCCAGCCTTGGGGCTTGTCATTCCACCGGAACCGAAAGCCTCGGAAGAGCCGCATTCACTCTTCCAGCTATCGAAACCGCCATTGGGCAAATACTGCGCCTGCGACGCAACCGCAGCCGCAAGCAGCAAGATTGTAAAAATTTTCCTCATATTAATATATCTGTTTGATTTCTAAACAAGTAAAACCATCTTTTGCAAGACCGCCGCAAAGATACCTTATTTTTATAAAAAAAAGAAAAACTGCAATATATTTTTCATATCGTTAACCTTCTTTCACATAACCGGCACACAAGTAAGGGCTGCAAAGATACAAAATGCTCGATTTTTCCTCAAATACACTTAAAACAAACACAATTAACACCACAAAAGAAACATTTTTCTTTTTTTTCAAAATATTTGCTTACATTTTTTCATTTTTACAAATCAATATATTATTTTTGCACGGCATTCGATACAAAGAGCCGGAAAACCGCAAAAAAAAACAAAGAAGCAGCAAATCGTTTAAGAGCTTAAATAAACAAGAATATGAAAGTAGCAACCACCCTCGAGAACCTGAAGAAAAGATTCCCCAACGAGCCTGAATATTTCCAGGCAGTAGAAGAAGTGCTCCACTCTATTGAAGAGGAGTACAACAAACACCCGGAGTTTGAAGCAAACAACCTCATTGAGAGACTTTGCATTCCCGACCGCATTCTCACATTCCGCGTCACTTGGGTCGACGACAAAGGGAACGTGCAGGTAAATACCGGCTATCGCGTACAGCACAACAATGCCATAGGCCCCTAC
>CAZAIM010000083.1:0-11312 GCA_964485215.1 uncultured Bacteroidaceae bacterium | reverse complement strand
CCCGACCGCAACCGCAACGCCTCACAGCGTAATGTGGTAGCCGAGAAGCAGGAGAGCAAAGCCAAGTCCATCAAGGCGAAGCAGGAACAGCCAAAGGATAACCCAAACAAGAAATCAAAACCGTGAGCCTATGGCAAGTATCAAGGTAAAGTTTCGACCCTCGACAAACGAAAATAAGGAGGGAACAATCTATTATCAAATTATTAAGAATCGTGAGGGCAACCCTGTTTTACTTTTGGGTCACCCTCAATCCATCCTACTTTTTGTCCACGTTACCTTATTGTTTTGTTTAGCATTACTTCTTCAACACGAAAGGCAGAACCAGAAGTGCAATGCCAGTGATGAGTGCAAGGATAGCACCGAAACCTGATATGCCTTCAATGAGAAGCAGGAATGTTGTAAGAGTTGCAGCACCGCCGGCTACCCATCCGAGAATCTTAGCAAACTGAGGAGCAACATAGTTTACCACTGCATTTGCAACCACGGCGATGAATGCAACGTATACAAGAATGCCATAGAACGCATTAACTTCGAACAGCACCCCCGATGTACTCCACATATTCAAGCCTACGAACGGTGTCCAGGGCAAGAATGATGCAATAAAGTATACAACGGCTGCAATTGCAGCAATCATCTTTCCATTGATCTTTTCCATAATCGATAATTTAAAAGGTTAATAATTTGATAGTAAGTGACTATCCATAAATTTTTACAAATGTACTGATAAGTATTCATTTACCCCCCCCCTCTATTTGTTAATTAGTGTTAATAAGCGTATTTTTTTAATATCAATAGAAATAACCTCTTATAAACATCTGGAACATTACAGATAATCAGAAACAAAAGGTGGTGACCTAAAATTATGTGCCCCGAAAGTTAGACAAAAAACTTTCGGGGCACATAATTTTAGGTCACCCAGTTGTTATATTGGGCTGAATATTAATAGCCCAATATTGCTTTGCATTATTTCATTAGCTCAATGCTGCGCTTGACGAAATTGTTCAGAGCCTCACCAGAGAGCATATTGTTCTGCAGCAGGGTAATGTCGATAAGCTGCTTTACAGTGTTCTCACCGGCTGCATATTCTGCAAGGATTGCTTCTTTCTCGCTCTTTGCAGCAGTGATCTCCTTTTCAATTTCAAACAGCTCATCCTTCTCGCTTTGCGGAACTTCGTCATCCTTCTTTCCGCTGCGCGCATCGTAAAGCTCTTTGCGGCGGTTCTCGAGCGATGCCTTCTTTTCGTCTATTGGCTTTAGCTTTTCTGCGCAAGCGTTCTCTGCATTCTCAAGCACGCGTTTAATTAGCGAGTGCTCCTCGTTGAGCAACAGGTTGAACATATCGGGCATCTCGCCGTAGAACGACATTCCCGGCTGAATCGCTGCCATATCCTTCATTCGGCGCATATATTCGGCCTGAGTAATCATAACAGGTGCTCCATTCTCACCCATGGCCTGTGTCTGCACATGGAATTCCCTTTTCTCCATATTGGGCAGCTGGCTCTCGAACACGCCTGTCAGCACCTCGCGCTCGCTCTCTGCAAGTGTGCTTTGTCTGTACTCCTCTTTAAGTATGAGATTCTCTATGGTATCGCTATCGACACGTGTAAAACGGGTCTTTTCGAACTTACGCTCCAAAAGACTTATAAGCGCGACATCGAGCTGTCCGTCCATCAGCAGCACATTGTAGCCCTTGTTCTTGGCATTGTCGATGAAACTGTACTCCTTCTCCTTGTTGTTGGAGTATAGGTAAATGATATTGCCATCCTTGTCGGTCTGCTCTGCTGCAACAAGGTTCTTGTACTCCTCATATGTATACTTATTGCCGTCGGTGTCCTGCAACAGGGCAAATTTGTTTGCCTTGTCGTAGAAATCCTCTTCGGTGAGCATTCCGTAGTGGATGAATATCTTCAGGTCGTTCCACTTCTCCTCGAACTCCTTGCGGTCGTTCTTGAATATCTGCTGCAAGCGGTCCGAAACCTTCTTTGATATGTATGTTGAAATCTTCTTCACGTTAGAGTCGCTCTGCAGGTACGAACGTGACACGTTCAGCGGAATATCCGGAGAGTCTATCACACCGTGCATAAGTGTGAGGAAGTCGGGTACAATGCCCTCAACCTCATCAGTCACATATACCTGGTTACAGAACAGCAGAATTTTGTTCTTCTGCAGTTCAAGATTGCTCTTTACCTTCGGGAAGTAGAGTATACCTGTGAGGTGGAACGGGAAATCAACGTTCAGGTGAATCCAGAACAGCGGTTCGTCACTCATTGGGTAGAGCTTGCGGTAGAACTCCTTGTAGTCTTCGTCCTTCAGCTCGCTGGGCTTGCGTGTCCAGAGTGGAGTAGTGTCGTTTATTATGTTGTCCTCGTCGGTCTCCACTTGCTTGCCGTCCTTCCAATCCTTCTTCTTGCCGAAAGCTATTTCAACAGGCAGAAAACGGCAGTACTTGTTCAGTATTCCGCTTATGCGGCTCTCGCTGAGGAACTCTTTGCTGTCGTCATCAATGTACATAATGATGTCGGTTCCGCGCTCGCTCTTCTCAACCTCCTCGAGAGTATATTCGGGGCTTCCGTCGCAGCTCCATTTTACGGCCTGCGCGCCATCCTTGTACGATTTTGTTACAATCTCCACCTTCTTCGATACCATAAATGCCGAATAGAAGCCAAGTCCGAAATGGCCTATGATGCTGTTCGCGCTGTCCTTGTATTTCTCCAGGAAGTCTGTTGCGCCGGAGAGTGCAATCTGGTTGATGTACTTCTCTATCTCTTCAGCAGTGAGACCAATACCGTTGTCACTCACAGTAATGGTTTCTGTTCCAAGTGTTACTGTTACTTTCGGTGTCCCGAACTCTCCCTTGAACTCTCCCTTTTCGTAAAGAGTCTTCAGTTTCTGTGTTGCATCAATAGCGTTCGAAACAATCTCGCGGAGAAAAATCTCATGGTCGCTGTACAAGAACTTTTTGATTACGGGGAAAATGTTCTCTGTTGTTACCCCAATGTTTCCTTTTTGCATATTGTATATTTTTAGAATTGTCAACAATCAATAAAGAGAAACTCTCTTCCGTACATATATAAACAAAAAAAATGCCAGTTGTTTTAAGAGTGACATTTTGGCAGACAAGGAGTGACTAAAAAGCACATTACTTCGTTACGCTTGTTCTCAAAAACGAGTATATTATATAATAATTAGACCGAACCAAAATTGCTTTTGACCCGGCCTGATTGTTGTATTGTTGTATTGTTAAACGTCTTTTCAGCACAGCAGCAGAATCATCATCTGCCCTACAAGTATTCTCAGGAACATTGCAAGAGGGTAGACCGTTGCATATCCTACGGCAGCCTCTCCTCCTTGGCTCATCTGGCTTGCGAACGCAAGTGCTGGCGGGTTTGTACAGGAACCGGAGATGACACCTGTGAGTGTGTCATACTTTATCTTGAATATGTAGCGGCCTGCAATTCCTGCTATCATAATAGGCACAATTGTTATTATGGCTCCATACAGAATCCACATATAACCGCCCCTGTTCACTATGCTGTCAACGAACTCGCTGCCGGCACCCAGGCCTACACAGGCAAGGAATAGTGTTATTCCAATTTCCCTAATCATAAGGTTCGCACTCGTAGTAGTATATGTCACCACACCAACCTTAGGGCCGAAATAGCTAATGAGAATCGCTACAATCAACGGGCCGCCTGCAAGACCGAGTTTCAGCGGTGTTGAGATAAGCGTGCCGCTCAACGGTATGCTTCCAAGCACACAGCCAAGTGCTATTCCAATGAATATAGGTATCAGGTTTGGATGGTCGAGGTATCTGCGTTCGTCTCCGAACATCTTCTTTATGTCGTTGATTTCAGTCTGGTGTCCCACAACCGTTATAACATCACCGACCTGCAGGCGGAAGTTTGCTGTTGGCGCAAGGTCGACACCAGCACGGTGAACACGTGTAATGTTTACGCCGAACTCATTCCTTATATTGAGTTTGCATAGCTTTGTACCGTTCAGCTTGTGGTTGGTGAATGTAATCTTTCGGGAAATAAGTTCTTCGTCAATCTTCAGCCATTCCTGCTGTACTGGCACGCCTATGAGTTCTGTAAGCTTGCCGTGCAGTTCCTTGTCGGCAATTACAAGAATGCGGTCATCTGTCTCCAGCCTGCTTTGCGAATTGGCAATGTTGCAGTGCCCAGTGCGCTTGTCAATAATTCGGGAAACAATGAAGTTTATATCGTTCCTCTTGCGTATTTCCTCCAATGTTATGCCGGTAATCTCTTTGTTCTTCACCTCGAGCGACAGACGTTGCAGGTTGACATTGCTGTTCTTCTCCTTAACGGCAATTCTGTCGCTCTTGTAGAAGAATTTAATGGTAATCATCGCAAGTATGCAGCCAATGACACCAAGCGGATAGGCGACACTGTAGCCAAGTGCTATATTAGGGCTGTCGACCCCATTCATATCCTTGAATGCAGTAGCAGCCGCTCCCATACCGGGGGTGTTGGTTACTGCTCCCGACATTATGCCGGTAACGGTGTCAACGCTTTCTCCTGTGGTGAAGATTAGCAGAATGGCGGCCAGTACATCGAAAAGTACAATTATGCAGGTTATGCTGTTCAGCTTGAGGCCACCGGCCTTGAAACTTGAGAAGAAACCCGGACCCACCTGCAGGCCGATAGAATAGACAAAAAGAATCAGGCCGAACTCTTTGACAAAATGGAGCAGCTCACCGTCAAGCGTCATTCCAAAGTGCGAAAACAGAATGCCGATAAACAGAACCCAGGTTACTCCGAACGATATGCCTGCGATTTTAATACGGCTCAGATATACTCCTATGCCTACCGCCAGTGCAAGTATAATCATAGAGTGTGCAACCCCTGTGCCCAAAAGCAGTTCCTTAAAGAAATCCATAGTATATATGTGTTAAAAACTGTGCAAAATTACAAACATATATATATATCCGTCAAGAGAATGTTATCTGTTGATACGATACTTGCTATCGTATTTTTCTATAGTTTTTCCTGTGTGTGGTAAAAAATATAATTTTGAAACCTTCACCAGAACAAGTGATGGCGACTTACATGTAAGTCGCCATCACTTGTTCTATCTGTTAACCTCGAATATCAGTTTCTCCTCATCTGCATCTACCGTTATCCTGTCTCCCGGGTTGAGCTTGCTGTCGAGCAGCAGTGCCGAAATCTCATCCTCTACATAATTCTGCAATGCCCTCTTCAGCGGACGTGCGCCATACTGTATGTCGTAGCCCTTGTTTGCGAGGAACTTCTTGGCAGCATCGGTAAGTTCTATTGAGTATCCAAGTTCTTCCACACGCTTTACTATGTGCGCAAGTTCCAGGTCTACGATGTTCACAATAGCGTCGAGCCCAAGCTGGTCGAAATTGATAATCTCGTCAATGCGGTTGATGAACTCCGGTGCAAAGCGTTTATTCAGAGCTTTCTGTATTACCGAACGTGAATGTTCCCTGTCGCCTGCGCGCTCATCCCTGGCAAATCCGATTCCTGCACCAAAGTCCTTCAGTTCGCGTGTTCCCACGTTCGATGTCATTATAAGCACAGTGTTTCGGAAGTCCACGGTACGTCCGTAGCTGTCAGTCAGGCGGCCTTCGTCCATTACCTGAAGAAGAAGGTTGAACACATCGGTATGCGCCTTCTCAATCTCGTCGAGCAGCACAATGGAGTAGGGGCGGCGGCGTACACGCTCTGTGAGCTGTCCTCCCTCCTCATATCCTACATATCCCGGAGGTGCTCCTACAAGTCGCGACACGGTGAATTTTTCCATGTATTCGCTCATGTCTATGCGTATGAGCGCATCGGCACTGCCGAACATGAACTTTGCAAGCTCTTTAGCCAGCAAGGTTTTTCCTACTCCGGTAGGTCCCAGGAACATGAATGTGCCTATAGGCTTGTTCGGGTTCTGCAGTCCTACGCGGCTACGCTGTATTGCCTTGGTCAGTTTCTCTATCGCGCTTTCCTGCGCAACAACCTTGCCGGTCAGTTCTTCCTTCATTCCTTTCAGACGTGTCCATTCGTCTTGCTGCATGCGCTGTACCGGTACTCCCGAAATCATTGACACAACACGCGCAATCTCCTCATCTCCAACCGTCTGCCGGCTGTCGGCAAGGCTTTTTTCCCATTCGGTCTTCATTCTTGCAAGTTCAGCCTGCAACTCCTTTTCCTTGTCTCTGAGGTTAGCCGCGCTCTCAAAATCCTGACGCTTTACAGCAGCGTTCTTCTCTTTGTTCGTGGTGTCTATGAGCTCCTCCTGCTCCTCAATCTCCTTAGGAACTTTTATGTTTGTTATGTGCATTCTTGCCCCGGCCTCGTCCATTGCATCTATAGCCTTGTCGGGGAAGCAGCGGTCGGTTATATACCTGTCTGTCAATTTGACACACGCAAGCAGTGCTTCGTCGGTATATGTGACATTATGGTGGTTCTCATATCTCTCCTTTATGTTCTTGAGAATAGTGTATGTATCCTCAGTCGATGTAGGCTCAACGAGAACCTTCTGGAAACGTCGTTCAAGAGCACCGTCCTTTTCAATCGTCTTGCGGTATTCATCAACAGTAGTTGCGCCGATGCACTGTATCTCTCCGCGGGCAAGAGCCGGCTTGAGAATGTTTGCAGCGTCCATTGAGCCCGGTGTAGAGCCGGCACCTACTATGGTGTGTATCTCGTCAATGAAAATGATGATGTTGGGGTTGTTTTCCAGTTCATTAATTATTGCTCTCAACCGTTCCTCGAACTGTCCGCGGTATTTCGTTCCGGCTACAACAGCTGTCATGTCGAGTGCAATTATTCGCTTGTCGAACAGCATGCGCGATGTCTTGCGTTCAACGATGCGTTGCGCAAGCCCCTCCACGATAGCCGATTTTCCTACTCCCGGTTCGCCAATCAGAATGGGGTTGTTCTTCTTCCTTCGGCTCAGAATCTGCGATATACGCTCAATCTCCTTCTCGCGGCCCACTACGGGGTCGAGTTTTCCTTCACTTGCGGCCTTTGTCATGTCTACGCCGAAATTGTCAAGTGCCGGAGTGTCGTTCGAAGGCTTTGCCTGCTGTGTTCCGGTGTATTGTTGGTGATTGCTGCCATTGCTGCTTGGCAGGCTCTCTTCGTCATCATCCTGGTCGGTGAAACCGAATCCGTTGCTAATGCTGCTGTTGCTCTCAGGTGTCTTTGACTTTATGGCATCGATGACCCTGCTGTATGTTACATCGTTAGCCTCGAGAATGTCTGCTGCCAGGTTGTTCTTCTCCTTGAGAATGCCTAACAGAAGATGCTCCGTGTCCGCCACAGCCTTGAATGCGCGTGCCTCGAGAGTGGTGAAGCGCAATATTCTTGCCGTGCTCAGGCTCATCTCCACATCGTTGCCATATGCCGCATCTCCTGTGCCTGATACCTTTTTTTCAATAGTATCCTTTATGTAACGTATGTCTACGTTCATATTTCCCAGAATCTCGAGTGCGCAGCCTTTCCCGTTGCGTATTATGCCCAGCAGCAGATGCTCCGGGTTCAGTGTGCTGCACCTCAGTCGCGCAGCCTCCTCCTTGCTCAAAGAGAGTATTTCTGATATTTTCTGCGAAAATTCGTTGCTCATTCCTTTCTCCTCCAATTACTTCTTGTGAATATTCGTTTTTCGGGAACATTTTCTCTTCCCTCTGCAAAGATAGGGCATAACAAATGCCTGTTCTCTATCTTTTTACATAAGATTCCTTACAAAAAGTATACCAAAGTATTAAAAAACTGAAAAAAGATTCTTCGGCCGGAACATTTTGCCGCCTTTTAACATGGAACTGTGCCGTAAAACTTAATTACGACACAGCCTCTTCAGGTTTGTCAATAAAGACACACCGCAATGTAGTTGTATTGAAAGTCTTCTTCCGTCAGTTTGAGGCACTTGTAAGGTAGAGTGTAAGGTCGAAGTACACTCTTCTCTGCTGGAATTCATCGGTTGGCTCAATGATGAATATGTTGCACAGCGTCTCCTTGTCGAGTTCGTGTGAAATCACTTTGTTCACGTTGAGCATGCCATAGAGAATATAATCCTGGTCGTCGGGCGAGATTACCTTGAATGCAGTCTTGCTACTTTTGCCGTCGCCGTACTCAGTAATCATATTCAATATCTGCATATATTTCAGAGCATACGACTTGCATTCGTTCTCCTCCTTTCCCAGTTCCTTTGAGGAAACAAGGAGGTTGAACAGTGCATTCAGGCTCACCGGGTTGCTCTCCGTAATTCTCTTTGCAGTATTGTAGACCTCGGTATAGTTCATCTCAGCTGCAAATTTCTTCAGAGCCTTTTCATCGTCGCTGTTCGGGTTGAATCCCGGCTGGAACGCCTGTCCGTAATATATTATGGCAATGTCATTGACATCGAGATACGGGTCGTCCTGGCTATACAGTTCAACAATGTCGTTGTAGTATTCCTTCTCGTTCTTTGCTATATCCTCTATCGTAGCAATGTCGAGCATCGTCTGCGCACTTGCAAAAGAGGCGAGTAGTGTGATTGCTAATGTTATGAATGTCTTTTTCATATGCTTGCCTTGAATTTTATTATTACTCCACTGTTTGCCGGAACCTCAGTCTCAACCTTGCTGAACGGGTTCAGTCTATGCTCCGAACTCTTGCCGCTCAATAGCTCTACAGTCTTCAGCGGTTCATCGTTGAAATTGATTCCGAAGTATGCGAAGGCCTCTTCGGGAATCGTCACAGCGCATTTCTTGTCGCTGTCGCTGAAGTTGGTAACAACCAGCAGCAACTCATTGTTTGTGCCGCGCAGATACGAGAATATGTGGTTGCTGTCATATGAATCCGAGTACGGGTTCGCATATTGCAGCCCGTAGAATTCGCCGCTTCTGAGTGCCTCGTTATCGTTGCAGAGGTTCAGTAGACGCGAGTAGAATCCTTGCAGTCTCTTTTCCTCTTCGGTCAGAAGCTCTCCCTTGTAGTCGCCATTGCCTTTCCAGCGGCGCAGGGTGCCAACGCTCCAGTAGTCGAAAATTGTTGTTCTGCCGTCGACACCGCTGTATCCCTCCTTGTCCATTCCGCGTTCGCCGAGTTCCTGTCCTGCATATAGCATAAACGGCTGAGTGTCAATGGTTGTGGAGACTATGAGGGCTGCAAGTGCCCTTTCTGCCTTTGCGGCAAAGAAATCCGAAGCTATGCGCTGCTCGTCGTGGTTCTCGAGGAAAGTGAGCATGTTGCAGCGTATATCCTGAGTGGCCTGTAATGTGTACGTTATGTCGTTGGCCGATGTCATTCCTGTCATTACTCCACGCAGAGTATCATACAGGCCTACCTTGTCGTACAGGTAGTCGAAACCGCCCTCCTTTATGAATGAACGGTATATGTGCGGCTGATATATTTCTCCAATGAATATTATTCCCGGGAAGAGTTCCTTTACTTGTGGCACAGCCCATTTCCAGAACTCTACAGGTGTCATCTCCACCATGTCGCAACGGAAACCGTCCACACCTTGTGCAGCCCAGTGCTTGAGAATCTTGAGCATCTTCACCCATGTGTTGGGTACTGGCAAGAACTGACGGTTGCCGGTGCGGTAGTCAATGCCGTAGTTCAGCTTTACCGTGTCGTACCAGTCGTTGCGCGACGGCGAACCGAAACAGTCGTTTCCTGTTGCTCTCAATGGGTTTTCGCAATACTCCACGTCGGCGCAATCCTTGGCATCGATGTTGCATCCGTATGACTGTTCGCCCAGGTAATAGAAATTGTTGTGCCCGGCAAAGAACTGGCTCTTGTCGTCGAACTGGCCGAAACTGTATGTGCCGTCGGGTGTGCAGTCGCTGTGGTAGTGACGTGCAACGTGGTTAGGAATAAAGTCAATAATCACCTTCAGACCGGCCTTGTGTGTTCTCTCAACAAGTGCCTTGAACTCCTCTCGTCTCTTCTCTACATTCACCGCAAGGTCGGGGTCTGTGTCGTAGTAGTCCTTTATGGCGTAGGGTGAGCCGGCCTCTCCCTTGACGGTTGCCGGGTGGTCTTCGGGAATGCCGTGCTTGCTGTAGCTTGTACGTGTAGTGTGCTCCAGTATGCCGGTATACCACACATGTGTGGCTCCAAGGCTTCTTATGGCATGCAAGGCCTTTGCGGTTATGTCATTGAACTTGCCGCAACCGTTCTGTTCCATTGTGCCGCCCGGTATGCAATTGCTGTTGCTGTTTCCGAAAAGGCGTGGCAGCATTTGGTAAATGATGATTCTTGACATAGTATGCAGGGTGGTTTTATTCTACTCCTAATGCTGATTTTATTTTCTTTACAAGCCCCTGCTGCACATTGCCTGGGCCAAACTCTGTAAATTCTGTAGCACCGTTGTTAATCATTCCTGTTATTGTTGCTGTCCAGCGTACAGGTGCTGTCAGCTGTGCTATGAGGTTTTTCTTTATCTCTTCGGGTTCGGTATGTGGCTTGCCGTCGACATTCTGGTACACAGCACAGAGAGGTGCTCTGAATTCGGTAGCCTCTATTGCAGCCTGCAGTTCCTCTTTGGCCGGCTGCATCAGCGGCGAGTGGAATGCGCCGCTCACGCTTAATGGCAAAGCACGCTTGGCACCGGCAGCCTTAAGCTTGTTGCAAGCCTTTTCAATGCCCTCGATGCTGCCCGAAATCACTATCTGCCCCGGGCAGTTGTAGTTTGCAGCAACAACTATGTCGCCTCCTGCATTTACCTCTTCACAAACCTTCTCTACAACCTCATCGGCCAGGCCTATGATGGCGGCCATTGTCGATTTTTGCATCTCGCAAGCCTTCTGCATTGCCAATGCGCGCTGGTATACCAGTCTCAGTCCGTCCTCAAATGTCAAGGCTCCGGCTGCCGTGAGTGCCGAGAACTCTCCCAAAGAGTGTCCGGCAACCATTTCAGGTTCGAAATCATCGCCCATTGCAATGGCCGATATTACAGAATGCAGAAACACCGCCGGCTGTGTAACCTTGGTCTGTCTCAACTCCTCATCGCTGCCATTGAACATGATGTCGGTTATGCGGAACCCTAATATCTCATTGGCCTTCTCGAAATACTCTCTTGCCACAGGGCTGTTCTCATACAAATCCTTGCCCATTCCGCTGAACTGTGCTCCTTGTCCTGTAAAAACGTATGCTTTCATTTTCTTTTCTTTTTAATAGTGATGACTGAATCAATATTTGCCTGCAATTATATATAATAGTACATGCCGGCCTATTGTAAAAACCTTTGCAAAGATAACTCTTTTTTTTGACCTTTATTCCATTTTTTACCTTATAACACTACTGTCCACTAAAAATTGTGGACGATTAAAAATTAAATAAACTTGGTTC
>CAZAIM010000082.1:0-11609 GCA_964485215.1 uncultured Bacteroidaceae bacterium | reverse complement strand
ATGGGCAAATTAGCCATCGCTTTTATAACGCTAATTTTTAACTACTGATTCCAATAACTAATGAAAAACAGGAGCAGCGATGTGACTGCTCCTGTTTTTCATTAGTTATGTTTCTTATTAGCAAATCTTGCGTGAACCGTCGCCGATAACTACGTCGTACACCTTTGGTGCCTTGCCATATTTCTCCTGGTAACGTTTCTCGGCCTCGTTGATGAAGATTTCATACAACTCCTCCTTTACAAGGTTGATTGTGCAGCCGCCGAAACCGCCACCCATCATGCGTGAACCGGTAACGCCGCAATCGATAGCAACGTCAACAAGGAAATCAAGTTCCTCGCAACTTACCTCGTAGTCCTTGCTCAGGCCGAAGTGTGTCTCGTACATCTTCTTGCCTACTGTCTCGTAGTCACCAGCCTCAAGAGCCTCGCATACATCGAGCACGCGAACTACCTCGCCGATAACATACTTGGCACGGTTGTAATCCTCTGGCTTCAGCTCTGCCTTAACCTCCTCGAGCATATCGAAGCTTGCATCGCGCAAAGATTCAACCTCGGGGTGCTTGGCCTTGATAACCTCGGCAACACGCTCGCAGCTCAAACGACGCTCGTTGTAGGGTGAACCTACGAGTTCGTGCTTAACGCAAGTGTTAAGGAGTACGAGTTTGTAGCCCTGTGGCTTGAATGGGAAGTACTGGTACTCCAAAGAGCGGCAGTCGAGACGGATGAGGCTGCCTGCCTTGCCGAATACGCTGGCAAACTGGTCCATAATACCGCAGTTAACGCCAACGTAGTTGTGTTCTGTTGCCTGGCCTACCTTAGCGAGCTCGAACTTGTCGATTTTGTTGTCGCCGAAGAGGTCGTTCAATGCAAAAGCATATGTGCTCTCAAGAGCAGCAGATGAAGACATTCCTGCACCAAGGGGCACGTCACCAGCAAATGCTGTGTTGAAACCCTTGACATCAACGCCACGCTTAATCATCTCACGGCATACTCCGAAAATGTATTTTGCCCAAGAAGCGCGTGGAGCATCCTCCTCCTTCAAGCCGAACTCTACATAGTCCTTTTCATCGATAGAGTAAGCGCAAACCTTGTCTGTGCCGTTTGGCTTAATCTCGGCCATGATACCTTTGTTCACTGCACCCGGGAATACAAAACCATTGTTGTAGTCGGTGTGCTCGCCAATGAGGTTGATGCGGCCCGGAGAAGCATAGATGCTTCCTGTTGTACCATCGAAGTGCTTGATGAAACGGCTTCTTACAAATTCTATATCCATAGTTATAAGTATTTATTGTTAAACAAAAATTATGTTTCTTTGTGTGAATTACTTCTTTGCCGGTTTTGAACCTACAAGAGCATAGAACAACAGGTAAGCAGCGCAGAATACTACAACCCAGAAGCTTGAAATGTAACCGAATGTGTCGGCAACAAATCCCTGGATACCCATCATTACTGCACAACCGAATACCATTGTCATGAAGATACCCGATGCAATAGCTGTGTACTTGCCAAGGCCCTCAACAGCCATGTTGAAGATTGCACCCCACATAACCGATGTGCAGAGACCTACAAGCAGGAATGAGAAGATGCCCAATGGAATTGGCTGCCAGATAACGGTGAGATTACCCCAATCGACACCCGGGAAGTTTACAAGGACATCTGCCGGAGCGAACATACCGAAGACTACCAGAAGAAGTGTTGCAACAGATACTGTGGTTACCATTGCACGGCTTGAAACCTTGCCGCCGATGCTTGCACCTACGAAACGGCCGATAAGCATCATAAACCAATAAACAGCAATAATCATACCTACAGTACCTGAAGGAATACCAAGGCCGGGGAACTTGTTTGCAACCTTTTCGCTGGTTAGTGTTCCGTTCTCGATTTCCTTTTTAGCTTTCTCAATCTCTTTCATATACTCCTCATCTGCAGCTTCAGTTACATCTGTTGCAGCGTTGGGAACTTTGTTTGTTGCAATGTACTCTTCATTTGTCTCTTTGTCTGTAGCTGCATTGGCAACCTCATCAGTTGTAGCATTAGGAATGTTGTCTGTAGCTACATAAGAGCCTGTGCTCTTTACATCTTCCTCAGACTTCGCTGCTGCCACGTACAAGTCGGCTGCTTTGTCAAGGGAAATGACTTTATCCTCATACTGTTTCAAGATGGCAGCTCTTTCATCCAATACCTCCTTTTTCTCAGTGCTCAGATACTGCTGAACATAGTTGGGCACGCCAACCTCAATACCCATATAAAGGAAGATAGCCAATGCACCGAGTGCAAAGTGACGGTAACCCAAAGCCTTCTTTACCATGCTGAGGTCTACCTTCTCCTGTTTTGGCTCTTCAATCTTTGTACGCAGAATGATGATGAAAGCAACGACGAAGATGCCGAGTGCAATCAAAAGCGCAGGAGTTGCGTCCGAAATCTTAGCCTTGGCTGCTTCGCCAATGAGTGCACCCATAAGGATGTAGCAGGCAACGGCTGCTGTTGAGTTGAACACACCACCAATCTGAATGAGCTTGTTACCGCTGTTGCCGCCACCGCCAAGGAGGTTGAGCATTGGGTTAACAACACAGTTAAGGATACACATACACAAACCGGCGATGAATGCACCGATGAGGTAAACTGCGAATACAAGACCAAGGTTTGCTTCAGCATCGAGCTGTCCGCTGAACCACTGGATACCGATACCGATTGCACCTACGGTAAGACCGATAAGCGCAGTCTTCTTGTAACCATACTTGGAGATAAGCATACCTGCCGGGATACCCATAACCAGGTAAGCGATGAAGTTACCGTAGTTACCAATCTGTGCAAGCACATTTGAAATTTCTCCCTGATTCTTGATGATGGTTGCCATAGGTGTACACAAGTTGGTCACAAAGGCAATCATTGCGAAGAGTGCAATCATAATAATGATAGCTCCCCATTGTTTCTTTTGATTACTCATAATTTTTTATTGTTTTAATTTGTTATAGTGATTTTTTTATTTCTCTATACCGAATTTATATACAGTAAGCTGCTTGTATGTCTCGCCCGGGCACAATACAACGCTTGGGAAGTGTGCACGGTTGGGAGAATCGGGGAAATGCTGTGCCTCGAAACAGATGGCACTGCGTTTGGGGAATGTAGCTCCGTGAGCACCGGCAAAGCCGCTGTGCCAGTTCGAGGTGTATACCTGAACTCCGGGCTCTGTGGTGTAGACTTCCATAGTGCGGCCGCTTACAGGTTCTGTAACCTTTGCAGCAAAACTGAGCTCGCCAACCTCTTTCTTGTTGAGTACATAGCAGTGGTCGTAGCCTGCACCATGCTTTATCTGCTCCTCATCGGCATCTATGCGTGCACCTACCTCTGTAGGGGTGGTGAAGTCGAATGCAGTGCCCTTTACCGGCTTAATGCAACCGTAGGGAACCGATGTGTCGTCAATGGGGACAAAGAAGTCGGCATTTATTTCGCAAACGAGGTTGTCGATGGTTGCTGTAGGGTTTGCAATGCCCGAGAGAGAGAAGAAACCGTGGCTTGTAAGGTTTACAATGGTCTTCTTGTCTGTAGTAGCTGTGTAGTCAATCTTCAGTTCGTTGTCGTCGGTGAAGGTATATACTACTGTGACATCGAGGTTGCCGGGGAATCCTTCTTCCATATCGGCCGAGAGGTAGTGCAGTCTCAGTGTCTGGTCATCGGTCTGCTCGGCATCCCACACTCTTGCGTGGAAGCCTGTAGGGCCGCCGTGCAGATGGTTAGGGCCATTGTTTATAGCCAAGTTGTACTCTTTGCCGTCGATTGTGAACTTGCCCTTGCATATGCGGTTGCCATATCGTCCTACAAGTGTGCTGAGGAATGGCTCAGGGCTGTTTAGAAGGTTGTCTATGCTGTCGTGCCCCTGTATTACGTTGGCGTAATTGCCGTTCTTGTCGGGAACCATAATGCTGCAGATAGCACCGCCATAGTTTGTTATTGCAACTTCGCTTCCTGCTTTATTCTTCAAAATAAAGAGTGCTGTTTCCTTGCCGCCGATGACTTTTTTGAAGTCGGCGGCCTTCAATTGTGAAAGATTTTCAGTACAACTCATATTATGTCTGTTATAAAATAGCTATTCTTCCGCAAATAAAATAAAAAAAAGGTTTACAGCAAAAGAAAAACAGAGAAAAATTAGTGAAAGCGGGAAATGGCGCGCCATTTCCCGCTTTCACTATGAAACTGTTCCTGAATATCGGATTGTTTTTTTTACATTGCATTGATGCTTTCAAGCAAGTCGGCGACAATGAAGCAGCTGCCGCCTACAAATATGAAGTCATCGGGGCTGCTCTCGTC
This sequence comes from uncultured Bacteroidaceae bacterium, assembly GCA_964485215.1. Taxonomy (GTDB): domain Bacteria; phylum Bacteroidota; class Bacteroidia; order Bacteroidales; family Bacteroidaceae; genus HGM04593. The sequence goes on along the minus strand of CAZAIM010000082.1, from coordinate 7,302 downwards.
GAGAGCTCTCTTCAGTGCTGTGGCTACTGTGGGGTAGTGTCCTCCCTGCAATCCATGCTTGAGAGCCATTTCCTGCAGTTCTTCGGCAGGCATAGCTCGTTTGATGCTTGCTTGGGTGAAGTAGTATACTGCATTAGTGGGCATAATTCTCAGCACTGCAGCAATCTCCTTGTCGCTTACCATCCCGAACACTATTCTGAGCCTGTTGCATTCAATGGCTGAGAGTTGCCTTGAAATGTATTCGATGCCGCCAATATTATGTCCGGCATCACATACAACACGCGGTTTCTCCTTAATCTTCTGCCAACGTCCCATCAGGCCTGTGGCAGAGCATACGTTTGTAAAGCCTTTTCGCACTGCGTCGGCTGTTATTGCATAACCGGCATGTTTCAGCTCTCTTACTGCTGCCAGAATGGTGTTGGCATTCTTTTCCTGACAAAAACCACCCAGTTCGCCATGGATTGTGCCATATTCTGCTGTTTCGTATTCATATCCGCTTCCGTCGCAGGTTGCAGCAGCAATCTCTTTCTTCTCTTCGGCAAAAATTATTCTGCATCCGGTCTCTTCGGCCTTCCGGGCGAAGAGTTCTCTTGTTATGCCATTGCTCTCGCCTATTATTACCGGGATGCCGGGCTTCATTATACCGGCTTTCTCGGCTGCAATCTCCTTTTCTGTGCTGCCAAGGAACTGGGTGTGGTCGAGGCTTATGTTTGTTATTACGCTGAGGTCGGGCGTTATTATATTTGTGCAGTCGAGACGGCCGCCAAGCCCTACCTCAATAACAGCGATGTCTACCTGCTGTTCTGCAAAATAACAGAATGCCATAGCTGTCGTCAGTTCAAAGAACGAGGGGCTTAGCGGTTCGAAAAAGGCTCTGTGCTTCTCCACGAATCCTGTTACATACTCTTTACTTGCCGGTGTTCCGTTCACTCTTATCCTCTCCCTGAAGTCGATGAGGTGTGGCGAAGTATATAGCCCAACCTTGTATCCGCTCTCCTGAAGAATTGCTGCAAGGGTGTGCGATGTAGAGCCTTTTCCATTGGTTCCCGCGATGTGTATTGTCCTGAATTTGCGGTGTGGGTTGCCCAGGTGGCCATCGAGTGCAATGGTAGTCTGAAGCCCCTCTTTGTAAGCAGCACCGCCTACTTGCTGAAAGGGCGGTGCGCAGTTGAATAGGTATGCGACAGTTTCGTCGTATGTCATCATTTTTCTATTTTTTAGTCGAAAAAGTTCCTGAAGCGGCGGAATATCTTGTCTCTTATTCCTTCGCTTGGCCTGAAGTTGTCAGAGTTCTTGAAACTCTCGATAGTTTTCTTCTCGTCCTTTGAGAGTGTCTCGGGAATGTAAACGCTTACATTGATTACAATGTCGCCGTGACCGTATCCGTTGAGTGCAGGCAAGCCCTTTCCGCGCAGGCGGAGTACTTTGCCGGGCTGTGTTCCGGAGTCGATGGTTACCCTTACCTTGCCATCGATGGTGGGAATCTCTACCGCGCCGCCGAGTGTGGCAGTGGGAATGTCGAGCAACAGGCTGTATATGAGGTCGTTCTCGTCGCGTATAAGTGTAGGGTGGCTCTCCTCCTCGATGATTATTAGCAGGTCGCCGTTTATGCCGTTCTGCTTGCCGGCATTTCCTTTGCCACGCATAGACAGCTGCATGCCCTCGTAAACGCCTGCCGGTATGTTTACATCGACAACCTCTTCGCCCAAGACAACTCCGTCGCCGTTACAATGGGGGCATTTGTTCTTTATAATCTTGCCTTGTCCGTTGCATCGTGGACAGGCAACCTCGGTGCGCATCATTCCGAAGAAACTTTGTTGCGTGCGCACCACGCGTCCGGTTCCTTTGCAGTCGGGGCAGGTCTCTGTAGCGTTGCCCTCTGCTCCGCTGCCGCCGCAATGGCTGCAAGGGACATATTTCTTAAGCTTGTATTTCTTTGTGACACCTTTGGCAACCTCTTCGAGCGTGAGCTTGGCCTTTACTCTGAGGTCGCTGCCGCGGAACCGTTGCGGGCCGGCGTTGCCGCCGAAACCGCCGAATCCTCCACGTCCGCCGAAAATGTCGCCGAACATTGAAAAAATGTCGTTCAAGTCCATACCGCCACCGTTGAAGCCGCCTCCGGCAGCTCCGCTCAAGCCTTCGTGTCCAAACTGGTCGTAACGCGCTTTCTTGTCGGGGTCGCTGAGCACGCTGTAAGCCTCAGCTGCTTCCTTGAACTTCTCCTCGGCGTTCTTGTCGTCGGGGTTCTTGTCGGGGTGGTACTGTATAGCCAGTTTGCGGTATGCTTTCTTTATGTCGTTTGCCGATGCGTTCCTGTCGACACCAAGCACTTCATAGTAATCTCTTTTTGCCATATTGTCCAAACTTATTCGCCAACAGCAACCTTTGCGTGACGTATTACTTTATCGTTCAATGTATAACCTGTTTGTATACAGTCGAGTACCTTGCCTTTCATGGCCTCGTCAGGTGTAGGGACCATTGCAATAGCCTCGTGGAAATCGGTGTTGAAGTCTGCCCCTTCGGTCTCAATCTTCTGCAGGCCGTTCTGCTTCAATATTCCTGTGAACTTGTTGTAGATGAGTTCTACACCGGTCATTATTTCTGCTGCATTCTCATCCTTTGCAAGGTTGCAGAGTGCGCGTTCAAAGTCATCGAGTACTGGCAGAATTGACTCTATGGCACGTTCGCCACCGTTTTTTATTAATTCGGCCTTCTCTTTCATCGTACGTTTGCGGTAGTTGTCAAATTCGGCAACCTGGCGCAGGTACTTGTCTTCGAGTGCCGCAACCTTCTCGTTGGCTTCATCCAGTTCTTTCTGTAACTTCTCCTCGGCTGTCAGTTCTGTCTCTTCCTTCTGCTGGTTTTCGCCGGCTTCAACATCCTCGTTTGTGCTGTCGACAGTCTCGTTGACAGCATCCTCTAAAATCTCCTTTTCCTTTTCGCTCATATCTGTAATTTTTTTCTGTCTTTATTATAACAAATAGCTTGCCAATGAGTTTTTGGCAGAATCTCCGGCAAAGATAATCTTTTTTTGTGTGACAAATGTGTCAATTTGGCAGAATTTGATTTTTGCAGCCGCTCTATTTTTTATATTTGGTGCAGAATGGTTATTTTCGTGCCGAAAAACAGAATCTTGTATGAACAAACTGGATGCCGGGCTTCTTTCGTTGTCGCTGATTCCGCCTTTTTTAGCGCAGGCTCAAGGGCAGGAATCGGCTCAGGAGGGTGCTTCCCCCAATGTCGTGCTGATATATGCCGATGATATAGGTTATGGAGACCTCGAATGCTATGGTGCAGTAGGTGTTAATACTCCTAATGTGAATAACTTGGCTGCAAATGGCTTGCGTTTTGCGAATGCTCATTCTGTTGCTTCAACGAGCACCCCTTCGCGCTATTCTTTGCTTACCGGAGAGTATCCTTGGCGCAAGCCGGGCACCGATGTTGCAGCAGGTGATGCTGCCATGATTGTTGCCCCCGGCCAATATACTGTTGCCGATGTGTTCAAGGAGGCCGGTTATGTGACGGCCGCCTTCGGTAAGTGGCATCTTGGGCTTGGCGCGGTAAGTGGAGGGCAGGATTGGAACATGCCGATTTCGCCGGCTTTGGCAGATATTGGCTTCGACAGTTCATATATTATGGCAGCAACGGCCGACAGGGTGCCTTGCGTTTTCATTGAGAACGGCAGGGTTGCCGGCTACGATTCCGAAGAGCCTATATATGTCAGTTACCGCAAGAATTTCGACGGTGAGCCTACAGGGCGTGAGAATCCCGAACTGCTGTATAACCTGAAGCACTCGCACGGCCACGATATGTCCATTGTCAACGGAATAGGCCGCATCGGGTATATGAAGGGTGGTGGCAAGGCTCTGTGGAAGGATGAGAATATAGCCGACAGCATTACGGCAAGAGCTGTCGATTTTATTAAAGCAAATAGTGAGCGAAGGTTTTTCATCTATTTTGCTACCAATGATATACACGTCCCTCGTTTTCCGCATCCCCGTTTCCGTGGGGCAAGCACTATGGGTTTGCGTGGCGATGCAATAGCCCAGTTCGACTGGTGCGTGGGTGAGGTGGTGCGTGCACTTGAGGAACAGGGAGTTCTCGACAATACATTGATTATACTTACAAGCGATAACGGGTCTGTCCTCGACGATGGCTACGACGACGGGGCTGAGCAGCTTGCCGGCGAACATTCCCCCACCGGTGGTCTGCGTGGTGGCAAATACAGCACGTTCGAGGGTGGCACTCGTGTGCCTTTTATAGTTCATTGGCCTGCAAGGATTAAGGAACCAGCTGTAGTGGAAGGGCTTGTGTCGCAGATTGATTTCTTAGATGTTATGGCTGTTGTTGCCGGAGTGGGGAGCGGCAAGCCGCTATCGCCCGACGGTTCTCCGGCGGAAGTATCCACATGGCTGGGTGCAGGTGATGCCGGTCGTCCGTTTACGGTGGGCATGGCTGCCAATCATACCCTTTCGCTAATAATGTCCGGCTGGAAATATATCGAACCTAAGGGAGGGCCTGCAATGGTTCCCTGGGGGCCTAAGATTGAGACCGGGTATTCAACTGCGCCACAGCTGTATAAGATGGTTGACGGCGAATTTGACGAAAAAAATAATGTTGCCAACGAGAATCCCACGCTGGTGAACGGCTTTAAAGAGGAGCTTGAGAGGATACGGAATACAAGAGGGTATCATGTAAAATGCAAATGAGTATGAAACTGAACGAAAACCAGTTGCTTGCCTTGCGCAAGCTTGATATAGAGAGACTCAATGGTATGCAGTCGGCAGCCATTGAGCATTGTCGCAGTAATGGCAGTATGGTACTTCTCTCGCCAACAGGCACGGGAAAAACGCTTGCTTTTCTTCTGCCGTTGCTCGAGAGGCTCAGTCCGTCGGTAAAGGGTGTACAGGCAATAATTGTATTGCCATCGCGCGAACTTGCCAGACAGGTATTTGAGGTGTGGCGTGCAATGTCCACTCCGTTCCAGATGATTGCCCTTTATGGTGGTCGTCCTGTTGACCAGGAGGTTGCATCCTTCAGCGGTGCTTCTCCTGCAGTGGTCGTGGGCACTCCCGGCCGCCTTCTCGACCATATCGGACGCTCTACCTTTGCTGTAGACAAATGTACTCATCTTGTTATAGATGAATTTGATAAATGCCTGGAAATGGGCTTTCAAGAAGAGATGTCGAAACTCGTGGAAAAACTTCCGTCAGTGACATCGCGTTTTCTCCTTTCGGCCACCGATGCTGCCGAGATTCCGCAATTTGCCGGTGCTGCCGGTGTAGGGAAACTCGATTATCGTGAGGGGAGTGAGCAACCTAAGGCACGCACATCATTCTACACCATAACAACAACACCTGACAAGCGTCTGGAAAAGCTTTTCTCCCTGCTGTGCTCCTTCGGTGGCGAGCCTGCCATCGTTTTCTGCAATTTCCGCGAGACCGTGGATGAAGTATACAGGTTCCTTACAAAAGCGTCGCTCCAGTGTGTTGCCTACAACGGTGCAATGGAACAGAAAGCGCGTGAACTTGCTCTTTACAGGTTCACAGCAGGCTGTTCCAATATTCTTGTCAGTACCGACCTTGCAGCGCGTGGGCTTGATATAAAGGATGTTAAACATGTTGTGCACTATCAGCGTGCCCTCTCTGCCGAAATCTTCACCCACCGCAACGGACGCACTGCCCGTTGGGAGGCCGACGGTGCTGTGTATATGATGACTTTCGAGAACAAGGAACTGCCCGAATTTGTGCCTTCCGAACTCACAGAATATGCTTTGCCTAAGCGTGCCCTGTTGCCGCCGGCACCTGTTTGGACTGCTCTGTATGTGGGTAAGGGCAAACGCGATAAGATAAGCCGTGGCGACCTTGCAGGTTTCTTTATAAAGAAGGGGGGGCTTGCACCCGACGAGGTGGGCCCGATACTTGTCTTTGACAATTATTCCTATGTCGCTGTCAGGCTCAACAGAATGAGAGGAGTGCTGAAAAAGGTCGAAGGCGAGAAAATCAAGGGGGTGAGAACCGTTGTTATGCCTGCCCGTCTTTAATACGGCAGCTTTGGGACAGCCCTCTCGAATTTCCAATAAAAATGGCGATATAAATTTAAACAACTTCTCAAATAACTTCTTAAATTTGCAAAAAAAAGCAAAATGAGTAACGAAAAAGAAAATTCTGCGGGCTTGCCCGAAAATGCCTTCCGTCCATTGAAGGAGGGTGAAGAGTATAAACCTGTGATGTCACCGGAAAAGTCCTATCCCGAAGTTAATGCCTGGTCTCTTTCCTGGGGTATAGCTATGGCTGTGCTGTTCTCGGCAGCGACGGCCTATCTTGGTCTCAAGGTCGGGCAGGTGTTTGAGGCTGCCATTCCCATTGCTATTATTGCCGTTGGTGTTTCGAGCCTCGCCAAGCGCAAGGGCGCACTTGGCGAGAATGTGATAATACAGTCTATCGGTGCCTGTTCGGGTGTAATAGTTGCAGGTGCGATATTTACCCTCCCTGCGCTTTATATCCTGCAGGAGGAATATCCCGAAATGACGGTTGATTTTATGCAGATGTTCTTCAGCTCGTTGCTCGGAGGAATCCTTGGCATCCTTTTCCTTATTCCTTTCCGTAAATATTTTGTCAAGGACAAGCATGGGGAGTATCCATTCCCCGAGGCCACGGCAAGTACCCAGGTGCTTATTTCGAGTGAGAAGGGAGGCGGTCAGGCGAAGCCATTGCTCATAGCCGGTCTCATTGGCGGACTTTACGATTTTATTGTTGCTACGTTCGGCTGGTGGAGCGAGAATGTCACAACCCGTGTGTGCTACTGGGGAGAACTGCTTGCCGACAAGGCTAAGGTGGTGCTGAAGATAAATACCGGTGCTGCTGTACTTGGTCTTGGCTGTATCATAGGACTGAAGTATGCGATTATCATCTGCGCCGGTTCTCTGGCTGTGTGGCTGCTCATTATTCCGGGAATGAATCTCCTTTTCGGCGATGAACTGCTGACCCATTATAATAGAGGAGGACTGAAAAAATGATAGCTTTAATTTAAAAAAAAACAGTGCTCCTCATGCGAAGAGGAGCTGTCACGTAGTGACTGAGGAGTAGGAATGTGTATCTAAGATTTCTTATATCGAACTCACGTTATATTACTTTGTGTCAGCCTCTATGTCAAGCCCTATTTAACGTGAGTTCTATATAATTTTACTCCTCCACCGCAAGCGGTCCCCCTCTTCTATAATAATAGAGGAGTGAAAAAATGATAGCTTAATTTAAAAAAAACAGTGCTCCTCATGCGAACCTTAGATTTGCGCAAGACAAA
>CAZAIM010000081.1:0-11678 GCA_964485215.1 uncultured Bacteroidaceae bacterium | reverse complement strand
TACCTTAGCCCAATTGGCACTGCTTCGTGCGTTAATCGAAATCTTGTCTCCTTGTCCTACGCCGGCCTTCTTCCATACCAGGTGCATCGTTGCTATCTCTCTTGCAACCTGCGAATAGTTCCAGGTAGTGTATTTATAGTCAGTTACCGCAGCGTTGTTCCAGCATTCCTTTACTGTCGCTTCAAACTTTTCAATGAAATTCTGCATCTTTTTCTGTTTTTAAATTACTGATGAATGTGTAAATTTTGTACAAAAATATGATTTGTGATTTTTAAATCTCTCTTTTGGCTTATTTTTATTCTGTAGGTTGGGATTATTTAACTTCGTTTGCATTAAAGTTATATTCTTGAATCCTAAATGTTTCCGTTTCTCATTATATTATAATGTTATAACCTGTTGTGGAATCAGATAACAAAATGCTTGTTGTAGCAAGAATTTTACTTTCAGTCTCCTTTCCGTGACAAAGTTATGATACTGTCCCTTTTTTACATAAAAATAGTGGTAAAGAGGGTGTTTTTGGGTGGTAGAAGGTTATTTGGGGTGAAATTCCTTAAATCGGTGGTGAAATCTATGGCTGAAAATGCGTCATCTCTTCAAGAACAGCTTTTCTTTCCTGTAGTAAATTCATTCGGGCAAAGATAAAAGCATTGGCATATGCTTATTCGTAATTTCAGCAGTTTTTTAGCTATACATATATCTTTTTATGCTTCCTTTAGGTGTTTTGGCAAATGGCTCATTGCATAGCTCATAATCCGAAATCTGTGAGTATGTGGGTATCAGTGTGTTCAAGGTTTCTACATTCTTTTCCATAATGACCCGCAATGTTTCGGCCGAAACTCCATCGTTCGCCAGCAGGTCGGCGTTCGGGACAATGAGCGCGACGAATTTCTCGCCACGTTGTACAATTATCGATTCTGCCACATATAGCATTACATTCAGTTTAACCTCAATTTCCTCAGGGTACACATTTTGGCCGTTGCTTGCAAGCAACATACTCTTGCAGCGTCCTACAAGGAAGAGTGTGTTCTCTTTATCAATGATACCCAGGTCGCCGGTCCGGAACCATCCCTCTTTGGTGAATACCTCCTTGTCGGCTTCGGGGTTCTTGTAGTATCCCACGAAACAGTTGTCGCCCTTTACCCACAATTCGCCGACAGTCTTTTGTGGGTCGGCAGAATCGATACGTGCCTGCATTCGCTCTACAATCTCTCCGCACGATTTCATCTTGTAATGGCCTATGTTGCCAAGTGCTATTGCCGGTGCGCACTCCGTCATTCCATATCCTGTGACGAGTGGTATTTCGAGCTTTGTTATGAGTAACTGCTCCAGGTCATCAGGGATTGCGGCTCCGCCAGTCATTATAACCTCACATTCTCCTCCCAGGTATGATAGCATGATTGTCCTTAGTGCCTGGCAGAACTCCGGATGGTTCTTGTAGTCGGCAAGACGTGTTTTGCCCGAGCGGCTGTGAATGAATTCTCCAATGGCATACTCTGTCATCTTGCTGAGCACTAGCGGAACCATCATAATGACACGCGGCTTAACCTGCCGCATGGCATCCTTCAGTATGCTTGGTGCCGGAATCATACCAAGAATGGTTATGTGCATTCCTGTGCACATGCATGTTACCATATCGAATAGTAAACCGAATATATGAGCGAATGGCAATGCACTAAGGTATCTGTCACCACGTCTGTAGGGAAAGTGGTTGGGAATGGTCTCCACATTGCTGCTGATGTTGCGCACCGTCAGCATCACTCCTTTCGGGTTTCCGGTAGAGCCCGATGTGTAGTTTATGCAGCAAAGCTCGTCCATTCCAAGCTTTACATATTCCACATTCTCCGGGCTGAATCCCTCCGGATATGCCTCTTCGAACAGCTGTTCCCGTTCTGCATATATCTCGGCAAATCCGTTGCGGCTTGCAAGCAGTTCTAGACTCTTTGTGTCAAAAACTGCAATCAGCTGTGGCATTGCCTCAAAATCCATCCCCTCGAAAATTGCCTTCTCCGTAAAAAGCAGCTTGCTGTCGGAGTGGTGTGTGAACTTCTGTGCGTCGGCAGGCGTGAATCCGTTGAATAGCTGCACCGCAACATGTCCTCCCGATGTCACTGCCATAAATACCTTAGCCCAATTGGCACTGCTTCGTGCGTTAATCGAAATCTTGTCTCCTTGTTCTACGCCGGCCTTCTTCCATACCAGGTGCATCGTTGCTATCTCTCTTGCAACATCGGCGTAACTCCAGGTTTCTCCTCTGAAGTCTGTTAATGCCGGTTGTTGCCAGCACTCCATTATGCTCGTTTCAAATTTTTCTATAAAGTTCCGCATATCGTTGTTTTTCCTGAATGATGTCACGGAATAATAAACTGTCGGTTTATGATTCTTCTGCAAAAATACTATTTTAGCAGAATCGGATTGCCCAGTAAGGCTCTGTTTGTGCAATATTTGCGTATTATTAACTTGCTATAGCTTAAAAATTATAGAAAACGTCCGAAATTATCGCTTTTCACATAAACTTATTCCGTTATGACTTATTATGGTTTGCCTGCTTTTGCAGTTCATCTGATAAGAATGTATGGATTTGTTGAAATGTCTACTCAATATGAGGGTTATCTTAAATGCAAAGTGCATTATCATGTTATTATTGAGCAGTTGATAGGTGTAACATTGGAGAATGTTGTGAATGGTGTTATAATTTCTTCTATCCTCGATTTATATAACTATATACTTATATAATCATTAGTTGCTATAAATCAGATTATCGCCACTTTAATAACCCCATCCAATTTGTTCTCAAAGATACGGTATGCTTCTTCAATCTCACTCAATGGGAAACGGTGGGTAATAAGTGGGGTAGTATCTATCTTTCCTTCTTCTATTAGATGAAGCACCTTTTCGCAATCGCATCCATCTACGCCACCAGTCTTAAAGGTGAGGTTCTTGCCGTACATGTCGGGTAAAGGTAGTTCTTGTGGCTGGTCGTAAAGAGCAACCACCGTTACAATAGCATTTGGGCGAGCGCACTGCCATGCGAGGTGAAAGGTGTCATCGGCTCCGGCTACTTCGAGTATGCGGTCGGCTCCTCCATGGTCGCTGTTCTTTAGTACGAAATCTTTGCACTCTTCGGGAGTTGTAAGCAATACATCGGGATAATGTTCCTGAACGAAGCGTCGTCTTTCTTCTGATTTTTCACATACTATGATACGCTTCGGCTGCTTCAATATTACGCAAAGCAGGGTGCAGATGCCGGTAGGCCCTGCTCCTATAATCAGCACTGTGTCGTCTTCAGTAATCTTAGAGATACGTGTTGCCCAAAAGCCTGTAGCCAAGACATCACCCACAAGCAATGCCTGTTCATAGGTCACGCTATCGGGAATACGGTTTAGTCCTTGATTGGCAAGCGGTACACGCACATATTCCGTCTGTCCGCCATCGATGCGGCAACCCAACGCCCAGCCACCATTTGGGTCGGTGCAATTGTTTACATAGCCGTTCTTGCAGAAGAAACACTCTCCGCAGAAAGTCTCTACATTGACCGTTACACGATCGCCAGGCTTTATATTAGTTACATCCGCACCAACCTCTTCAACCACACCTACCATCTCGTGTCCAACAGTAATTCCTAGTACTGCACGAGGCACACTTCCATGCTTGATATGCAGGTCGCTTGAACAGATGCTGCTCATTGTCACACGAACAATGGCATCAGTGGGTTCCATCAACACTGGCTTCGGCTTCTCCACTAAAGCGAACTTTCCTTTTTCTATGTATGTGTATGCTAACATAAATTCAATTTATATTTTTCAGTTTTTCAAAATTCAGATATCTGTCATAGAACCGTTCAAAGATTGTTGCATATTCTTCCGGGCAAACACTGATAATCTTTTCAACAAAATCTTCAAGGTTCATTTTCTCAATTTTATTCTTGTATTCTTCGCGCAATCCATTGGTCAAAGACTTAAGTTCTCTCTTGGTTGACGGATGCCTTTTAGGTGCAAGGATAATAGAGTATGACAACAATCCTTCTTTATGTCCATACATCTCGCTTAACAGAAAATTTCGATAAATCTGAGTTAATCCTTTTTTACCTTCTATTATTAGTTTTTCTACCTCAGGTTTGAAGCATTGGAGTTTCTTAACCGCCTCAAGGCTTTGTGCTCGAGGCTTCTTGTTGCCATTTCCATCTATGTCATAGGCTACATTGGCACCAAGGTTCTCGGAATATTTGGTTTCAATGGCAATGAATCCTTTCTTTCCGAATCCGTCTTCAAATCTGATGATTGCATCCATTGCGCTCTTGTCTCCTGTCAGCTCCTTGTAGTTCTTAGGAATGAACTCCAAATCAACATCTGTTACTCTGTGTATTGGATAATTCGGAAAAGCTGCTTTTATTGCCTTAGTCGCGGCCTCGGGCGATTCCTTAAGCATCCGCCTTAATGGACAGAATAGGTTGAATGCCATCGGTTGGCTGGAGAGTAGATTATTGAAGAGTCTGTCCTGTTCAATAGTTTCATATTTTTCTTTGCGCTTTACTCTCTCTTCAGCATACTTGAATGCATCTTCGGTCAAGAAATTATTCCAGCAGTTCTCTTTTGGCATTTCTCCATTGCTTATGTAGTTGCCGTAATAATGCACATGGCTATATCTATCTGTATACGGACGGATTTCTTCACCGATCTCAATGCGATAGATTGACTGCAATTTTCGGCAATCTGCCACAAACTTTGAATCTCCTTTGTATTCTTCACCTAATTTGTCCTTCATGATTTAAATCCATTTATATATCTTGCGTTATATTTTGCATTAGTCTGGTCGCCTTAATCTTTTTGCCAATCTTTTTTGGAACTGAACATTGGGTAGAACATAAATATCCTACATAATGGTTGCATTTAAAAGCATTATGGCGCAAATATATGGATAATGATTTAAAACAAAAGCATCGTGGATGTGCTTTTTAGTATGATTATTTTTTAAAGGAAAGACACCGTTGTTTATCTACAGTTTAAATATTTTCTGGAAAATATTATCTTTGTCTTCCTACTATGTGTCGGGTGGAGCAGAATCATAAGCTTTCATTTGCAGCTGTAGAGCAATGCAGATTATCGCCTGGTTCCTGATTGAAATTTGCGACGGGTTGATTATAATTTAGCCTGGCAGTTTAAATTGGCGAGTCAGTTGGCGATTATACGGAATAAAATAGTATTTTTACAGCAGATATACCAGTTTTAATTCATAAGGAAATGCGAAGACCATACATTATATGCCACATGATGTCGCTCCTTGACGGTCGCATCGATTGTGATGTTACAGAGCAAATAGAAAGCGGTGACGAGTATTACGACGCTCTCAATCAACTGGGTTGCCAATCCACATTAATGGGAAAAGTGACTATGGAAATGCACTATGCGCTTCCTGAGCCATTCCTAACGGAGGATAATTCTCCTATTGGCAATGAACAGTTCTGTTCGGCCATATGTTCCAAAGGTTATATAATAGCTGTTGATACGTTAGGTAGGCTTCGTTGGCCACAAAATATGTTTGACGGAATGTCTCTTCTGGTCATTACATCGGAGGATTGTCCGAAAGAGTATCTGGACACATTGTCCAAGCAACATATTTCATGGATTGCAACAGGCAAGAATGGTATCGACCTGAAAAGAGCCATGGAAATACTCTGGAGGGAATTTGGAATAGAGCGGTTGAGCCTGACTGGCGGAGGACACATCAACGGGGCTTTTCTGAAAGAGGGACTGATTGATGAAGTAAGCATAATGTGGTGCCCGGGGATTGATGGACGCAAAGGTATGGCATCGGTATTCGATGGATTGGATGCCGGCACTCCTCCCGTCAAGCTTCGGCTTGTCGGCGTAGAAAAGATGGGCGAAATCATTTGGGCGAAATATAAACTATAAAAAGATAAAAAATGAAAAACTTTGGACAGAAACCGTGGGTTCTCCCACAACCGGTACTGATTATCGGTACATATAACAGTGACGGAACTCCCAATGCAATGAACGCTGCATGGGGCGGGCAATGGGACAGTAAAGAGATTATGATTTGCATGGGTTCGCATGCTACAACCGAGAACCTTGCCCGTTGCAATGAATTTACTGTAGCCTTTGCTACCAAGGAAACCATGGTCGCGTCGGATTATGTAGGCATTGTGAGTGCAAAGAAAGACCCTGAGAAAATGCAGAAGACCGGATGGACTGCCATCAAGTCGGAGAACGTAAATGCACCGGTATTCACTGATTTTCCAATGATATTGGAGTGCCGTATTCTACGCAAGATTGACGAAACGGAAGACGGCTATAACATTATTGCTGAAATTGTCAACATTCTTGTCGATGAGAATTGTTTGACTGATGACGGAAAGCCTGATATAGAGAAGATGCAGCTAATCACCTACGAACCTGTCCGTCACGGTTATCATGTCATTGGTGAACGTGTGGGCAATGCCTTTGCTGATGGTAAGATATTGAAAGGTTAAAACTAATCGCCTACTATGCCAAGTTAAAGTGGTGGTGACTAAAAAGTAAATTAGTAATTCCTAACCTTGGCTGCACTCGCCGGAAATTGCAAATAAATTTGCTTTTGGCTCGTTTGCACAAGTTTCTGTGTTACGTTTGCCTTCAAAATCCTCATTTACGCCAAGTAAACTGCGGTTCTGAAGCCTGCACAAGCCTTGAACTTTACTTTTTAGTCACCCCCGACGATAAGAGGGTGCCCACTTTTTGGGTCACCCTCATATCATTTGAACAAATCTTAGGTGGTCACTTCATAAAGTCACCATTTGTTCAATTTGTAAGCTTTTTGGAATTAAGGCTGGGTGGTCTTTACATCCAGCAACTCAACATCGAAACGGAGCGTTGCGTGTGGGGGAATACCTCTTGTTCCACGCTCGCCATATGCAAGGCTGTCGGGAATCCACAGTATTATCTTGCCGCCTTTACCAATAAGTTTCATGCCCTCGGTCCAGCCCTTGATTACGCCATCGAGAGGAAACTTTACTGGGTTGTCTTTATTCTCCATATTGGGCTGGTACAATTTAATCATCTCCTTGCGCTGTGCCGGAATGTTTACCCACACGTTGCTGTCGAATACATTACCGTCCATTGTTCTTCCGGTATAAAGAACCTCTACAGTGTCGCTGTCGGCAATGGCCTTGGTATTTGCGTCACCTTCCTCGAGGATTATGTAACGGATACCGGTCGCAGTCTTCTGCACATCGCCATCCTGCTCAATCTCTGTAAGCCATCTTTCTGAATCCTTCTTGTATTTCCCGGGCATTACATTGGTGAAATAGTTCTGGAAGTACTGACCGATAGCTTGTCTGTCAAACTTCTGGCTGCTGTTCTTGACATCCTCAATACCTTGCAGGATCCAGTATGTCTGTACCGGAAAATTCATTGAAGTTGTTATGTTGAAACCAAATTCTGCTCCAAAGAGCTTTGATGCGAATGCTTGTTCCTCGGGTGTACTGTAAATCTTCAGTGTACCGGTGGTGTCTCTGCTGGCTTCCATTGCCTTGTTCTGCATCTCGGGTGTAAAGAACTCGTTGAGGTGTTGAAGAATGTTCTCCTTTGTAATCTCCTTGTCGCCGGCAACGATGGTCTCAGCTCCGTTGACAACCTCCTTGAGTGTCGACATTATAACTTCATAGTCGGTCTGCCATAATGGCATGATGCTGTTGTTCAGGGCATCACCGAGGTCGAGACCAACCATGTACGAGATTGTGTCCATCTTGCTCTTGTCGCCATCTGTGATTTCGCTCTTGATGTAATGCTCTTTTGCATTGAAACTGCTGCCCGATGCGATGTAAACAACAATCGCAAGGCAAGCTACTGCTAATGTGGTAAGTACTGTTTTCTTCATATTATATAATTAATAAAATGTTAGTTTGTTCTGTGGTATTCTATAAGTCCCTCCATTGGGCTGTCGGCTATTTTGCCTATCGAAAGTCCAAGGCTCTCGGCTGTTTCCCTTATCTCGTTGGCGAAGGTTGTGCCTACACCGCCTATTATATGTATCGGCAGCCAGGCTCTGCGGTAGACCATGGTGTTCCGTTGGAAGAAAAGTGCAAAACATTGCATAAGCATTGCTTTTATTTCGGGGTTCTCCCTGTGTTCGGCAAGGAATGGCGTGAAACCGGCCAACCATCGGTTCGGCAGTGGGGTGTGGTAGACCCTCTCAAGTATGCCTGCTACATCGAGATTGTATTGCTCCATGAATTTGCTTCGCAATTCAAGCGGCAACTGCTTCTTCAGGCAGTCGCCGATGAGCCTGCGACCAAGGTGTGCGCCACTTCCCTCATCGCCCAGTATGTAGCCGAGTGATGGGGTGTTGTCGATGATTTTCTTGCCATCGAACAGGCAGGAATTGGAGCCTGTACCAAGAATGCAGGCGATGCCTTCGTTGTGTCCACACATTGCGCGTGCTGCGGCCAGCAGGTCGCTGTTTATCCCAATTCTTGAAGTTGTAAAAATCTTGCTGAGTGCATTGGTCATCCTGGCATTAGCGTTGTCATATGCGCAGCCTGCACCATAGAAGTGTATTTCTCCCGGTGCACCGGCTATAATCTCTTCTGGTAACTCGGCCTGTAGAATTCCATATATCTCTTCTGTACTCTGCAGGGTAGGGTTGAGTCCCTGTGTTCTTGTACGGGCGACCAAGTCGTTGCCGTCGTACAGTACCCAATCGGTCTTTGTTGACCCGCTATCGGCTATAAGTATCATTTTTTCCAGTTATATGCAAATATTTTGTAAAGATACTTCAAATTCTACTTTTTGCCAAAATTCGGGTCTATTTTTATAGCAGCCGATACGATAAAGGTTACTGCAGTGCATATCATCACCCATATGAAGAACTGTTCGTAACCAAGGAGTTCCTGTATTTTGCCCGAAATCATTCCGGGCAGCATCATGCCCAGCGACATAAAGGCTGTAGATATTGCGAAGTGTGCAGTGGGGTACTTGCCACGTGCAAAATATATCATATAAAGGGTGTAGGCGGTGAAGCCGAATCCATATCCGAGCTGCTCGATAAAGACACAGGCACTAATGACTGTGAGACTCTCGGGCAGTATGGCACTAAGGTAGACATAAACAATGTCGGGCAGCGATATTGCAGCAACCATAGGCCATAGCCAATATTTCAGTCCTTTACGTGAAATGCAGATGCCGCCCAATATTCCTCCTATGATAAGTCCTACGATGCCTACGATGCCATTGATGAATCCGATGTCTCCTTTGCTCAGACATAGTCCGCCATTGAACGATACGTGGCCGTACTTATCCTCAATCTTTATAATGGCTGTACCGTTTACAGGCTCTTCGGCACTGTCAAATATCACGGGCGTTGCCTTCTCCCCATTGATGTCTATGAAACCATATTTGCCATTCTTTCTGACTATTGCATATCCGTCTACAATATCGCCCACAGAGTCGTATTCGGCAAGAATCTCTTTGTCTGAAACTTCCGTTATGGAAACTGGTGCCGGTGGAGCGGCAGCTTTGGCCTTGTATCCGGCCGGACAGATTGTCTCCTTGCCGCTCCTGTCTATATAATAGGTTCTTCCCTCCTTTGTCACTTCGGCTATGCCTTCGTGGAATGGCGACGCTTTGTCGAGCACGGGAGTGACAATCTCCTGCCCGTTGATGTCGACATATCCATATTTGCCATCGAACTTGACAACGGCTCTTTCTTCAAAGAAATGTCCTGTCTCCTCATATTTTGCCGGGACTGCATAGCCGTCCATAAGGAATAGTTTTCCTATCTTGGCAAGTTGTGCTTCGGGAAAACGGAAAAGCAGCAGAAATATGATTGTTGCCCAGATGCCTGGTTTCTTGAAATATGTCTTTATTATGTCGCCGAAATTGCTGAAAATTTCACTTGTCTTAGGCTGGCGCGATATGTCGGCCTGAGGTGTGGGCATCGCTTTCCTGTGGTATATGAACAGGAAAGCCATGATAATGGCTGTAGTGGCAAATGTCGCACTCCAGGCGAGCGTATCGCTGCCCAGGTAATGCCCGAGCTTGTTGGCGAGCATAACAAGGATTCCCGAACTGAATACGGTGGCTATGCGGTAAAAAGTGTTGCGTATGCCTGAGAAGAACGATTGTTTGTCCTGTGGCAGTGCCAGTATGTAGAATCCGTCGAGTGCAATGTCGTGCGTGGATGAAATGAATGCTCCAATCATAAATGCACCAAGTGTCAGATAGAGGAAACTGTCGAGCGGAATGAAGAGGGCAACAATGGCAAAGCACAGAGCAAGCAGGGCCTGTGACAGCAGTGTCCATTTGCGGCGTGTACTAATCATCTCTACAAAGGGGCTCCATAGCGGTTTTATAGTCCAGGGAATAAGCAATATGCTTGTGTATAGGGCTATGCTTGTGTTGCTTATGCCCATGTCCTTGTACATTATGTCCGATATCGATGTTATGGCATGGTAGGGAAGTCCCGATGCAAAGTAGAGCGACGGAATCCATAGCCAGGCGTTTGTTTTCTTAAGCATATCAGTCTTGTCTTGTTTATGTTGCGAATATAGCTAAAAAAGTGTATGTAGAAAAACAAGTCCTCGACCGAGAACTTGTTTTTCTTGTTTTTTCTTAGAAAATGTATGTCTCGCCTGCAGGCGATATGAATTCAAATGGCTTGTTAAATCACACCCTGTGCCATCATTGCACGGGCAACCTTCAGGAAACCGGCAACGTTCGCGCCTTTTACATAGTCGATATAGCCATCCTCGCGCGTACCGTATTTTACACAGGCACTGTGGATGTTGTGCATTATCTCGTGCAGCATCTGGTCGACCTTCGCGCTACTCCAGTTTATTTTGCCCGAGTTTTGGCTCATCTCAAGGCCTGAAACGGAAACACCACCGGCATTGGATGCCTTGCCTGGTGCATAGAGGATTCCGGCAGCCTGGAATGTGTGTATTGCATCGGGTGTCGATGGCATATTTGCTCCTTCGGAAACTGCAATCACTCCATTTGCAATAAGTGTTTTTGCCTCCTCTCCGTTTATTTCGTTCTGTGTCGCCGAGGGCAGTGCGATGTCGCCTTTCTCGCTCCATGGACGTGCGTTTTCAACATATTTGCAACCATATTTGTCGGCATACTCCTTTATGCGTCCGCGGCGCACATTTTTAAGCTCCATAATGAAATCGAGTTTCTCGCGGTCTATGCCGTCGGGGTCATATATGTAGCCGTTCGAGTCGCTCATGGTGACAACCTTTCCTCCCAACTGTATCACCTTCTCAACGGTGTACTGGGCAACATTGCCAGAACCTGAAACAAGGCAGGTCTTCCCTTCGAGCTTCTCTCCGCGAGTCTTGAGCATCTCCTGCAGGAAGTATATGTTTCCATATCCTGTAGCCTCGGGTCGGATGAGTGAACCTCCGAAATCGAGCCCCTTGCCAGTGAATACTCCATTGAATTCGCGGGTGAGCTTCTTGTACATGCCGAACATGTATCCCACCTCGCGTCCGCCAACGCCTATGTCGCCGGCCGGTACATCCATTTCCGGGCCAATGTTGCGCCACAGTTCGGTGATGAATGCCTGGCAGAATCGCATTACCTCGTTGTCGCTCTTGCCCTTGGGGTCAAAGTCGGAACCGCCTTTGGCACCGCCCATTGGAAGGGTTGTGAGGGAGTTCTTGAAGGTCTGCTCAAAAGCAAGAT
>CAZAIM010000080.1:0-11902 GCA_964485215.1 uncultured Bacteroidaceae bacterium | reverse complement strand
GGATGGCACACAGGCTGCTGCTGAGGAGAAGCTCCAGTTCAAGGTTATCGAGTTCAACAAGGAAGCTAAGAGAATCATCCTTTCTCACAGCCGTATCTTCGAGGATGCAGCTAAGGAAGAGGAGAAGGCAGAGAAGAAGGCTGCAGCAGCAGCTCGCAAGAGCAAGAAGGCTGCAGAGGAGGCTACACCGGCTATCCAGAACCAGGCTGCTTCAACAACTCTCGGCGACATCGATGCACTTGCTGCTCTCAAGAGCAAGCTCGAGGGCAAGGGTGAGTAATCATACGACTTACCATATCAACAATAACGGCTGCCATTGGCAGCCGTTATTTTTTTATTAACCGACATCTCCGGAAGCGATGAAACAGTGCAAATGGTGACAAGCAGTCATGGCAACCATCTCCCCTGCCATTTTGTTTCGGGCAACTATTTCACATATCATACTTGCTTTTTACTCTGCTATTGAGTATTTTTGCATCATTATGGAACCGTTTGAAGTACATATCCTCGGCTGCGGCTCGGCACTGCCCACCACACGCCACAATGCAAGTTCACAAGTTGTCAGGATTGGCAACAAGCAATTCATGATAGATTGTGGAGAGGGAACACAGTTGCAGCTGCGACGCGGACACATTCATTTTTCCTTCATCAACCACATATTCATTTCGCATCTGCACGGCGACCACTGCTTCGGCCTCATAGGGCTGATATCGACATTCGGACTGCTCGGGCGCACCGCTCCACTGCACATATATGCCGACCACAAGCTCGAGGAACTGATGAAACCGCATATCGATTTCTTCTGCAAAGGTATGAACTACCCCATATTCTTCCACAGCATCAACACATCGGTGCACTCGATAATATTCGAGGACAATACCATTACTGTAGAAACCCTGCCACAGAAGCACCGCATACCATGCTGCGGCTTCCTGTTCCGCGAGAAACCCAAAAAAAGGCACCTCATTGGTGATATTGCCAACTATTACAACATTCCCACATATATGCGGCAGGCAATAAAGGATGGTGCCGATTTCATCACTTCAACAGGTGAGAGAATACCGAACTCAAAACTGACGAAGGATGCCGACCCGTCGCGCAGCTATGCCTATTGCAGCGACACTCTGCCCTGCCCCGAAAACAATATGTTGATAGAAGGCGTTGACCTGTTATACCACGAAGCGACTTTTGCCGAGAGTGAAAAAGGGCGCGCAGCATCCACATTCCACTCGACAGCACGCCAGGCTGCCGAAATAGCATCGGGTGCCAGGGTTAAGCAACTTGCAATAGGGCACTTTTCCTCGCGCTACGAAGACGATACCCTGTTGCAAAGAGAAGCAGAGGAAATATTTCCCGGTACAATACTTGCAGGCGAAGGCAAGACTATCAGCATATTATAAATTCAAACCGTTTACAAACAGAAATTAAACCCTTGCTGTCCAAAACCATCTAAAGTAAGGAGCAATAAGAAAGAGGCTGTGGCAAACAAGGAATACAACGAAAAGGAGATTGTGAAACAGCTCAAGGAAGAGACCTTGAGGGCTGCCGCATTTACAGCCATTGTAAAGCAGTACAGCCAGCAAATCTATTGGCACATAAGAAACATAGTGCTATCCCACGACGATGCCAACGACCTCACACAGAACACATTCATAAAAGCTTGGACAAACATTGACAAGTTCCGTGGCGATGCTCTTCTTTCGACCTGGCTCTACCGCATTGCGATAAACGAGGCACTTACCTTCCTGGGCAAAAGCAAGCACACCACGGTTTCGCTCGACAGCCCTGAAGGTGCCGTTGCCGACCAACTGGAGAGCGACTGTTATTTCAGCGGAGAGAGAGCCGATGCCTTATTTCTTGAAGCCGTGAGCAGACTGCCACACAAACAACGCATAGCCTTCAACATGAAGTATTACGAGAATATGAAATACGAGGAGATTTCCGAAATCTTAGGCACAAGCGTCGGAGCACTGAAAGCATCGTACCACATTGCCGTAAAAAAAATTGAAGCATATATAAAGGCTAACAGTTAAACCTTTTACTTTACTACGAATCCAATAAAAGGAGGAACAGTATGAGAATTGACGACCATAACGGAAAGAGAATCTTCAACACGCCCGAAGGCTACTTCGAGCAGCTTGAAAAAGAGATTGCCAAAGCAACTGTTGGCAACACCGGGCACATTCCTGCAAAAAGGGGCAGAACAATTACTGCAAACTGGAGGAACTGGGCAGGATATGCAGCAATGATTGCTGCAATAGTTACCATTGCACTTGCAACAACCGGCAAGGGCGATGGAGAAAGGAGACTTAATGCCCAGACTGCACAGGAGACGCAGCAAGCCAACGCAGCCACGTTTGCCGACAGCTACGACATTGACAGCGAGTACATAGATATGATGCTCACAAGCTACCCTATTGACGAGTACACATTCTACACTTACCTTACAGAAACCGAATAGAAAACAATTGACGGATATGGAAAAGATTAAAAAGGCAAAAGGCATACTATTGCTGCTGGTTTTAGCGTGCATCTCTTCTGCAGCCATAGCACAGGAAACTGACAGAATGGGAAAGCGAAGACACTTCTCGCCCGAGGAGTTCCAGGCAAGACAGCAGGCATATATAACAGAGAAAGCAGACCTAAGCCAAAAGGAGGCCGATGCATTCTTCCCTCTATACTTCGAGATGCAGAAGAAAAAATTCGACCTTGAACGCAACGTGCGCAAAGGCATAAAGAGAGGCAGCAAGGAGAGAATGAGCGAGGAGCAATGCGCTGAATTTGTAAACAGCATGGCCGATGTAAAGATTGAGGTAGCCAAACTGGAGAAAGAATACACAGCCAAGTACCTGAAGGTAATACCGGCCTGCAAACTGCTCGATATACAAAGAGCCGAGATGTCGTTTCAGCGCGACCTGATGAAAAACATGATACAACGGCACGAGAACAGAGACAGGAACAATAACAGCAAAAAACGATGAGCATGCTCATCGTTTTTTGCTGTTATTGCTATACAAGGCTCTTCTTTGAGATTAACCGGATGTCCGGTGCCTCAATTACATACAAGAGATTACTGCAAACGGAAACCAACCGGCAACACATAGCGTGCCTATAACTGCTCTGAAAGCACTATACCTACAGACCCTGTTTCTTTGCTTCGTTCCATAGAGCATCCATCTCCTCGAGCGGCATCTCGCCTAGTCTCTTGCCTTGCTGGGCAGAATGTTCCTCAACATAGTTGAAACGGCGGCGGAACTTGCTGTTTGTCTGCTCCAAAGCATTGTCTGGATTAATACCATAAAGACGCGATGCGTTGACAAGACTGAAAAACAGGTCGCCGAACTCCCTCTCGCCGGCAGCCTTGTCGCCACGCTTCATCTCCTCCTCGAGCTCAAGAATCTCCTCCTTTACCTTTGCCCACACATCCTCTTTATTCTCCCAGTCGAAACCGACATTGGCAGCCTTCTCCTGCATACGGTATGCTTTTATGAGCGAAGGCATTGAGACCGGAACTCCGCTCAGGACACTCTTGTTGCCCTCCTTTTCTGTCATTTTCAGCTGTTCCCAGTTCTTGCACACCTCGCCGGCTGTCTCGGCAACCGCATCACCGAAAACATGCGGGTGACGGTAGATGAGCTTGTCACATAGGCGGTCACAAACATCCTTCATATCGAACTGTTGCTTTTCGCTTGCTATCTTCGCATAAAAGGCAACATGCAGCAACACGTCGCCAAGTTCCTTGCATATATTGGATGTATCGTCGGCTACAAGAGCATCCGACAGTTCGTAACACTCCTCAATGGTATTGGGGCGCAGACTATGGTTTGTCTGCTTCCTGTCCCAAGGACATTTCTCACGCAATTCATCGAGCACATCCAAAAATCGCCCGAAAGCCTCTAAAATTTCTTCTCTGCTATGCATAATTTGTATTTTTTTCGATAACAAAGATACGTAATTTAATAATAAGAGTTAACTTTGCAGATAAGTTTAATTTGGAATAACTATATAAAACAAGAATACTATGAGCTTAGCAAGCACTTATATCCCATCTGAAGTTGAAGAGAGATGGTATGAATATTGGTTGAAGAACAACCTGTTCCATTCGGAGCCGGACAACAGAGAGCCATACACCATTGTCATTCCGCCGCCAAATGTAACCGGCGTGCTGCACATGGGCCACATGCTCAACAACACCATACAGGACATTCTTGTACGCCACGCGCGTATGCTTGGCAAGAATGCCTGCTGGGTACCGGGAACAGACCACGCCTCCATTGCAACAGAGGCAAAGGTTGTAAAGAAACTTGCCGAGAAGGGCATAAAGAAGAGCGACCTCACACGCGAGGAGTTCCTGAAGCACGCCTGGGAGTGGACCGACGAACACGGCGGCATCATTCTGAAGCAGTTGCGCAAACTTGGAGCATCGTGCGACTGGGACCGCACCTCGTTCACTATGGACGAAACACGCAGCAAGAGTGTAATAAAGGTATTCTGCGACCTCTACAACAAGGGACTAATCTACCGTGGCCTTCGCATGGTCAACTGGGATCCCAAAGCACAGACAGCACTCAGCAACGAGGAGGTTATATACAAGGAGGAGAAGAGCAAGCTCTATTACCTCAAATACTATGTTGACGAACCGGCAGGAAGCACAGACGGCGAAGAGAACGACGCTGTAACCTTGTCGGCAACCGATGCGTTCGACCCTGCTGTAAAGCACCAGATTCTGCACCGCGACGAGAATGGCCGCCGCTATGCCGTGGTTGCAACAACACGTCCCGAGACAATTATGGGCGATACTGCCATGTGCATTAACCCCAAGGACCCGAAGAACAGTTGGCTGAAGGGCAAGCAGGTCATTGTACCGCTTGTAAACCGAGTGATACCTGTAATAGAGGACCGTTATGTAGAGATTGAGTTCGGTACCGGCTGTCTGAAGGTTACCCCGGCACACGATACAAACGACTACATGCTCGGCAAGACACACAACCTTGAGACCATAGACATATTCAATGCCGATGCTACACTCAGCGAGGCCGCAGGGCTCTATGTTGGCATGGATCGTATGGACGTGCGCAAGCAGATAGCCAAGGACCTTGCCGATGCAGGGCTTCTTGAAAAGGTTGAGGACTATGACAACAAGGTAGGATACAGTGAGCGCAATGCCGACACTGCTGTTGAGCCACGCCTGTGCATGCAGTGGTTCCTGCGCATGCAGCATTTTGCCGACATCGCATTGCCGCCGGTAATGGAGGACAGACTGAAGTTCTACCCCACAAAATACAAGACTACATACAACAACTGGCTTGCCAATATACAGGACTGGTGCATCAGCCGCCAGCTATGGTGGGGACACCGCATACCGGCATACTTCCTGCCTGTAGCCGAGGGTGCAGACGAAAAGTTCGTTGTTGCAGAGAGCCGCGAGAAAGCTCTCGCACTAGCCAAGGCAATACCCGGCTACGAGAACATCACAGCAGAGGAACTACGCCACGACGAGGATGCCCTCGACACATGGTTCAGTTCATGGCTATGGCCCATCTCGCTCTTCAACGGCATCCTTGACCCGGGCAACAAGGAGATAAGCTACTACTACCCCACCAACGACCTCGTTACAGGACCGGACATCATCTTCTTCTGGGTAGCACGCATGATTATGGCAGGCTACGAGTACCAGGGCGAGATGCCGTTCAGGAATGTATATTTCACCGGTATCGTACGTGATAAACTGGGCCGCAAGATGAGCAAGTCGCTCGGCAACAGCCCCGACCCGCTCGACCTCATCGCACGATACGGTGCCGACGGTGTAAGAATGGGCATCATGCTCTCGGCACCTGCCGGAAACGACATTCTCTTCGACGAGAGCCTTTGCGAGCAGGGACGTAACTTCTGCAACAAGATTTGGAATGCATTCCGCCTTGTAAAGGGCTGGAACGTAAGCAATGATATTGAGCAGCCCGAAAGTTCAAGGCTTGCCATAAAGTACTTTGGCGAGACACTTGCAAAGTCGGCGACACTGCTTGAAGACCAGTTCGGGAAATACCGCCTGAACGAGGCTCTGATGAATGTGTACTCGCTCTTCTGGGACGAGTTCTCGGCATGGTATCTCGAGATGATAAAGCCGGCATACGGCTCTCCTATCGATGCAGCGACATACGAAGCGACACTCGGCTTCTTCGACAGTCTGCTCAGGCTTCTCCATCCGTTCATGCCTTTCATCACCGAAGAACTGTGGCAGAGCATATATGACCGCAAGGAGGGCGAAAGCCTTATGGTGCAGAGCGTAACAGAACTTGCAAAGAAGCACGACGAGGAATATCTTGCGAAGATTGGCATCATGAAGGAGGTCATAGGTAACGTGCGCGCCATACGCCAGCAGAAGAACCTCTCTCCGCGCGAACCGCTCGCATTGCAGATTGTAGGCGAATCGCCTGTTTCAGGGCTCGAAAGCGTAATAACAAAAATGGCAAACCTCTCCTCTATCGAGAATGTTGCCACACCCGATGACACAGCCGTGTCGTTCCGTGTAGGCACCAACGAATTTGCGGTGCCCATGGGAGCACTAATCGACAAGGATGCTGAGATTGCCAAGATGCAGGAAGAACTTGCATACCACGAAAAGTTCCTTAAGAGCGTTGAGGCAAAACTGGGCAACCCGAATTTCGTGAACAAGGCACCAGAAAAAATCATTGCAATAGAGAGGAAGAAGCAGTCCGATGCCACAGAGAAGATTGCAATGCTCAAAGAGAGCATTCAGAAACTCTCAAAGTAACTGTAAAATAAAAGACGCTATGAATCTTAAGGACAAGAAGAACAGGATAATACTTACGCTGGCCATTGTTGGCGTTATTCTAGTGGGAACCGGAATATTCCTTGGTCTTTCTCTTATGAAGAGCGCGGAACGTGTAGAGGAACTCAAGGAGGTTGAGGATTATATTGCTCTTGAGAAAGAGCAGATGCTCAATGACCTTAAAACAACCAAGCAGCAGTATGATGAACTAAAAATGAGCATCAACAACGACTCCCTTCTTTACAAGCTCGAGCTCGAGCAGAAAAGAACACAGGAACTGCTTGAAGAACTTGAAAGGACAAAAGCTACGGATGCCGCCGAAATCAAGCGTCTGAAGAAGGAACTGAAAGTTCTGCGCGAGGTTCTTGCAAGCTATGTCGTGCAGATAGACTCGCTGCACCGTGAAAACACTGCACTTAAGGATGAGAACAAAACACTGCAAGCCGGCAAGAAAAAGGTAGAGAAGGAGAGAGACACGCTTGTCGAGGAGAAGGAGCAGCTGACCGAGAAAGTCACGCTCGCATCGCAGCTCGATGCTACGGACGTAAGGCTGATGCTATTGAGAAAGAACGGCAAGCAGACCGAAAAGATAAAGCGTGCAAAACAGATAAAGACAAGCTTCACCATCTCGAAGAACATCACTGCAAGTACCGGCGAAAAGATTGCATACGCTAGAATCACCAATGGCGACCAGGAACTGCTGACAAAGAACCGCAGGGAGACTTTCCCCTACGAAGGCCGTGAAATTGGCTACTCAATGAAAATGCCGTTCGAATTCACCGGAGAAGAGATAACACTCACCATGTACTGGGACATCGAAGAAAAGCTGAGCGAAGGAATATACAATGTCAGCATATTTGTCGATGGAAACATGATTGGTTCGGGAAGTGCAGAATTTGAATAAGAAAGAAAAATTATGAAGAGAATACTTGTTACAGGAGGCGCAGGCTTCATCGGTTCACATTTGTGCGAGCGGCTGCTGAAGGACGGGAACGATGTCATCTGTCTCGACAACTACTTCACCGGCAGCAAGGACAATATTCGCCACCTGATACCGAACGACCATTTCGAACTGGTACGTCACGACATAACTCAGCCATACACGGCCGAGGTTGACGAGATATATAACCTGGCCTGCCCGGCATCACCCGTACACTACCAGCACGACCCGGTAAAGACGATACAGACCTGCGTCATAGGTTCCATGAATATGCTGGGACTGGCAAAGCGTGTGGGTGCAAAGATATTGCAGGCATCGACAAGCGAAGTATACGGCGACCCAAACATTCACCCTCAGGTTGAGAACTATTGGGGCAATGTGAACCCCATCGGCATACGCTCTTGCTATGACGAGGGAAAACGTTGTGCCGAAACTCTTTTTATGGACTATCATCGCCAGAACAATTTGCGCATTAAGATTATACGCATTTTCAACACCTACGGGCCACGCATGAGCATGAACGACGGGCGTGTAGTGTCCAACTTCATAGTTCAGGCTCTCAAGGGCGAGAACATCACGATATATGGCGACGGCAAGCAGACACGCAGTTTCCAGTATGTGGACGACCTGGTTGAAGGCATGGTACGCATGATGGAGACAAAGGACGATTTTCTGGGACCTGTCAACATTGGCAACCCCGGCGAGTTCACCATGCTTGAACTGGCAGAAAAGGTAATAGAGCTTACCGGCTCGAAATCGAAGATTACCTTTGAGCCTCTTCCGCAGGATGACCCGCGCCAGAGGAAGCCGGACATTTCACTTGCTCACCGCGAACTCGGCGGATGGCACCCGGAGATTAAACTCGACGAGGGATTGAAATACACGATAGACTACTTTAGGAAATTAATTTAAAAACACAATAAAAATGAATATTCTAGAACTTAGCGAACAGGAGATTGTACGCCGTGAAGCACTTGCCGAACTGCGTAGAATGGGCATTGAGCCATACCCCGCGGCCGAATACCCTACAAATGCATTCTCAACCGATATAATTGCCGAATTTAAGGACGAGGATGAACCACGCGAGGTATGTATTGCCGGACGTATGATGAGCCGCCGTGTAATGGGCAAGGCATCATTCATTGAGCTTCAGGACTCGAAAGGCCGTGTACAGGTATACATTACCCGTGACGACATTTGCCCCGGAGAAAACAAGGACGGTTACAACGTACTCTTCAAACGCCTGCTCGACATTGGCGACTTTGTGGGAATAAAAGGTACTGTATTCCGCACACAAACCGGAGAGATTACCGTACACGCGAAGGAACTTACCTTCCTTTCAAAGAGCATACGTCCGCTTCCTATTGTAAAGTACAAGGACGGCGTTGCATACGACCGTTTCGAAGACCCTGAACTGCGCTACCGCCAGCGTTATGTTGACCTTGTAGTGAACGATGATGTCAAGGAGATTTTCATCAAGCGTAACAAGATATACAGTTCTATGCGCGAGTTCTTCAACTCAAGAGGCTACATGGAGGTGGAGACACCGGTATTGCAGTCTATCCCCGGAGGTGCTGCAGCACGCCCGTTCATCACACACCACAACGCACTCGACATACCTCTCTATCTGCGCATTGCCAATGAACTGTACCTAAAGAGACTTATCGTAGGCGGTTTTGAGGGTGTATATGAGTTCTCGAAGAACTTCCGCAACGAAGGCATGGACCGCACTCACAACCCAGAGTTCACATGTATGGAGATATATGTATCGTACAAGGACTACAACTGGATGATGTGCTTTACCGAACAGATGCTCGAGAAGATTGCACTCGATGTCAACGGCACAACAGAGGTACAGGTAGGCGAGCACACTATCAGCTTCAAGGCACCGTTCCGCCGTGTGACAATGCTCGATTCCATCAAAGAGTTCACAGGCTACGACCTCAACGGAAAGAGTGAGGAAGAGATATTTGCCATTTGCAAGGAACTGAAGATGGAGGTTGACGACACAATGGGCAAGGGCAAGCTCATCGACGAGATATTCGGCGAGTTCTGCGAAGGCAACTACATACAGCCTACATTCATTACCGACTACCCTATCGAGATGTCGCCTCTGTGCAAGCGTCACCGTGACAACCCCGACCTTACAGAACGTTTCGAGCTTATGGTCAACGGCAAGGAGCTATGCAACGCATACAGCGAGCTCAATGACCCAATCGACCAGGCAGAACGTTTCCAGGAGCAGCTGCGCCTGAGCGAGAAGGGGGACGACGAGGCAATGTTCATAGACAAGGACTTTGTGCGCGCATTGGAATACGGCATGCCTCCGACATCGGGAATGGGTATAGGAATGGATCGTCTGGCAATGCTCATGACAGGACAGACAACAATACAGGAAGTACTCTTCTTCCCGCAGATGCGTCCCGAGAAGAAAGTGCCGAAGGACAACGCTGCTGCATTTGCAGTAATCGGAGTGCCCGAGGAGTGGGTGCCTGTACTGCACAAGGCCGGCTACAACCTCGTAAACGACCTAAAGGGCGGCAATGCGCAGAAGATTCAGATGGAGATTGGCGGCATAAACAAGAAGTTCAAGCTCGGCTACACCGTTCCTTCTGTAAACGACGTTACAGCATGGATTGAGAAACTGGGTTAACACATAAAAAGCAGGACTATGGAACTATCCAACAAACAGGTTGCCATCATGGGCGGCGGAAGTTGGGCAACGGCAATAGCCAAGATTATACTCAACAATGTCGATTCCATAAACTGGTACATCAGACGTGACGACCGCATTGAGGACTTCAAGCGTTTGGGACACAACCCCGCCTACCTCTCAGCAGTCAAGTTCGACACCGACAGGATAAATTTCTCGTCGGACATAAACAAGATAGTAAAGGAGAGCGACATACTGGTGTTCGTGACACCTTCGCCATACCTCAAGAACCACCTCAAGAAGCTAAAGGCCGACCTTGAGGACAAGTTCATAGTGAATGCCATCAAAGGTATTGTTCCCGATGAGAACCTTATAATATCGGAGTACTTCAACAAGGTATATAAGGTTCCTTATGAGAACATCGCAGCCATTGCCGGACCTTGCCATGCTGAGGAAGTTGCACTGGAGCGTCTCTCATACCTCACTGTAGGCTGTTCGAGCATAGACCACGCAAAGCAGTTTGCAAAGAAGCTTGCCAACAGCTTTATCAAGACATCGGTCAGCGACGACGTGGTTGGCATTGAGTACGGCTCAGTATTGAAGAACATATATGCCATTGCGGCAGGAATATGCAGCGGACTGAAGTATGGCGACAACTTCCAGGCAGTTCTTATGTCAAATGCAGCCATAGAAATGAACCGTTTCCTGAATGTCGTTCACCCCATAGAACGCACTATAAACGACTCGGTATATATGGGCGACCTTCTTGTTACGGGATACTCCAAGTTCAGCCGTAACCGTGTATTCGGCAGCATGATAGGAAAAGGCTATTCAGTAAAGAACGCCCAGATTGAGATGGAGATGATTGCCGAAGGCTACTATGCCGCAAAGTGCATAAAGGAGATAAACGAGCACTACCGCATAAACACCCCTATTATCGATGCTGTATATAACATCCTCTACGAGGGCATATCACCGGTCATTGAGATTAAGCTGCTGACCGACTCATTCAAATAAGAAGAATATAAAAACAAGAACAGATATGAAAAATATTTCTTTGAACATCGACAAGGTAACAGGTTTTGTTACACGTGAGCAGATTCTGGCTCTTGAGCCACAAGTAAAAAAGGCGCAGGCTGCACTCGAGGAGGGAACGCTGCCCGGTAACGACTTCTTGGGCTGGCTTCATCTGCCGTCATCAATTACACAAGAGCATCTTGATGACCTCAAGGCAACAGCACAGACACTGCGCGAGAACTGCGAGATTGTGGTTGTAGCAGGCATCGGAGGAAGCTACCTTGGCGCACGCGCTGTCATCGAGGCACTCAGCAACAACTTTGCTGCACTCCTTGACAACAACACCAACCCACGCGTAATCTTCGCCGGTCACAACATCAGCGAGGACTACCTGTTTGAACTTACAGAATACCTCAAAGGCAAGAAGTTCGGTGTCATTAACATATCAAAGTCGGGTACAACACCAGAGACAGCCATGGCTTTCCGTCTTTTGAAGAAGCAG
>CAZAIM010000079.1:0-12050 GCA_964485215.1 uncultured Bacteroidaceae bacterium | reverse complement strand
GTTTCGCTCTACAACCTGCGTAACGACCCACTGATGGAGAGCAACATTATTGCAGAAAACGACGTTGTTACAAAGGAGATGGAGAACGAGCTTAAAGCAATTGTCCAACAGTATATGACACGAATGATCAACGACAGGCTTACGGCAGATACCGACAAAAGAAGAGATAAAAAATAATACATATATGGCAACAATAATATACCCCTCCCCAATCTTCGGACCGGTAAAGAGCCGGAGGCTCGGGATATCACTCGGCATAAACCTTTTGCCTGGCGACGGAAAGATTTGCACATTCGACTGTCTGTATTGTGAGTGTGGCTTCAACGCAGACAGGAGGAGCACGACAAGAAAGCCGGCGCGCGAAGAGGTTAGCCAGGCACTGGAGAAAAAACTGAAGGAGATGGCGGAAAAGAATGAATTGCCCGATGTTCTTACATTTGCAGGTAACGGCGAACCGACGATTCACCCTCTGTTCTGCGAAATAATAGAGGACACGATAAGGTTACGCGACAAATATTGTCCTTCGGCAAAAGTCAGCGTACTCACAAATGCAACCCTCATTACGCGTCCCAAGGTGTTTGAAGCACTCAGCAGGGTCGACAATAACATTCTGAAGCTCGACACCGTAGATACCGGTTTCATTACGGCCGTGGACCGGCCGGCCGGAGAATATAATCTGACAACGATTATAGAGCAGATGAAAGCGTTCAATGGCAATGCAGTCATACAGACCATGTTCCTGAAAGGATGTATAGACGGTCTTGAGATTGACAACACCGGCGATAGGTTTGTCCTTCCATGGATAGAAACTGTAAAAAGCATTGCGCCAAGAGAGGTTATGATTTACACCATCGACCGTGAGACCCCGCAAAAGGGGCTGAAGAAGGCATCGAAAGAGGAACTTGACCGTATTGTGGATTTGCTTCAGAAAGAGGGCATAAGAGCCAGCGCGTCGTACTGAGTTATCTGAAATAACCCGACAGCCCTGTATAGGAGGCCGTTATCAATGCGTAGCGCACAAGTTTCCCGGCAGCCATTATCAGAAACACCTTACACCTGTTCACACGCATCACTCCAAGAGAGACCAAGAGAACCTCTCCAATTACCGGTACAAATGATATTGCAGCAGTCCAGCAGCCATACTTCTGAATCATCTTGTCAGCACGAGCCATTCTGCGGTCAGGAATCTTGAAAAAATGCTGCACCTTCTCCTTGTTCGTAAGATACCCCATCATAAAGCAGGTAAAGCCACCCAAAGTATTTCCAAGCGTAGCCGAAAGCGTCAGTAAAACCGGACTTAAGCCCTGAGCCAGAAAGAAAACGAGGACAACCTCGCTGGTTATCGGAACTATGGAACCGGCAAGGAAAGAGATAAAGCACATCCCAAGGTAACCGTACTCCTGTGAAAATTCTATAATTGATTCAAGCATATATTCAAAACCGCTATTGCCAACCAAAGCAAATTCAACAAAACAAAAAGTATATTTGTAAGTTTGGTAAACTTAAAGGAGAAAAGATAGGATGACATCACAGCCAGCCCCGGTATTCTCCATAACAGAAAAAGTTCATTACAGACACCTGCAAACGGCGAGAGCAGAAACAGGTATGCGTTCAGCAGAAATATAAACTGCATTTTTCGTCTCAGCAGCGGTTTAGAGGGAAGCGAAGACGATGAAAACATAACCGCCGCCGGGAGAAAGAGCAACAATTCGGCTAGAGCAGACAACAAATAGCCCCAGTTGAATTGTGGCATCTGGAGAAGAAGAAGATTCTCCAGCCCCACAGCAAAAGGACACAACAGTATTCCCCATTGCGGGAATACATAGAGTGTTCCGAAAAGCAGCCACAGCGGTGTAGCAAAGCCAAGCAGTGCTGCAAGGAAATGTCTTACACCCGAGCTCTTCGAACAGCCTATGTATAACAGGAAGAGCGGCAAAAGCAACAGAAAATGCGGCAACATCATAGAAGATGTACCAAGCACCGCAAAAGTTGAGAACAGTGCCCGTTCCGCCGATGCACTCTGGGAGGATGCCATCAGCATTGTAACCGATATGCAGAGCAAAAGAAGCGACAACATATCCACCGCACTGGAGTTGCTCACTGGCAACAATACCACAAGCCACACAAACATTGCAGGCAACAGCCGCACACGCCGCTCAAAGAAATCATTAGTACGCAGAACGGCAACTACAGCCACACATAGCAGGAAGGAGAGCAAGACAGACCAGATACCATGCGACAACATCACGGGAAAACCAGGCAGAGACACAGGTACACGCTGCGCAAAAGATATTTCACACAACCACACTGCAAAAGCCAACAGCAACACTGCTGCCGGAGTGTACTTGCCCGAAACAAACCGCCCTTGTAAGGATTTGTTATAAATCAAAGCCTATATCTCCTCTAAAATATTTCTTCTCAAAGGAAATTCTGTTTGCCGACTCGAAAGACTTCGCAAGTGCCTCATCACGGGTTGCACCATAAGATACTGCAGCTATGACACGGCCACCGGCTGTAACAACCTTACCATCCTTCTCGGCTGTTCCGGCGTGGAAGAGAATACTATCCTTCACATCATCAAGACCGGTAATTTCGAACCCTTTATCATAATGTTCGGGATAACCGCCCGATACAAGCATCACACAGACAGCATTCCGCTCGTCGAACTCAACTGCAGTAGCTGCAAGTGTCCCGGCTGCGACCTTCTCGAAAAGTTCAACAATATCGCTCTTTAAGCGCAACATCACCGACTCGGTTTCCGGGTCACCCATGCGCACATTGTACTCTATAACCATAGGCTCGCCATCTACATTTATAAGACCAAAGAAGATGAATCCCTTATATAGCAGATTATCCTTTACAAGACCTTCAACCGTGGGACGTATAATCCTGTTCTCAACCTTCTTCATCCAGTCCGCAGTAGCGAATGGAACCGGTGAGATTGAGCCCATTCCACCGGTGTTTAGACCGGTATTGCCCTCGCCTATACGCTTATAGTCCTTTGCTTCGGGAAGTATCACATAATCCTTGCCGTCCGTAAGAACAAACACGGAGCACTCTATTCCATCGAGGAATTCTTCTATAACAACAGTTGCCGAAGAGTCGCCGAACATTCCATCGAACATCTCGTCAAGACTCTTCTTTGCCTCCTCCAATGTCGGCAGAATAAGCACTCCTTTGCCAGCGCAAAGACCGTCGGCCTTCAGTACATAAGGAGCCTTAAGCACATCAAGGAAACGATATGCATCCTCTTTCTCGGCTGCAGTGAAAGCTTTGTAGGCTGCAGTCGGAATTGAATGACGCAGCATAAAGTCTTTTGCAAAACTCTTGCTTCCCTCAAGCTCGGCTGCGGCCTTTGAAGGACCTATCACAGCTATGCCACACAAACGTTCGTCGGCCTGAAAATAGTCATATATACCCTTTACCAACGGGTCTTCGGGACCAACGACAACCATACCTACTCCATTGGCAATGACAAAATCAGCTATTGCATCAAAATCGCAGACTTTTATATCGACATTCTCGCCAACCTCTTTTGTACCAGCATTACCCGGGGCAATGAAAAGTTTCTCAACTTTAGGGCTTTGAGCAATCTTCCACGCAAGAGCGTGCTCGCGGCCGCCACTACCTAAAAGCAAAATCTTCATAACTGTGATATTT
Source organism: uncultured Bacteroidaceae bacterium (assembly GCA_964485215.1). Classification (GTDB taxonomy): domain Bacteria; phylum Bacteroidota; class Bacteroidia; order Bacteroidales; family Bacteroidaceae; genus HGM04593. The sequence goes on along the minus strand of CAZAIM010000079.1, from coordinate 8,390 downwards.
TTGTTGTGGGGTTAATCCCTTTGTTCCTTACTTACTTTCCGCCACGCTTTCCGCCACGCAATGGCTTGAATTCACCGGCAGGACGGCTACCCGGCCTGCCATTGCCACCACGTTCATTCCGTCTGCCCCGTGGTGCATTATCACGTCCGCGGCCATCATACCTGCGCTCTCCACGTTCATCACGCCGGCCTGCCGGACGGCTATCACGACGCTCGCCATAACGTCCTTCACGACATTCTGTTCGCGGCTGACGTTCATCTCTGCATTCTCTTCTCTCGTCGCCGGATATTACACGTTTTGCCTTCATGGTGCCAAAATAAGACTCCAGTTCGCGGCGGCGACGCATAGATTCACTGTCTATTTCACTCGAGTAAGCATCTTCGGCACGCTCTCGACGCGATGGACGAGGCTCACCGTCAAGACCTGTCAGGCGCGACTTGCGCTTCAGAGGCGCGAACTCCTTCTTGAGTTCATTACCCTCATCGCGGAAACCTTTATACTTACCCTGGAAAAGTTCATATTTGCGGAACTCGCAGTCGAGGTCACCGTTATACAAAGGTATACGCGCCGAAGCCTTGAGACCTACTTGATCGAAACAATCGTAACTGCTGCTTATAATCCAAGCCTCGTTTCCTTGGAATGAATGCTTTAAACGGGAACCAAGTTCCTTATATACCTGCAACAGGTTCTCAAGCACAAGACGTTCACCGTAAGGAGGGTTGACTATCATCAACGCCCGCTCCGCCGGTTCGATGAAGTCCTTTATGTCGCGGCATTCAATCTCAATGATATCGCCCATCATCGCAGACTTGACATTGCGGCGCGCACATGCAACCATTCGGCCATCTACATCGTATCCGTATATCTTATGCTTGAACTCGCGCTCAGCCGAATCGTCATCATATATCGACTTGAAGAGTTCGCTGTCAAAATCCTTCCATTTCTCAAAGGCATAGCCTTTGCGGAATACACCCGGAGCTATGTTGCGCGCAATGAGTGCAGCCTCAATGGGAATTGTTCCCGAGCCACACATCGGGTCTATCAAATCGCACTCGCCATTCCAGCCCGTAAGCATAATCATACCAGCAGCAAGAACCTCGTTGATAGGGGCAGCACCGGTCTCGACACGGTAACCGCGACGATGCAGCGACTCGCCCGAACTGTCAAATGCGAGCGTACAATCCTCCCCGGCAATGTGTATGTGGAACACCAGGTCCGGATTGTTGAGACGAACAGAAGGACGTTCCGAGTACTTCTCGTTGAAATAATCGGCAATAGCATCCTTGACACGGTATGCAACGAATTTTGAATGGCGGAAAATATCACTGTATACTACAGAGTCGACAGAGAATGTTGAATTAGAGTCGAGATACTGTTCCCACTCGATTGACTTCACCACATTATATACCTCATCGGCATTTGCCGCCTTGAAATGAAGTATCGGCTTTAAGATTCTGACAGCTGTCCTCAAATGGAAATTGGCCTTGTACATAAGAGCCTTGTCACCCGTAAAGGAGACCATACGGCGGCCAAGCTGAACATTATTTGCACCCAAAGCTACAAGTTCCTTCGCCAAGACCTCCTCAAGCCCTTGGAAAGTCTTTGCAATCAATTCAAATTCTCCCATATAAATGTCAATAAATCAATTCTGTTCTTAGGCTATGGGCTAGCGACAACTGCGGGCACCTTACCTATGAACTTCAAATATTTTACAAAGGAACAAAAAAAAGCGATGCGAATCAACAAAAGAACTTGATATTTGACGTTTAAAGCACTACTTTTGCAGCCACATAACATTAACGGACACTGCAAATGAAGAGAAGATACATATTTCCATCGACACTGGCACTGTTGCTGCCTGCAATCATAATAGTTCTGTCAAGCGCGTCAACGCCTAAGGAGAGTTCTCCTGCCGACAGCACCGTCATACAGAGAAGCGGACAATATAACATTGTAATGCCAGAAGTTCCCAAAGAGGTAACATTTGCAGGCGATAAGATAGACCTTACAGCGCAAGACCGCAGGGAGCGGATGGACAGGGAGATGCTGGCATTCAGCTACTCGCACATAAACACCACATTGCAAATCAAGCGGGCCAACAGGCTATTCCCCATCATAGAGCCGATATTGAAGGAGTGTGGCATTCCCGAAGACTTCAAGTACCTTATGATAATAGAAAGCAATGGCGACATTGAGGCACGTTCACCGGCCGGTGCAGGTGGATTGTGGCAATTTCTCGAGGGCACCGGAAAAGAGTATGGACTTGAGGTAAACAAAGAGGTAGACGAGAGGTTCAACATCGAAAAGGCGACGCGCGCTGCCTGCAGATACCTGAAGGATTCATATAAGGAATACGGTGACTGGCTAACCGTTGCTGCAAGCTACAATACAGGCCGGGCAAATGTGAAGAAACGCATAGAAGCACAGAAACAGAACAAGGCAATAGACCTTGTGCTGCTCCCCGAGACATCAAGATATATCTTCCGCCTGCTTGCAGCCAAGACCATCTTCGCCAAGCCTTCGGACTACGGGTTTATACTACACAGCAGCGACCTCTACCCGGTAATACCATACAAGAGCGTTATTGTTAGCGGCAGCATCCACTCTTGGGCCGACTTTGCCAAGAAACACGGGTTGACATATCTGCAGCTACGCGAAGCTAACCCCTGGATTAGAGGTTCCGCGCTGACAAACAAGAGCAGGAAGAGCTACAAGGTAAATATACCCGACAGCAAAGACTTGCACTATGACCCGATGAAGACAAAGGCACATAATGCCGATTGGGTAATAGAATAGGGGTAACTTTTTCACAGCTACCCCTATCAAGCATTTTTCTATGCAATATCCTCTCCGACCCTCATCTTTGCATCGTTCAGAATTTTCCTTATCTCCTTTTCGTGCCCCTTACGGCAAATCATAAGCACATCGTCTGAATCGACGACAAGAAGTTCGTCTACACCCTGCAGAACCAACAGCTTACCCTTAGGCATCATTGCAACATTATTACAGCTGTCGTATACAAGAACATCATTGGCCGGAAGAACATTCCCTGCATCATTTTTCGGCATGACAGTATAGAGAGTATCCCAAGTACCGATATCGGCCCAACCGAACTCACCGACAACAACATACACATTGTCGGCCCGCTCCATAACACTTGCATCAATAGATGCATTAGGAAACGAAGTATATATTTCATACCCGCGCCTACGGCGTTTATCGCGGTCGGGTATTTCGCGATAAATCTCCTCGAGCTGGCGCATCATATCGGGCAGATGCTCCGTAAGCGTCGATATTATAGACTGCACATTCCATATATAAAGGCCCGAATTCCAATAAAACTCACCACTCTCCACAAACACCTTCGCAAACTCCAATGCCGGCTTCTCCGTAAAGGTCCTGACCTTGTAGAAAGGCGTCCCGCTTTCGGCTCCTTCGACCTGTATATATCCATATCTGGTCTCGGGGCATGTCGGTTTGATTCCAATAACAACCAGTTTGTTGTTGTCGGCTACAAAGTCAAGCCCTTTGCTGACTGTATCGGAAAATTTATCCTCATCGAGAATCAGCTGGTCGCTCTGAGCCACAACTATATTGGCATTTGGGTTTATGGTACGTATATGACAGGCCAGATTGGCAATACTCGGTGCCGTACCACGGAATGCAGGTTCGTGTATGACCTGACACGCCGGGACATCGGGCAACTGTTCACGCACGATGTCGGTATAATCAATGTGGGTAGATATTATTATATTCTGCTTGGGGATAATGCGGCAATAACGGTCATAGGTCTGCTGCAGCAGCGTTCTGCCACAGCCGAGTAAGTCCTGAAACTGTTTAGGGTAAGCCTTGCGGCTCATTGGCCAAAGGCGGGTACCCTGCCCGCCTGCCATAATCACACAATAACGGTTATTGTCCATAGTCCTGTTGTCAGCCTTTAGTAAGATAACGCGAGTATAATATTTTTATTGCAGATAAAAAACTGTTTTAAGTTTATTTCGCAATACGGCAAACAAAAAGATGGCTTTTCGCCATCTTTTTGTTCAGGATAAAAAATATTCTTAGCCACTTCCACAGATATCAGAACTCTGCATTATTCGGAGTTCGTGGGAAAGGTATCACATCACGTATGTTTGACATACCTGTCACAAACAACAGAAGACGCTCAAAACCCAAACCAAAGCCCGAGTGCGGACAAGAGCCATAACGGCGGGTATCGAGATACCACCACATATCCTTCATCGGTATGTTCATCTCCTGTATTCGCGCAAGAAGCTTATCATAGTCAGCCTCACGCTCAGAACCGCCAATAATCTCACCAATCTTCGGGAAAAGGACATCCATGGCGCGGACAGTCTTTCCGTCCTCATTCTGCTTCATGTAGAACGCCTTAATTTCCTTGGGGTAATCAGTGAGGATAACCGGACGTTTGAAGTGAGTCTCCACCAGATAACGCTCATGCTCCGAAGCCAAATCGACACCCCAGTATACAGGGAACTCGAACTTGTGACCGGCAGCAACAGCATCCTCCAGAATCTTTATACCATCGGTATAACTCAAACGCACAAATTCGGTGCTTACGATAGAGCGCAAACGCTCTATGAGTTCCTTGTCAATCATATTATTGAGGAAAGTGATATCCTCCATACAGTTGTCGAGAGCCCACTGAACGCAATATTTTATGAACTCCTCGGCCAGTTCCATATTATCGACAATATCATTGAATGCGACCTCTGGCTCTATCATCCAGAACTCAGCCAAATGGCGTGGAGTGTTTGAGTTTTCTGCACGGAATGTCGGGCCGAAGGTATATATTGCACCAAGTGCGGTCGCAGCCAACTCACCCTCAAGCTGACCAGAGACAGTAAGGCTCGCCTGTTTTCCGAAGAAATCATCGTCATACCTTATGCTTCCGTTCTCGTCCTTCTTCAAGTCATAGAGATTCATTGTTGTAACCTGGAACATCTGGCCTGCACCCTCACAATCCGATGCTGTGATAATAGGAGTGTGGAAATAGTAGAACCCCTTATCGTGAAAGAATTTATGAATGGCATAAGCCATATTGTGACGTATGCGGAATACAGCACCGAAGGTATTTGTACGTGGACGGAGATGAGCCACTGTGCGCATAAATTCCATTGTCTGGCCTTTCTTCTGCAAAGGATAAGTGTTGTCACAAGCACCGAGAAGTTCAATTTCTGTCGCCTGTATCTCAACGGATTGGCCGCCACCGATAGACTCAACCAATATACCGTTCACACTAAGACAGGCACCGGTTGTAAATTGCTTCAAAAGCTCCTCATCAAACTTGTCAACATCGACAACAACCTGAACGTTGTTGATTGTTGAACCGTCGTTGAGTGCCACAAAAGCAACCTGTTTGCTACTGCGGCGGGTTCTTACCCAACCTCTCACATTCACCTCGATACCGGCCTCCTTGCTCTTGAGTAGGTCCGATATTCTTGTTCGCTTTATCGTTTTCATTATTGTCTATTATTAAAGGAGTAACCCTTTATCCATTAACTATTCATACGCACCCATACGCAACATGTTCACCTCTTTTTCTGTAAGGTAACGCCAATCGCCACGTCTGAGATTCTTTTTGGTAAGACCTGCAAACAACACGCGGTCGAGTTTGTTCACACGATAGCCAAGATGCTCGAGCATACGGCGCACGATACGGTTCTTGCCTGAGTGAATCTCGATACCAATCTGAGAGCGGTCGGCATCATTCACATATGTAACCTCGTCGGCATATACAGGCCCGTCCTCAAGCTCAATTCCGTTCACGAGCATATCCATATCGGACATAGCAACGTTCTTGTCACAAGTAACGTGGTATATTTTCTTTTTCATGAATTTCGGATGCGTAAGCTTTGATGCCAAGTCGCCATCGTTAGTGAGAAGGAGCACACCGGTTGTATTGCGGTCGAGACGTCCCACGGGATATATACGCTCCTTACCTATTCCGCGCAAACAGTCTATTACAGTCTTGCGCTCCTGAGGGTCATCGACAGTTGTAACGCAATCCTTTGGCTTATTAAGCAGCACGTAAACCTTACGCTCCGGGTTTATACGCTCGTTATTGAAACGAACGTCGTCTGTCGGCATAACCTTCGTTCCAAGTTCAGTAACGACAACACCGTTGACTGTAACCAAGCCGGCTGTTATATAATTGTCGGCCTCACGGCGAGAGCACATTCCGGCGTTTGAAAGATATTTATTCAGCCTTAAAGGCGCATTCGGGTCTATTGTAGCCTCACGATATGCCGCGCGCTTCTTGTTGCTGTATTTTGCATTTGGGTCATAAGCACCCCTACGATTGCCGTTATTGCTGTAGGCCGGACGGCGTTCTGCCTGATTGCCTGAATACGGTCTTGTTCCATACGCTTTCTCATTATGAGAGAAACCGCTATTGGAGCGGAAGCCTTGTCGGGAACCGTACTGGTTTGAAACGGAGCCGTAACGCGGCTTGAATTCGCCACCTGAACGGCTTTGGCGGAACGTCTCGCCATCATTGAAATTCGAGCCACGGTTCTTGAATGTAAACTGTTTTGCACGGCCAAAATCTTCATTGCCGCCATTCATCCGCTGGCGTTCATCGCCGTTCTTGTTAAAGCGCGGACGCGATTTCAGTTTATTGTCACTTCCGAAATTCGGGTTAAAAGAAACCCTCTCTCTCTTACCTCTCGGAGAAAATCCATCCGAGCGTCTTTCCTTATAATCACTCATCTATAAATATTTTACGAACCTCACGGTCCAAATTATATTCTTATAAACCGGTATATGAATGCGGTGTTATTGCGCGCAGTTCATCCTTCACGCTGTCCGAAACCTCCAGGCTGTCGATAAAGCGAAGCAGTGTATCCCTGTTTATACCTTCATTGGTGCGTGTCAAAGCCTTCAACGCCTCATACGGGTTGGGGTAAGCCTCACGACGCAATATTGTCTGTATACCTTCGGCACACACGCTCCAGCAATTGTCCAGTTCATCATATATCGCCTTTTCATTAAGCAGAAGCTTACGCAAACCTACAAGCGAACTCTTTATTGCAATCATCATATGCCCCATAGGAACACCCACATTGCGCAGCACTGTTGAATCGGTAAGGTCGCGCTGCAAACGCGAAATAGGCAACTTCATTGACAGATGGTCAAGAATTGCATTTGCTATGCCCAAGTTGCCTTCACTGTTTTCAAAGTCTATCGGATTCACCTTGTGCGGCATAGCACTTGAACCAACCTCGCCGGCCTTGATTTTCTGTTTGAAGAACTCATTGGATATATATTGCCAGAAGTCCTTGTCCATATCCATTATTATTATGTTTATGCGACGCATTGCATCGAAAAGCGCGGCAAGGTTATCATAATTGGATATCTGTGTTGTATATTCTTCACGTTTCAGACCGAGGCTGTTTTCCACAAAACCATTTGCAAAGCACTTCCAGTCGATAGAAGGATAAGCGACCCTGTGAGCGTTAAAATTACCTGTCGCACCGCCGAACTTGGCCGATATCACACATTTTTTCAACTCGGCAAGCTGTGTCTCAAGACGGTACACGAACACCATGACCTCTTTCCCGAGACGCGTTGGAGACGCTGGCTGACCATGAGTGCGTGCAAGCATTGGAATATCCTTCCAGGCATCGGCATACTCTCTGAGTTGAGCGACAAGTTCCTCAATAGCCGGATAGTAAACCTCGTTCAAGGCATCCTTGATGGAACAGGGAACGGAAGTATTGTTTATATCCTGTGAGGTCAGGCCAAAATGTATGAACTCCTTGAAAGCGTCAAGGCCACCAATAACATCAAACTGTTCCTTTATGAAATACTCTACGGCCTTGACATCATGATTGGTAACTCTCTCTATCTCCTTTACCCTTGCTGCATCGGCTGCACTGAAGTTCTTGTATATCTCGCGAAGTCTTGGGAAAAGCCCTTTATCAAGAGCCGCAAGCTGAGGTATCGGAAGTTCTGAAAGCGCAATGAAGTACTCAATCTCTACAAAAACACGATACTTAATTAGAGCGTACTCCGAGAAATAGGCAGCAAGAGCATCAGTCTTGCCTCTATAACGGCCGTCAATTGGAGAAATTGCTGTAAGAATATTCAAGTCCATATTTCCTATATATAAATGTTTTGAAATACAAAAATAGCACTTTTTAACCACAAACACTCAAATCGCACATAAAGTTTATCAAAAATAAACATTTATCACTACGCTTCAAAGCCTGAAGCCGAAACAGGCGGCATCGCGCCTTCTATTGTCGCGGAACAACAGGCAAGACTAAAGAGCATCTAAACAAAAAAACCCACGCTCGGCGCAGGTCTGTCATCTGTGGACGTTGACGGATTCGAACCGCCGACCCTCTGCTTGTAAGGCAGATGCT
>CAZAIM010000078.1:0-12146 GCA_964485215.1 uncultured Bacteroidaceae bacterium | reverse complement strand
AACCAAGTTTATTTAATTTTTAATCGTCCACAATTTTTAGTGGACAGTAGTGAATTTACAATAAAAAATATCGGCAAAAGCCGATATTTTTTATACAGTTTACTATCTTTACAGCAATTTTGCAGATAGCCCGAAGCACTCCATGCAACAGGCTTCTGCAAGCATTTAAACACCAACAATATAGAACTATGAGCGAAAAGATTACAATGCCCTGGGAAGAACGACCGGCAGGCTGCGCCGATGTTATGTGGCGATACTCAAAGAACCCCGTTATAGACCGTTATGCAATCCCCACATCGAACAGTATATTCAACAGTGCTGTCGTTCCTTTCGGGGATGGTTATGCAGGTGTTTTCCGTTGTGACAACAAGGCTGTACAGATGAACATATTTGCCGGATTCAGCAAAGATGGCATCAACTGGGAGATTGAACACGAGCCTATCGTGTTCAAGGCCGGCAATACAGAGATGATTGAATCGGAATACAAGTATGACCCACGCGTTACCTGGATTGAGGACCGCTACTGGATAACCTGGTGCAATGGCTACCATGGACCTACAATCGGCATCGGTTACACATTTGACTTCAAGGAGTTTTTCCAGTGTGAGAATGCTTTCCTGCCATTCAACCGCAACGGTGTCCTTTTCCCGCAGAAGATTGACGGCAAGTATGCAATGCTGAGCCGACCGAGTGACAACGGACATACACCCTTCGGCGACATATACATAAGCTACAGCCCCGATATGAAATACTGGGGCGAACACCGTTGCGTGATGAAGGTTACTCCATTCCCCGAAAGTGCATGGCAATGTACAAAGATTGGAGCCGGTTCTGTACCCATTCTCACCAATGAAGGCTGGCTACTCTTCTACCACGGAGTAATAACTACTTGCAACGGATTCCGCTACTCAATGGGTGCAGCCTTGCTCGACAAGGAAGACCCGTCAAAGGTTCTGTTCCGCACCAAGCCCTACCTGCTTGCACCTGCAGCACCGTACGAACTTGCCGGCGACGTGCCAAATGTAGTATTCCCTTGCGCTGCACTGAATGAGGGCGACAAGGTTGCCGTCTACTACGGAGCTGCAGACACTGTTGTAGGCATGGCGTTCGGATACATAAGCGAGATTATTGATTTCATAAAGAACAATAGCACAAAGTAAACATAGCAACATACCTCAAACAATATGGCGGCCACGGCCGCCATATTGTTTGAGGTATGGACAAGGAGATAAAATTCTGGGGGCATATAATAAAAAGCGGTTTTTTCAGTTATAATAAAGGATTATTATAACAGTTTCTAAATACAACGTCTTGAGCAAGAGCATAAATTACATATCGGTACTGACAGCACTGCTGCTTGCCATTGCCTGCAGCAGCGAGAAAAGCATCAGAAAAGGAGACCAGTATGCAGCCATCATGGAGTATCACGAGGCCGCCAAGGAGTACAAGAAAGCATACCGCAAGATTGCTCCCAAGGAGAAAAGCAAACGTGCTGAGGTTGCATGGAAGATGGCCGAATGCTACCGCAAAGGGAACAATGCGGTAAGAGCCGTCGGTGCATACCAGAATGCCGTCAGGTATGGCTGTTCCGACTCGACAGCCCTGCTCTACCTTGCCGATGCCCAGCTGGAGAAAGGAGACTACAAGGCTGCACAGAAGAGCTATGAGGCATTCCTCGAACTGGCTCCCGACAACCGTATGGCAAAGATAGGGTTTGAATCGGCAAGGCAATCGGCCGACTGGAAAAAGAACCCGACACGATATATCGTAAAGAAATCGAAGGAACTCAATGGCCAACGAAGCGACTATTGCCCTGCATATGTAGGTGAAGATACTACAATGATTGTTACAACCAGCACTCGCAAGGAGGCGACCGGAGAAGACCTCAGCGGAATAACAGGACAGAAACACGCCGACCTGTTCATTACCAAAAGAGACGAAAAGGGCAAATGGCAGAAAAGCGAGAAGATAGAGAGCGATGTAAACGGCGAATATGAAGATGGTGCCTGCGCCTTCACGCCCGATGGAAAAGTCATGTACTTCACACGTTGTGTCACCGACGAGCACTATCCACGTTTCGCATCAATATTCAAGAGCAACCGTAGCGATGCCTCATGGAGCAAGCCCGAAGAGGTAAGGATTCAGAACGACACCCTTTCGGCCTATGCCCATCCGGCGGTGTCGCCCGATGGCAACTGGCTCTATTTCACATCGAACATGGCTGGCGGACACGGAGGGCTCGACATATGGAAATTCTATATTGGCCCAAGCAAGGCACTTGAAGGCGTGGTTGAGAACCTGGGGCCGGGCATAAACACCGAAGGCGATGAGCAGTTTCCGGCATTCGGCCCAAAAGGAGAACTATTCTTCTCCTCGGACGGCTATCCGGGAATGGGCGGTCTTGACATATTCTACGCCACACAGGAAAACGACTCGGTGTGGAGCGTGAGCAACATCGGCGCACCGGTAAATTCCAACGGCGACGATTTCGGCATCACATTCGCACCAGGCCTGTACCGCGGATATTTCACATCGAACAGAGGCGATGCCCGCGGTTGGGATCACATATACTCATTCATGCTGCCAGAGACCGTGCACACCCTTTACGGATGGATATATGAAAAGGATGGCTACGAACTGCCGCAAGGCATAATCTATATGATTGGCGACGATGGCACCAACAGCAGTTTTGGAGTGATGAACGACGGTTCATACAGCGTGCGTGTTACGCCGGGTGTAAGATATGTGCTGCTTGGCACCTGTAAAGGTTATCTGAACACTATGCAGGAACTGGACACCGATTCCATTGAGGGAGAGCACGAATACCAGCGCGACTTTGCATTGCCATCAATAACACGCCCTGTACTCATAGACAATATTTTCTACGAATACGACAAGGCAACCTTGACTGCCGAGTCGGCCTCATCGCTCAACGAGCTGGTCAAACTGCTCGAACTGAACCCGAATGTAACAATAGAGCTCAGTTCACACTGCGACTTCCGCGGCAGCGACCGCTACAACGAAAGGCTCTCGCAGGCACGTGCCGAGGCTGTTGTTAAGTTCCTTATTGAGAAAGGCATAGAAAAGGAGAGGCTCACGGCTGTAGGATACGGCGAAGGCAAGCCAAAAGAGGTTACGAAAAAGATGACGGAGAAATACACATTCCTGCAGGAAGGTGACATTCTAAGCGAAGAGTTCATAAACACGCTCGAGGAGGAGGAAAAGGAGATTTGCCACCAGCTGAACCGCCGCACCGAATTCCAGGTTCTGCGCACCACCTACAAACTTTACGAATAACGGCACACGGCCGCATTATTTCACCTTGCCCGGATTCTTGTTCACAAAGTCGGCCCAAGAAGAGTACTTCTTGCCGCTCTCAGGCTTTCCACGCTGTATGAAATGACAGAAAGCCGCGCCCAGTGCATCGGTAGCATCCATAAAATGAGGCATATCATCATCCGAAATATTAAGCATACGGCGAAGCATATCGGCAACCTGCTCCTTCGAAGCGGAGCCGTTACCCGTAATGGCCATCTTTATCTTCATAGGAGCATACTCATGAATAGGGACCTCGCGGCTTATGGCCGCAGCGATAGCAACACCTTGTGCCCGGCCAAGCTTGAGCATACTCTGGACATTCTTCCCGAAGAAAGGAGCCTCAATGGCAAGTTCATCGGGGAGGTAGGAGTTTATAAGCCCTTGCACCCTGCTGAATATCTCGCCAAGCTTCATATACATATCCTTACACTTGCGCATATCGATGACACCCATAGCTATGAGACGGGCACGATTGCCGTTCACGCCTATAAAGGCATACCCCATAATATTTGTTCCGGGGTCAATGCCCATTATCACTCTGTCGTCAGTCGGACGGGAATTCTCTATCATATATCCAAATAACGGAGAAGAGCCCTGCATCCGGCATCAATCTCCTTGTATGTCTTGTCAAAATTGCCATGATACCAGGGGTCGGAAATGTCGGCTCCAGCACAACGCTGTGGTTCATCGGCCACAAAATCGAGCAGTTTCCACACTTTGGCATCGCAGTCACAGCCAATTATTCTCATAAGGTTCCTGCGGTTGTAATCCTCCATGACAACAACCATATCAAAACTGTTGTAGTCGTCCATTGTAAAGCGTCGTGCCCTGTGCCCCTCACAAGGAACGCCATGCAGGGAGAGCGTGCAGGCTGCCGGCGGATAAATGCCGTTACCAATCTCCTCGCTGCTTGTAGCAGAGGATTCAACATATACATCGTCACTTGCAAAAGAGTTCTCAACAAGTGATTTCATAACAAACTCGGCCATCGGAGAGCGACAGATGTTCCCGTGGCACACGAACATAATCTTCTTCATACTGACATTGCAAACATCGGCACCTTACTCAAGAAAGGCAGAATCGAAGGAGAGAGGCAACAGTGCTTTAATGCCCTCCTCTACCACATAACATTCCCGTGAGCCATACAATATTATTCGTATTGGCTTGCCATAGCGTTTCTCTGTCTCAAGAATTACCTGACGGCAGGCACCGCAAGGAGGTATAGGAACCTGCAGTTCACCGGCTCCGGTACGTGCAGCTATGGCGAGCAGTTCCACCGCATTGGAAGGATACTGCGAATTTGCCCAGAAGAGCGTTGTACGCTCTGCGCAGAGCCCCGAAGGATAGGCTGCGTTCTCCTGATTGGTACCGCAGATTATCATACCGTTGTCGAGAAGCACTGCTGCACCTACATTGAAGTGCGAATATACCGCATAGCTATTCGCGGTAGCCTTGCGTGCAGCATCTACAACCTCCCTCTCCTTATCGCTTAGTTCGTCATAGGCACAAACATTGACCTTTGACTGCAGAATCATCTCTTTCATAACCCATACACTTTTTAGAAACTGCTTAATGACAACATAACCCTTTATGCTTAGAAACTGTCTGAAGTTATATCGTTAAGTTTCTTATATAACAAAAAAGAGAACGTTATCTTTGTGCGAATATAGACAATTTCTTGCGTATAATCAATTTATTCATTTATTTTGTGACAAATTCAGAAACAAGCTCATGAAGAACATACAACTGCTGATTGCAGCTGTCGCGATTGTATTTGCCGGGTGCACAACAACAAAGACAGCAACAACAGCCAACAGGCCGGCAGCCGATTACTCCAAGGCCAAGAACGACACAGAACGCTACCTGCTCACCTATTATCCGGTTGCAGTCGAGCAGATGGAGCGGCATAACATTCCGGCAAGCATCACCCTCGCACAGGCTATACTTGAAGGCGGTGCCGGAAAAAGCGGACTTGTAGCAAAGGCCAACAACCATTTTGGAGTCAAAGCCGACAAAAGATGGAAAGGCAAATCGGTAAAATCGTTCGACAACGGCAGATGGTGCAATTTCAGGGCATACAAGAATGCTCTGGAGTCGTATGAGGACCATTCGAATTTTCTCATAGTAAACAGCCGGTACCAATTCCTTTTCGAACTCGACAGAGACGACTACAAAGGATGGGCTAAAGGGCTGAAGAAGGCCGGATATGCCGAAGACAAGGATTACGACAAGAAACTGATAGGCATTATTGAAAGATACGGACTGTACGTCTACGACAGCTACAGCACGAAGGAGGTGCACAAAAGAGCAGAGAGCCCTACAGTCTCTGCAACAAGTGGCAGAAGGGAAGTGCTCAAAGCCAACGGGCTCCTGTACATCCTGGCAAAGGAGGGAGACACGTTCGAGACATTGTCAAAGGAATTCGGCATATCAAAACGTAGCCTCAGGAACAACAACGACCTGTACAAAGGCTACAGCATAAAGGAAGGCGATACAATATACCTGGAAAAGAAGAACAGCAAGGCCGGCAGAGAGTTCGAATTCCACACTACCCGCGATGGCGAGAGCCTCTACCGGATATCCCAGATATACGGAATAAGGCTCAAGAACATATACAGGATGAACCCGCAATACAACAGCTATACAAAGCTGAAAGTGGGCGATGTCATCAGGCTGAGATAACCAGGAACGGCAAAACAGTTCAACTACGTTCCTGTTTCTTCAGTTCGTGTGATATTCTGAATGAAGTGTAGAGTTCTATTATCGCACCACAGGAAAGAACCACAATCCACTCATTGCGCACATTGGTAAACATGAGCACGCCGGCTGCAATGAAGAAGAGACCGGCAAGCTGCTGCTGCCACACAAGACGACGCAGTGTCAACCCTTTAAAATCGGGGCGCAGAAAGAACTGCGCCAAAGCAAACAGCACAGCACCCACCATGTAAATGTAGCAATATATTTGGGGAAGAGCAATTCTTGAAGCAGCACCAAGCAGCAGCGTAATGGCACCTGCATAATACATTATATTCAACAGTTTTTTCATCATTCTATAATAAAAACATCCTCATTCTCGTTTTGCATATCATACTTCTCACGGGCAATCTTTTCAATCTCACTAATTTCGCCAGGCTTGTCAAACTGCATCTGCTGCATCATAACCTTTGCCGAGTCGCGGCGCAATTGAGCTATCTCGGCCTTGAGCTCCGAAATCTTCTGCTGGTTACCGATATGCTTTATCATGCTGTTGTCATCGATAACGAATACAAAAAGCAGAAATATTAGCGTCACGACCAAATACTTGTGCTTCCTGACCCAGCGGAACGCAGTGGTGATATAATTCCAAACCTTCCTGAACATAGTATACTCTTAATACTGTTTAAATTTCTGTAAAGTTATTTCTTGCAATCAAAGCTACTGTTTTTCAACATACGCCTGCAAGTGACACGGAAATTGCAAACTATGCAAAGTTAATAAAAAACAGTATTAAACGCATAATTTTGCAGCAATAAGTTGCGAGACAGCCCTCTTCTTGCATTTCTTTCAAGAAGCCCGAGGAGAGACCGTATGCCTGAACTGAATCAAAAAGGGATAAAAATATTTGCCATTCTCGACTAAATATAATACCTTTGCATCGCTCTTCAAAAGAGGGCATTAAGGATTGTCCTATGGTGTAATGGTAGCACAACAGGTTTTGGTTCTGTTTGTCCTGGTTCGAATCCGGGTAGGACAACAAAGAAGTCAGCAATTGCTGACTTCTTTGTTTATTCAGGCATCAGCCCGGGTAATTAAGGGTCTCATCCGATGCGCACTCAAGAACCTCGCAGAGATATTTCCTCGCCTCCCAACGCGCCTCAGGAAGATTCATCAGCAGATAGTTTCCGCAATCACGAGCCGAGGCTCCCGGGACATCTCCATCGAACGATGCTATAAACCCGAATGTCTCCTTTAAAAGCGGCAACACATCGGATGAAGAGAGGTCGCCACGTACAATAAGATAGTTCCCTGTGAGACAGCCCATTGGCCCCCAATAGATTATACGGGAAGCCCAAACAGGATGATTACGCAGAAAAGTTGCAGCAAGATGTTCTATTGTGTGTATCGCACTGGGGCTCAGAACCGGTTCACGATTAGGCTCTTTCATTCTCACATCGAAAGTAGTCACGGTTTCACCGCCTACCTCGTCCTGTCGCGAGACATATATTCCACGCTTTAGGCGTAAATGGTCGATTGTAAAACTTGGTATCTTGTCCATAAGCATCAAAGTTTAGAAAGGAAGAGACGTGTAACGCCAAAAGAGCGGTCGGCCATTTCTCCCCAGAAATTCTCATACTGCTGAATGTGTTTGTCAACACCTGGCGTGTCACTTATTATTCTGAAACTCACAAAGGGGACATTATAGATATGGCATACCTGGGCAATGGCTGCCGACTCCATGTCGACAGCAAGACCGGCAGGAAACCTTGACTTTATATTGTCCAGTTCTTCACGGCTTGTTATGAACTGGTCTCCGGTACATATGAGACCGGCGTGTATTCTTGTATTGTTCCCGGGCAAGGAATTGAGGGAGAGAGCCGACTGCCATAGTTTTTCACCTGCAGGGAACTGAGCAGGCATTCCCTGCACCTGTCCATACTCGCACCCCATACCACACCACACATCGTGGTACACAAGCGATGAACTTACCACAACGTCCATTACCCCCAAGCACTCGTCAATGCCACCGGCAACACCGGTACTCACTACGATGTCGGGAGAGAACGTACGTACCAGTTCTGCCGCGCCAATGGCTGCATTCACCTTGCCTATTCCGCATTGGCGAAGCACTATCTCGTTGCAGCCTAACGAACCTGCAAGGTAGGGAAAGCCGTCCTTATTGCACTCCCGGGCATCACACAGCAACGCAGCAAGCTGCCCGTATTCAGAGGTCATCGCTGTCAAAACACCTATCTTCATAATATCCTAAATCAAACTATAAACTACATATGTCCAATGTGCCACAATTCCTGCAAACAGGCCACCTATCGTGTGAGCAAGAATCGCCTTTGAGGTCAGTTTCCTGTAGCCGAGCGTGTCGAGCATAGCTGTATGGGTACTGAGATAGCCGCTCCAGCACATTCCTATTGCAGTAAACACCGCGATGGCATTACCGTCTATCCAGCCCTCTGCCGCAAAGCCGGGTACAAGTCCCAAGGCTGCGCCTACAGCACCAAGAGCCGTTATGGGGAATGCTATAAGATGAGGGTCGGAAAAGCCGAAGAGCCACTCAAATACAAAACTCAGTTTAGAGCCAATCCAAGGCAGCAGTTCTACACCCTGATATGCAGCACCGGTAAATTCACCGCTATTCGTAGGACCAAATGTGAACAGCATTACAAGGGTCGATATGATGAGCACACCAGGTATTATTGCCAGACCGACATCGACACCCGTACGCCCGCCATCGAGAAGCGAATCGAGTACGCGTTGGAAAAGCGGTTTCTTGTAGCCGGTCTCCTCCACAGCCTCCTCGTTGTCTACCACACAGGCAGGTTCTATCTTGAAATTCGGATACGCCTTCAATACAAAACGCTGCATCAGACGAGTAGAGACTATGCAGCCTGCTATGGCACCGAACAGCCCTATAAGCGACTCAGCAAAGTAGCCCTGCCCTACCATAAAGACTATTACCAGCAAGCCCATTCCGAAAGCGGTTCCGAAGTTTGTAAGTGAAATGAGCTGGAATTTGCTGAAATAGCTTGCAAAACGCTTATCCTTGGCCAGCGAAATAATCGCCGGGTTGTCGGACAGGAAAGTAAGCACCGCTCCCAATGAGGCCACGCCAGGCAGATTGAACAGTGGTTTCATTAGCGGCCGCAGGATTCTCTCAAACAGTTTGACTACACCAAACTCCACGAACAGCTTTCCTATGGCACCGGTGATGACGCATATTGCCATGAGATAGAACACCGTGTTCAGCAACAGGTCGTGTGAGGTTTTCATAATGGTATTCAGCATATTTGCCGTCCCCATCTGACTGGCAAGATAGCCGAAAAGGAGGAAAAAGATTATCAGGCAAATTACTCCGCCGGGAATAATACCTTTGAGCTTATTCAAGAATTTCATATAATAGATCTTTAATAATTCGGAAGTGCAAAAATATATGTAAAATTCGGAAATGCAAAAACAGAGGAAATGTTTATCATAAAAGAGGCAAAGCTTGTGCGCCTTGCCTCTCAGGTCATTCAACCACAGAAATCAACCGAACTCAGACCCTGTACCGCACAAACATAACGGTACATAAATAGCAACACAAAACGATGCGGTTTTGTTCAAAAAAGGATAAAGCGGCAAAATAATGGACAAAAATAGCAGTTCATATTTGCTTATTGTTTTTTTTTGCCGTACTTTGCAGTATCGAAAAGCTATCGACAGTTTGAAACAAACACCATTACAAACTATAAAGACTATTCATATGATTCCAGCCGAGTACGATGACATTCGCCCTTACATGCCCGAAGAACTGCCACAGGTATTTGAAGAACTTATAGCAGACCCCGAGTTCCAGGTCGCAATGGGGTATGCATTCAAGGAGATACCGTTTGAACATATTGCAGCCGCAATGCGTGCGTCAAAGAGCAATCTCGAGTTTCAGAAAGCATTAGTATACCCGTTCCTTAAGGGGGTTATAAAGAAACTCTCGAGCGGGCTCACTGTCAGTTACGATAACAAGGAAAGTATGGCCAGGTCGCTATGTATATCGAACCATCGCGACATCATTATGGATTCAGCGTTCCTGTGTATTGTCTTTGTTGAAACCGTTGGCAACACCGTAGAGATTGCCATTGGCGACAACCTTCTAATACGTCCTTGGATAAAGAAACTTGTCCGCGTGAACCGAAGCTTCATCGTTCAGCGTTCTGCATCAATAAGGGAGATGCTCGTCTCATCCAAGCGTCTGTCGTCCTACATGCACTACACGATTACCGAACGCGAGCAGCCCATCTGGCTCGCGCAACGCGAAGGACGGGCAAAAGACAGCAACGACCGCACACAGGAAGGATTGATAAAGATGCTCTCAATGTACAGCGGAGACGACATAATAGATGCTTTGAAGGTCCTGAACATTGCACCTACCACAATCTCTTACGAATATGACCCTTGCGATTACCTGAAAGCTAAGGAGTTTCAGCAGAAGCGTGACAACCCTGAATGGAAGAAGGCACCGCAAGACGACCTCATCAATATGAAGACAGGAATGTTCGGCTACAAAGGCGGCATACACTACCACATTGCAGGCTGTATAAATGACGAAATCGATGCGATAGACCGTTCATTGGGCAAGAATGAGAAGACAGCCGCCGTTGCACGAATCATAGACAGGCACATACACAGCAACTACAGGTTCTGGGCTATAAACTACTATTTCTATGAGTTGCTTACAGGTGACACACGTTTTGCCGACAGGTATACAGCCGAGGATAAGGCAAAACTCGATGCTTACCTTGCAGGGCAAGTTCAGAAGATAGACCTTCCGGAGCGCGACGACGAGTTCTGCCGAACAAGAATTCTTGAAATGTACGCGAACCCTGTAAGGAATTTCATTGCAGCAACAGAGGAATAATCAAAAGCATATATGAACAAAAACGATGGCGACTGAAATGGTCGCCATCGTTTTTGTTATGTGTATCCTGTATCAATCGCAACATCCGTGTTCTGTTTTGTCTATGCGGTAGAGCTTATCGCTCGGGCGCACCTTGCCCGGAACCTTGAACGATACCCTGTCGCCCTTGCGCACCGTGTCAACACTCTCCAGGTTTACACGCGGGTCCTCAAGCTCGAGGTAAACAGCTCCGGTCGTAGGGCCAGTAATAAGAATCCTGTCACCGGCCTTCACCTCGCCTGCCTCAATGTGGAACTCTCCTACACCTAATTTAGAGAAGTGCTTGATAGCTTTTCCTATATACACCTTGCGTTCTGTAGCCTGGGAGCCATAAATGTTGCTCCATTCGCCCAGTCTCTGTCCCTGATAGTAACCGTCCCAGAATCCGCGGTTGAAGACAGTCTTGAGTCTTTCGTCCCAGGCATCTTTCTTCTCCTCGGTGAACTCCCCTGCAAGGTATGCTTCCAAAGCCTCGTTATAGCAGCCAGCAACCGTCTGCACATATTCAGGACCGCGCGCACGTCCTTCAATCTTGAATACACGCACTCCGCTTTCTATCATACGGTCAATGAAACGGATGGTCTTCAAATCCTTTGGCGACATTATATACTTATTGTCGACCTCCAGTTCGATATCGCTCTCGCGATCCTTTACTATATATCCTCTGCGGCATATCTGCATGCACTGGCCACGGTTCGCGCTGCGTCCGAGCTGGTGGAGCGAAAGGTAGCATTTACCTGAGATAGCCATACACAGTGCTCCGTGGCAGAACATTTCAATGCGCAGCAATTCCCCCTTTGGACCACAGATGTTCTCATCTACAATGACCTTGTGTATTGCAGCTACCTGATCCATATTCAGTTCGCGTGCCAACACCACAACATCGGCAAACTGTGCATAGAACCTTACAGCCTCGCTATTGCTTATGTTCAGCTGTGTAGAAAGGTGCACTTCAACGCCCACTCTGTTGCAGTACTGCATAACTGCAACGTCCGATGCTATGACAGCCGAGATTCCGCTCTCTTTGGCAGCATCTATAATGTTGTGCATCATTGGAATGTCATCCTCATAGATTATGGTGTTCACAGTAAGGTAACTCTTGATATTGTGTGCATCGCAAATCTGTGCAATCTCTCTGAGGTCGCTGATAGAAAATGCACTGGCCGAGTGTGCCCGCATATTAAGA
>CAZAIM010000077.1:0-12198 GCA_964485215.1 uncultured Bacteroidaceae bacterium | reverse complement strand
TACGTGTCAGTGAGCGTATGGCCGAACGTATAAAGATACACGTTGGCTCGGCACTTACCGACCTTGGAGACGAAGCTCCGCAAGACTATATTGTACACGGTCCTAACCGCATCACCGCAATGCCTATTGAGGTACCAGTGTGCTACCAGGAGATAGCACACTGTATCGACAAGTCAATCATCAAGATTGAGAATGCCATCATAAGCGCGCTCGAGCATACACCGCCCGAACTGTATGCCGACATTGTCCACAACGGCATCTACCTTGCCGGAGGAGGTGCATTGCTTCGCGGACTCGACAAACGATTGTCGAACAAGATAAACATTCCGTTCCACATCGCCGAGAACCCTCTCTACTGCGTAGCGAAGGGTACAGCATTGGCATTGAATGACCTCACCTATCCGTTCTTGATGCGATAATCCCTTCAGATGCCGTGCAGAAGATTCTGAACTTTTTCATCAAGCACAACCACTGGTTCCTTTTCATACTTCTGGAAGGAATCAGTTTTGTGCTTATTCTCGGTTTCAACAACTATCAGAGCGCGGCAATGTTCACATCGGCCAACGGGGTTGTGGGTAATATCTACTCTGCCATCACCGACATAGAGAGATACTTCGGGCTAAAGGACGAGAACGAAGCACTCGCAAGCTATAACAGGGAACTGTTGGGTGAAATCGACGCACTGAAATCGGAACTGAGGAACTACAAGGAGAGTACCGCACTCGCAGAAAGCCCCTACACAGCGACAGACAGTGTTTTCTTCTACACGGCTGCAAAAGTAGTAAACAGCGATATAAACAACAGCAACTACCTCATTACTATTGACAAGGGCACAGGCGACAATGTAACATCACAGATGGGCGTTTTCAACGACCGCGGTGTTATCGGCATCACCTACACCGCCTCAGACAATTTCACAATAGTACTCCCTCTGCTTAACGGCAAAAGCGGCACAAGCTGCAGGATAAAGGGATGCAACAGTTACTGCACACTGAAATGGGACGGAGAAGACATAAGGTATTCATACCTGATAGACCTGCCCAAGCATACCGAATTCAGCAAAGGTGACACAGTTGTGACAAGCGGTTTTTCCTCTGTTTTCCCCGAAGGATTGCCGGTAGGCATAATCGATGAGATTGAAGACTCCGACGACGGTCTCTTTTTCAAGGCACGCGTCGCACTGTTTGTCGATTTCACAGCAATAGACAATGTCTTCATTGCAGGCAACAGAAACAAGGAAGAGCAAGAGGAACTTGAAAACAGCATAAAGGACAAATGACAAAAAGCACACTGAAACGCATTAGGGACTTCGTTCTGCTCACATTGGCACAAGCCCTTATATTCAGCCGCATACACCTGTTCGGCTATGCTACGGCGTGCATCTATCTCATATTCATTCTAAAGCTGCCACGTCACACGAAGACTGCCGAGCTTCTTGTTTGGGGTTTTCTTTTCGGCATTGCCGTTGATATGTTCGGCAATACCCCGGGAATGCACTCTGCAGCTGCAACAGCAATGTGCTTTGTCCGTAATCCCATACTTGCCGCATTCACTCACAAAGGCGTGCCCGATGACTTCATCCCCGGTGCAAAAAGCATAAAATGGGGAGGCTATGCCGTCTATTCTTCACTATGTATAGCACTGTTCTATGCTATACTGTTCATTCTTGAAATGTTCACGTTCAGCTATCCCCTGACACTTCTTGCCGGAATAGCATCAAGCACACTGCTTACCATGCTGTTCGTTTTTGTCATTGAACTATTCTCCAGAAACAAATAAGATGAAAGATTACAGCAACGACAAACGTAAATACATATTATCGGGAGCAGTTATCCTTGTGCTTATAGTCTATGCAGTACAGCTATTTTCACTTCAGACAGGCGACAACGACTACAAGAGCAAAGCCGACAGCAATGCGTTCTACAAGAAGACAACCTACCCGGCACGCGGCCTCATGTACGACCGCAACGGCAAACTTCTTGTATACAACAAGCCATCGTACGACATTACATTTGTGCCAAGAGAAATAAAGGGCATAGACACTCTTGATATCTGCAACACGCTCGGCATTACTCTTGAAGAGTTCAACGAACGGATGAAGAAAATAAAGGACAAGAACCTCAATCCGGGATACTCCTCATTCACCGAGCAAGACCTTATGACACAATTGTCGGCCGAGGAGTTCGCCGTGTTTCAGGAAAAGATGTTTCTCTACCCCGGTTTCTACGTACGCAAACGTTCGATAAGGCAATACAACTACAACGCAGCAGGAGTGTTGCTTGGCGACATAGGCGAAGTTTCGCAAAAAAAGATAGACAAAGATCCTTACTACCAGAGAGGCGACTACATTGGAACACAAGGAATTGAAGCATCCTATGAAGAAGCTTTAAGAGGTAGTAAAGGTACAGAAGTGCTGCTGCGCGATGCCCACGGCAGACTTCAGGGGAAATACCGCAACGGAGAGCTCGATACCGCAGCAATACGCGGAAAGGATCTCACGCTAAGCATCGACATAGAACTGCAGCAGCTTGGCGAGAGACTTATGGAAAACAAGATTGGAAGCATAGTTGCCATAGAACCGGAGACCGGCGAGATTCTTTGCATGGTCTCATCGCCCACATACGACCCGTCATTGCTCACAGGCCGCCTGCGCGGCAAGAACCACAAGGAGCTCTCACAAGACAAGCAGAAGCCACTGCTGAACCGTGCCATAATGGGTACGTACCCCCCGGGCTCTACATTCAAGACATCACAGGCACTTACATTCCTCGAAGAGGGAATTATAAGTCCCGAGACTAGTTTTCCTTGCCACGGAGGCTTTGTCTTCAACCGGTTCAAGCTCGGATGCCATGCACACTCATCGCCAACACCCCTCAAACCAGCCATAGCAACATCGTGCAACGCATATTTCTGTTGGGGACTGCACAGAATGTTCGGTTCAAACAAGTACAAGGGAGGCACAAAGGAGGCCATGAATGTATGGCGAGACTATATGGTATCTATGGGATTCGGCTACAAGTTAGGTGTAGACCTGCCGGGAGAGGTACGCGGCATGATTCCTAATGCAGAATTCTATACACGTCACTATGGCGACTATTGGCGTGCCGCCACTGTCATAAGCATATCCATTGGCCAGGGAGAGGTAACGCTCACGCCATTGCAGATTGCAAACCTCGGAGCTACAATAGCCAACAGAGGCACATACATTCCGCCACACATTGTAAAGGGAATAGAAGGTGAAGAGATTGACAGCATATACCTGACACCTAAGAAAACAATGGTAGGGCGCAAGGCCTATGAGGAGGTTGTAGAAGGAATGCGCCTTGCCGTAACCGATGGAACATGCCGGGCCGCAAACATTCCCGGGCTTGACGTGTGTGGCAAGACGGGAACAGCACAGAATAAGGGAAAAGACCACTCGGCATTTATGGGTTTCGCACCCATGAATGACCCTAAGATAGCCATTGCCGTGTATGTTGAGAACGGCGGATTCGGAGCCACCTACGGAGTGCCCATAGGAGCACTGCTTATGGAAAAATATCTCAACGGAGAGTTATCCGAGGATAGCGAGAAAAAAGCAACAGAGATACAGAATAAGATTATAAACTATGGAACCGAAGAGAGGTAACATACTGCTCAGGATAGACTGGTGGACCATAGTACTCTTTCTGACCCTTGCAATAATGGGTTGGCTGGCCATTTGCGGAGCAAGCCACAGTTACATTGAAACAAGTTTTCTGGATTTCC
Organism: uncultured Bacteroidaceae bacterium; assembly: GCA_964485215.1. Taxonomy (GTDB): domain Bacteria; phylum Bacteroidota; class Bacteroidia; order Bacteroidales; family Bacteroidaceae; genus HGM04593. The sequence goes on along the minus strand of CAZAIM010000077.1, from coordinate 8,451 downwards.
TTGACCAAGGTGAAAGAACCGGCAAACAAGCACTATGGATGGGCATATCGTTTGTGACAGGCATGCTGCTGCTCTGCATTCCCAAGCACACCTACCGCAACATCTCCGGAATAATATACATAGGTACACTGCTGCTCGGCATACTGACCATTTTCATTGCAAAAGACATCAAAGGCTCACACTCCTGGATTTCCATCGGCTCGTTCAGCATACAGCCTGCTGAGTTCATGAAGTCGGCCACAGCCCTGGCTCTCGCCGCATTTATCGGACGGCGCGAATTCAACATAAACAACAACAAGGATTTCATGAACTGCGTTGCAATAATAATGGTTCCAATGGCTATAATCGTGGGGCAAAAAGAGACCGGCAGCGCACTCGTATACCTTGCACTGTTCATGGTGCTCTACCGCGAGGGTATGACCGGCATATTCCTGCTGATGGGCATCAGTGCCATCAGCTATTTCGTAGTCGGAATAAAGTACAGCAACGATATGTTCGAAAACCTCCCCGTTGCCATAGGCCCCTACGCCGTAACCGTGCTCATACAGGCATTCTCCATCGCTATGGTCAAGTTCTGGTGTAAGAACTCCCGGACAGCCCTGGTTCTGCTAATCGTAAATATTTCAGTGACACTCCTATCCTATTGGGTTGCAATATATCTCATAGAATTCGACATAATGGTAACGCAATACCTTCTGCTCGCCTTCAATGTCATATTCCTTCTGCTCAACATAAGGCTAAGAAAAGAGGGAAAGAACCTATGGGTCGCCATTTACATAATAGGTGCACTTGCTTTCTACAGTTCATGCAATTATGTCATGCACGAGGTGCTCAAACCACACCAGAAGGTAAGGATTGAGGTTCTGCTCGGGCTCAAAGAGGACAATTCGGGAGCAGGATACAACGTTTACCAGTCGAAGATTGCGATAGGTTCAGGCGGTATGTTCGGCAAAGGTTTCCTGAACGGAACGCAAACAAAACTGAAGTATGTCCCTGAGCAGGACACCGACTTCATATTCTGCACAATTGGAGAAGAACAAGGATTTGCAGGCTCATTGTTCGTTATGGTTGTCTTCGTAACCTTCGTGCTGAGGCTAATACACCTTGCCGAAAGGCAGAGCGACCGTTTCGGACGGGTCTACGGATATGCCATAGCCTCTATATTCTTCTTTCACTTTATCATAAATATCGGCATGGTAATAGGCATAATGCCGGTAATAGGCATACCCTTGCCGTTCTTCAGTTACGGCGGCTCATCGTTCCTTGGATTTTCTATCCTGCTGTTCACATTCCTTAGAATTGATTCTGACAGGGAGATGAAGATTCAACGATTTTAATGCCTACATCAGAGATTCCCTCCAGTGATGTGTCGTTCATTATATGCACAAGACGTAATAAAAGCGAATCACTGGCCAGGGTGCCAAGAGAGAGCGGATTGCTCGACAATTGATAGAGCAAGCCGCTTGTAGAGCCATTCCTGCGCCCTGTCATGTCATACACCTCGCAGCAGAGCGTGTCGGCCATAAGAGGTTCGCCGCCGGAGGGACGGCAGACTTCAATACGCACATTAAGAAACCTGTAGGGGTATGAAGCATCGCAGCGTACCTCAAAAAGAGCGTCGGCCACGCATTCCCTGCGCGAACCCGAATAGACAAATTCCAGAGTATCGGAATTATGCCACACCGTATCCTTCACCTCCCTAAAGCGGTGGAACAGAGTGCCATCGCACGACGACAGCAGCAATATTGCAAAAACAGACAACAGACGGCTAATTCTTGGGTGCATTGCCTTGTCCTTTATCCTTTCTGCCATGAGGGCGTTTTCTGTCGGAACCGTTGGAACCGCTTGGCCTGCGACGCTTCTTTCCGCCTTTTGAAGCGTTGTCGAAACGGTTGATATTCTCCTGCTCAAGAAGGTCGACCGTATGCTTGGGCTCTTGTGCCGCACCTGCAGGCAGGGCTTCGGGACGCTCGCCACGCTTGTTCATGTCAATTACTGCGAAAGCACGTTTCGCCGGAATTGTAACAAGATTTGCCGGTATATGCTTATCTGTCGAATATGTCACCTCTCCACGAAGAATATCACACTTGAAGAAATAGTAGGTTCCATCCTTCGTCTCAAGTTCAATGTCGCGTGCAGGCAAACGGCGCGAAGCCTCAACATAGGCATCGGCCTCATAGTTAAGGCAGCACTTTAGCTTTGCGCACTGGCCGGCAAGTTTCTGCGGGTTGAGCGATATATCCTGGTAGCGTGCCGCCGATGTAGAGACTGAGACAAAATTAGTTGTGAATGTAGCGCAGCACAGTTCACGCCCGCATGGGCCAATTCCGCCTATTCTGCCAGCCTCCTGACGCGCACCAATCTGCTTCATCTCAATCTTTATTCTGAATGCGTCGGCAAGAACCTTTATAAGCTGACGGAAATCGACACGGTTGTCGGCTATGTAGTAGAATATTGCTTTCTGGCCATCGCCCTGATACTCGACATCACCAATCTTCATTTCAAGATTAAGTTCCTTTGCAATTTGTCTCGAGCGTATCATTGTCTCGTGCTCGCGTGCCTTAGCCTCCTCATATTTCTCCATGTCGACAGGACGTGCCTTACGATAGATTCGCTTGAACTCACTCTCCGGCGTAAGCCTTGTCTTCTTCAACTGCAGAAGAACCAGTCGTCCGGTCATTGTCACCTTGCCTATGTCGTGGCCTGGAGTAGCCTCAACAGCCACGACATCCCCCTTCTGAAGAGGAATGTTATTACTGTTCCTGTAGTACCCCTTCCGCGTGTTCTTGAACTGCACCTCAACAATATCGGTGTACTCCTCGTTGCCAGGCACTGACGCAAGCCAGTCAAATGTATTCAAAGGCGCATCCATTCTGCCACAACCCTTGCAGCAGATACCGGCACAGCCATTGTTTTCTTTATATCTCTTATCCATTTATCTATTTTTTATCCAAACAATCATCCTTAACGACATGTCGAAAAAGACCATCTTTGCATTAACATTCTGTTCTATGTGTCTTTGAGCCTCGGAAAGCTCTTCCATTATGCCGAATATGTTACGTTCATTTACAAAAGGCGAGAAACGGACCGAAAAATTACGCTCAGCCTGTGACATATAAAGCATTTCATCGCTCTTGAAATTCATTATGAAATTCTCGCGTATCATACGCTGGCAATAGTCGAGCAAACGTTTCTGGCGTTCACGGCCAAGAGCAGCCACCTGCTCGCTCCATGCCTTCATGTCACGTATGTTACGCGCATAGGCCACACGCATCAACTGCATGAAGAGTTCGAGATAAAGAGCCTTCTCATCGTTAAGCGAAAGCAGTTCCTCGGCCTTCTCCCAATTGCCGCCGCTCTGTTGCGTTACGGCCTTTGCCTCCTCAAAAGCAAGCCCATAGCGTTGCTGCAGAGCTGTTTCCATGTCGTTCTGAGCTATACGAGGAACCTCCACACGCTGTGTACGGCTGAGTATAGTAGGAATTATCTTGTCGGGTTCTTCCGAGACAAGCAGGAAAAGCGTATCCTTTGGTGGCTCCTCAATCACCTTCAGCAGTTTGTTAGAACCACTCTCCTTCATCTTTTCGGGCAACCATATTATCACAACCTTCCAGCCGCCCTCACGAGACTGCATCGACAATTTGTGAAGAATCTCGCTGCTCTCGCGCTCATATATCATAGGCTGTTGATTTTCAAGATCGAGCTTGGCAAGCCAATCGTCATAGCCGAAATAAGCCCCCCTCGAAAGCAGTTCGCGCCACTCAGTTATGTAGTCGTCGCTCACGGGATTGTTGTCGCCGGAAGCACCTTTCTTCTTCTTTACCGGATATACAAAATGAAGGTCGCTATGCACAAACTTCGCAAGTTTGGCACATGCCGGACAACTTCCACAAGCATCACCGTTGCGGTTGCCACACAACAGATAATTGGCAAGAGCTATGGCAATGGCAAGTTTGCCATTGCCTCTTGGGCCCGTTATAAGCAGAGCGTGAGCCAGACGGTTCTCATCGACACAGCGACGCAACTGCTCTATCACCCCACGCTGCCCTATTATGTCTTTGAAAAAAACGCTCATCGGTATATTGCCTTTGCTATTTCATATACACTGTCAAATGCGTTAAGAGTGTAGAAGTGAATACTCGGTACCCCCCTTTCCATGAGTTCCCTGCACTGACGGATTCCCCATTCGCGGCCAACCTGAGCCACCGAAGCGTCATCCTTGCACCTGTTTATCTCTGCGACAAGTTCACCGGGCAGGTCCACGCGGAAAGTCTTTGGCAACACGCTCAGCTGCGACATACGGTGAATCGGCTTTATTCCCGGGATTATAGGGATTGTTATACCCAGTTGCCTTGCACGCTCCACAAACGCGAAATACTTGCTGTTATCGAAGAACATCTGAGTAACAGCATAGGCTGCACCCTCCTCGGCCTTCTGTTTGAGGACTGCAAGGTCGCTCTCCATATTCGGAGCCTCCTCGTGCTTTTCGGGATAACAGGCAACGCCGAACGAAAACGGCTCTCCCTTCTCTTTCATTGCAGTGCCATCGGCAAAGAAGCCTTCGTTAAAACGGTTCACCTGACGCACCAAATCAATGGCGTGTTTGTTTCCACTCTTCACAGGAGCCGTGTTCGCATCACCCTTGCACTTGTCACCACGCAGCACAAGAATATCGTTTATGCCCGACAGCTGAAGGTCGATGAGCGCGTACTCTGTATCCTCCAGCGTGTAGCCGTCACAAAGTATATGCGGCACCACAGGCACATTATAACGGTGGTGGATTGCATTGGCAACCGCTACCGTACCAGGACGGCGGCGTATTGTACCCAACCTGTATGTTCCGTCACCAAGGCTCTGGTAGAAAGGCTCACTATGATGGGTTGTAATGTTTATATACCCTGGTGCAAGCTCCATCAGACGGTCGATATTGCCAAAAAGCCTGGCTATATTCGTACCTTTCAGAGGAGGCAGCACCTCAAACGAAAAGGCAGTACCGGCAGAGGAATTTATATAATCGATTACTCGCATATATCTTAATCTTTTATCTTAATCTTTTAACAAGCTGTCTACACCTGAAAACAGAGAAAGCAGACAGCTACTTTTGCCAATTTACAAAGATAATGCAAGCCGCTTTGAGTTCAAAATAAGTTAGCCTGTTTTTTGCACACCAAATCACACAACCTGCAACTATAATGAGGCTGCCTTGTTATTTTCCTTGAACAACAGAAGTGCCGTTCAACCGCTTTTGTCACATTTTGAGGCTTGATTACAGAAAATATCCTTATCTTAGCAGTGTTTAACATTACGCACGAAAATACTGATGAAAAACAAAAACCACACAACCCGTTCTACATTCGTCACAGGCAAAGCATTAAAGAACTTCCTCAGCGCATCGATTCTGACATCTGTGGCTGCACAGCTTGCAGTAACTACTGATGCCGTTATAGTGAGCCATATGATTGGACCCGATGCAATATCTGCAATTAACGTTGTTATGCCGTTGACAATGTTCTTCAGCTGCTTCAGCATCCTATTAGGTCTTGGCGCAAGCGTTCTTGCGGCAAAAGCCATTGGAGAGCACGACAAGCCGAAGGTAAACCGCATATTCACGATGTCGCTTATGCTGCTTGTAATAGCCGGCATAGCTGTCTCCATTGCTTCCTACAGCCTCAGCGACCAGATAATAGCCATATTCTGCCCCGACCAACGCATTGCCCCGCTTGCTCTGAGCTACACCAAAGCAATATCAATAGGTGCCATATTCCTTATACTCTCCAACGGGATAAACTATTTCGTGAGTACCGACGGAAGCCCCTCGCTTGTAGCCAAAGGAGTAGTTGTAGGAGCAATAGCAAACATATTCCTCGACATTCTCCTTGTGCATTTTATGGGCATTGCCGGCTCGGCTGTCGCAACCGTCATAAACTACATAATAACCCTGCTCATTGTCGCGACACACTTTTTCAAGAAAAACAGCACCTACAGGCTTGTAAACCCGTTCAAGAATTTCGGTAAGCAGTTTATGGGCAATTTTTATGAAGGATTGCCGCTCATGCTCGGAAACCTGCTGCTTGGCGGTGCCGTATTAATCATAAACCAACTGGTTCTTGATGCAGCCGGTGCCGACGGACTGTATATCTGGTCCATTTGCCTTCAAGTGCTTATGATAACATTTGTCGTACTCAACGGTGTAGGCAACGCAATGCTCTCCATTGGTGGTGTGTTTGCAGGAGAAAAAGACTATAACGGACTGCGCATTCTCACATCACTCTCGCTGAAACTTGTATGCGGTGTGCTTGCAATATTCCTTCTCATAGTAATTGCATTCCCCGGAGTACTCGCATTCATGTTCGGAGCCGACAGCGAAGGAAACATTGGAAATGTAAACAACTCGCTGAGAATATTCTCGTTGCTGCTGATACCGTTTGCCGTCACCCTTGTGATGCGTTTCCTGTTCCAGATTCTGGAGCATCGTATTCTCAGTCTGCTGCTCTCCGTGGGCCAGTTGCTGTTCATAATCGCAAGCCTATGGGCATTCATAAAAATAACCCCCGAGAATATGTGGTGGAGTTTCCCGTTCTCGGCCATAATGCTCATAGTCATACAGTTTGCCGCAACGTTCCTTATGCACCTTAAGAAACGGAACCTGGCTCCTATTACATTAATTCCACGGGAAGATACAACAGAAAGAAGTGCCGATTTCTCGGTCTCCTACAGCAACAGCCCGGCCAATAATGCTGCAGAAAGGATTGAGGCATTCCTTACAAGATGCAACATTCCAAAAGAAGAAAGAGAGAAATTGAAAAGGTGCTGCAGCGACATCGTCACAAGGCTATGCAAGGAGACAGGAGAAAGAAAACACTGCTTCGACCTGCACATAAGGGTCATAAAAGACGAGATACACACAGTGCTGCGCGACGCAGGCAAACGGCTCGAGACAAATGAACTGCTGAAAGGCATTGCCGCTGAGATTGAGCACAAATACATGTACGGGCAGAACGTACTGTTCGTTAGAACGATGGTGACCCGTAAATAAATGGTCACCACCGTTTTGCAATGAGATTGAATGAAAAGAACCTTTCGGTCTCTATAATAACAAATCTTTTATAAATCTCAACCTGTTCCTTACCTTACTGGAATATCTTTATGCCAAGAAAGAATGTACGGGGCTGTGTAGGACCATAGAAGTAGCCCGAATCGCGGAACTCCCCCTTGTCAAGGTCGCCCTGGAAACTATTGAAGACATTCTGTACCCCGGCATTCAACTGCAGATTAATATGGTCGTGCAGTATGAATGTATAGGCCACCTTCAGATTCAGATCGAAGAAGTCGGGTGTTGTCTCCATACGGTCATTCTCTATCCAGCCGGCATAGTGCGGAACAATCATTGAGCCGGTATATGTACCCGACAACGAAAGGTCGAGACCACGCAATGGAGCTGTAGCCAACGTAAAATATCCGTAGAAATCGGGAGTACGCATCATACGTTTAGTAGTCAGTTCCACTCCGTCAACCTCCGTCCACACCTCGTCACGCTTGTAACGGCTCTTCTGTGCAGTGAAGCCAAGTTGCAGCGAAACATCCTTGCCGTGCGCAATCTTCGCATCGATATTGGCACCATAGACACGCGCCCCCTCTCCATTGCGCCGTTCCTTCATAGCGAAGCCGCTGGCATTTACACCCACATCCTCAAGAATGAAGACATCGGCAAGGTCGGTGTAGAAACCCTCGAGAAGCACATTTGCTTGCCAATGACCGAAGGCTGTTGTCCAGTCTACCGAACCGCTGAAACTGTTGGAACGCTCCTCCTTAAGATTGTCGGCAAGCTCTATCTGCACACCCTCACCGCCCACAGCCGTAACATGCAGGTCCTCGTCATATGCCTGAGGAGCACGGAAACCTGTAGAATAGGTAAGTCGAGCTTGCAAATCCTTGCTTGGCTTGTAAAGAATATTTACACGCGGGCTCAAGATAGGGTCATCTATAAGATTGTGCTTGTCGACACGAAGACCTGCAAGCAATGAGAAGTGTCTCATATTCCACTCATTCTGGACAAAAGCACTTGCTATGCGTACATTCTGCTTCATATCACGTTCATATCCGGTCATAATGTCGTGCAAAGAATTTTCCTGATACTCAACTCCACCGGTGAAAGTTGCCGGTGAAAAGAGACATTTGTTCATTTGACCGGTATATGTAGCACCTACGACCCAGGTGAGGTCATCAGTCTTTCCGTATGCGTTAGGGTCGCGCTGAGCACCATAGTAGCTGTTGCGGTCTATGTGCTGCACCGATGCAAAGAGAGACACCTTGCTCTTGTAACCGTTCCACCCTATGTCATAGGCAACACCTCCGCTGTTTATAATATGTTTTGTCTGCTCAGTCACTACTGTCCCATTAAAATTTGAAATTGTTCTTTGAAATTATTGAAATATAGTTAGTTACAGAGTT
>CAZAIM010000076.1:0-12208 GCA_964485215.1 uncultured Bacteroidaceae bacterium | reverse complement strand
GTGCGTAAATAAATTTCCACCCACTCGCTTATTCGCAGCTTTGCTCTTTGCTCTTTGCTCTTTGCTCTTAAAAAAAGCGCGCTACCGCAGGGCACGTTGCTGTGCCGCACGATAACGCGATGTATTTATATGTAATATCCTCTTTTACACGGGGGGGGGTAATTAATCTATTGTAATTCAAACAATTACAAGCACAGCCGCCACAAACGGCAGGTGGAGCCGCCCATGCACTGATGCTGTATGTTATCCAGTTTTGCATTACTGTTGTTATGTCTTATAATTTCCTTTCGTTCGCAAAAATATTGTTTTCAATTAATTTTATGTAATCATTGCAATCTTTTTTTTAACACTTTGTCTGCATTTCTATTTTTTTAACTAAATTGAGTGAAGGGTGAAAAGATGTGGTGCAATGACAATAGTACAAAAGGAACGTCGGATTGTTGTTATAATAAACAATTAGTACTATCTTTACAAAAAATATAAAGAGTTTTTAAATATGAGGGCAGCAATATATGGTGCAGGGTCATTAGGAACAATCCTTGGCGCGTATGTAACAAAGAACGGTGGAAAAATTGAGCTCATAAACCGCAATAAGGCGCATATAGATGCGTTGCAGAAGCATGGAGCTACAATTACCGGCACTGTAAGTTTCACACAACCGGTGACGGCATATACACCTGCCGAAATGTCGGGGAAGTATGACATCATTTTCCTGATGACTAAGCAGCAGCATAACAGGGAGGTTGTGAACAGCATTAAGGAGTTTCTTGCCGATGACGGTGTCGTGGTTACTTTACAGAACGGTATACCGGAACTTGAGATTGGCGGAATTGTTGGTGAAGAACGTGTACTGGGGTGCACTGTTGCCTGGGGAGCCACGATGAAGGGGCCGGGCGTGTGCGAACTTACAAGTGCTGCGGACTCTCTCACATTCTCGCTTGGTTCGCTGCAGCCTACTCCAAACGCACACATAAATGAGGTGAAGGCGTTGCTTGAACTAATGGGGCCGGTGGAGATTGACAAGAATTTCATTGGCTCACGCTGGAGCAAACTGCTTATAAATTCGGCATTTTCGGGAATGAGTGCGGTACTTGGCTGCACATTCGGCGAGGCTGCCAACAACAGGAGTTCACGCAGAATTGTGCAGGCATTGATAAAGGAGAGTATCGATGTGTGCGCTGCAGGGAAGATTAGGATTGAGCCTGTGCAGGGCAAGGATATCGTAAAGCTGCTCGACTACAAGAACCGGTTGAAGAAGGCGTTCTCGTTCTTTATCATTCCTATTGCCATTCGCAAACATGCCAAGCTGAAGGCAAGTATGCTGCAGGACCTCGAGAAGGGAAAGCCGACGGAGGTTGATGCCATAAATGGGGTTGTAAGTACATTCGGGCGCAAGATTGGGGTTCCTACCCCAATGAACGACAAGGTTGTGGAGATTGTGCACCGGATTGAGAAGGGGGAACTGAAGCCTTCGCTTGAGAACCTGAAACTGTTCTGAGAAAAACATTTAGAGGATAACCCAGTGTGTGAAAGTCATCCTCTAAATGTTGGGGTGAATAAAAAGCAAAGTTCAAGACTTGTGCAAACGAGCCAAATGCAAATTTATTTGCAATTTCAGGCGAGTGCAGCCAAGGCTAGGAATTCCAAATTTACTTTTTACTCACCCCCTTATTGTTCTATATTTGTATGCAGCCACCGATTACTCCGACTTTGCAACACGGCGTATGCCGCGACGCTTTGGTGCCGGTGCCTCTGCCGGTTTCTCCTGCTGTACTCCTGCAAGCTCAGGGTCAATCATAATGCGTCCGCAGTTCTCGCAAACGATGATTTTCTTTCTCATGCGGATGTCCATCTGTCGCTGTGGCGGAATCTTGCTGAAACAGCCGGCGCATGCGTCACGCTCGACATACACAATGCCAAGACCGTTGCGTGAGCTCTTGCGGATGCGCTTGAAGGATGCCAGAAGGCGTGGCTCGATGTTCAGTTCAAGGTCACGTGCCTGCTCGCGCAGTTTCTCTTCCTCGGCCTTTGTCTCAGCAACAATATCTTCAAGCTCGGCCTTCTTCATATCGAGGTCTTTCTTGCGCTCCTCGAGCATATTATTAGACCTTTCAAGTTCATCGTTCTTCTGCTGCTCCTGACGCTTTGCATCGTTAATCTTCTTCTCGTCGTGTTCAATGACAAGACGGTTGTACTCTATCTCCTTGTTCAAGAGGTCGAACTCGCGGTTGTTGCGGACGTTGCTCTGGTCGGCAGTGTACTTCTCAATGCTTCTCTTTGCCTGCTCCATCTCCTCACGGAAAGAGACGATGTTCTCGCGGATTGACTTGATGTCGTTTGTAATGTTCTCGATACGTGTACCAAGACCTACAATCTCGTCTTCAAGGTCTTTTACCTCGAGAGGGAGCTCACCACGAAGAATCTTTATCTTGTCTATCTGGGACAGGATTGTCTGAAGTTCATAGAGGGTCTTCAACTTCTCTTCTACTGTGTATTCAGCAGGGTCTTTCTTTGCCATATTATTTATATTTATTATAAGGTTAATATAATTCTACATGTAATTCAAAGGGTTGGTATTGACAGAGCTTTTCATTATCTTAAGCTCTGGGAAACGCTTGCCGATAATGTCGCCGAAGATGTCTATCGTATACTGTTCGCTCTCATAGTGCCCTATTACGGCCAGAAGCATTTTGCCGGTATAGTGGAAGAGGTCGTGATAACGTGCCTCGCCGGTTATGTATATGTCGGCTCCGGCAGCCATGGCTGAAGGCGCGAATGAGGCTCCGGCACCTCCGCAAAGGGCTACACGCTTTATCTTTTTTCCAAGCAGAGCCGTATGGCGCACACAAGCGACATTGAACTTCTCCTTTATAAGGCTCAGGAATGCTTTCTCGTCACACTCGTCGGCCAATTCTCCAACAACGCCCGAGCCTACACTGCCCCAACTGTTCTTCAAAGGGTATATGTCGTATGCCGGTTCTTCGTAGGGGTGGGCTTCAAGGAGTGCCGGAAGGACGCGGTTTTTCATATACGACGGCATGATTGTCTCTATGCGCACCTCGGACTCCTTATGAAGCTCGCCGACGGTTCCGCAAAAGGGGGTGCAACCCTCGTTGGCCTTGAAGGTTCCAAAGCCTTCGACGTTATAGCTGCACGAACCGTAATTGCCGATATTGCCGCAACCGGCTTCGAAGAGTGCCATGCGTACATCATCGGCATGTGATAAAGGAACATAGACTGCAAGCTTCAGCAGCGAATCGTCCTTCGGCACAAGAACACGCACGTTATGCAGTCCCAGTTTCTCGGCAATGCGGCAGTTGACTCCACCCGGTGCATTGTCAAGATTCGTGTGTGCCGAATAGATTGCAATTCCGTTGGCAAGTGCCTTGAGCACACAACGTTCTACATAGTTGCCGCCGGTAATGCGCTTCAATGGCGAAAAGATTAGGGGATGATGGGAGACAATGAGATTGCACCCCGATGTGATGGCTTCTTCGACGATGGCCTCGGTCACATCAAGACACAATAAAACCCCTGCAACTTCCGCTTCTGTCAATCCAATTTGCAGGCCGGCGTTGTCAAATCCATCCTGCAACGGCAGAGGCGCGAACATTTCAAGGGCATTCGCTATATCCTTTATTTTAACCAAAATGTTATGTAGGGTTAGAAACTTTTGAATTTATAGAAATTTCGGAGATATAAATTCTAACAGTTTCTTATTTCAACTGCGAAGATACTGTTTTTTTTGCAGAGGTACAAATTTTGAGGGCAAATAATGAAAAAACAGGAGCATGCCTATGAAAAAGGCATGCTCCGATGATTCCAGAAGCAGTTCGGGATTCAATTACAGTTCAACCAATTTTGTCGTACGCGCTTTTTATCTGTTCGAGAGCCTTTACAAGCACAGAACGGGGACAACCGAGGTTTATTCGCATAAATCCGGAACCTCCCTCACCGAACATTGCGCCGTCGTTCATTCCCACCTTGGCCTCACGGATAAAGAAATCGACAAGTTCGTCGTGAGGCAGACCAAGGCCACGCGCATCGAGAAACACCAGGAACGAAGCCTGGGGACGTATCATACCCATCTTGGGCATATTGTCCTTGAGGTACTGCTGCATATAGTCGATATTGGCCTCGACATATTCGAGCATCTGGCCAAGCCACTCTTCGCCCTCGGTGTAGGCTGTAGCCACAGGACCGGTGGCAAACACATGAGCGGTGTCGAGCTCACTCTTGCGCAGGAACTCCTGATACTGCTTGCGTATCTCTTCGTTCTGTATAATATGGTACGAGCTCTTCAGACCGGCAATATTGAAGGTCTTGCTTGCTGCCATAAAGGTGATGCTGTTGTTACGGGCTGCATCGGAAACCGACGCGAACGGTGTATGGCTGAAGCCTTTGAGTGTCATATCGCAATGAATCTCGTCGCTAATGACAAGTACATTGTTCTTCACGCATATTTCGCACATTCTCTGCAATTCCTCCTTTGTCCATACACGGCCGCAAGGGTTGTGGGGGTTGCAGAGCAGGAAGAGTTTGCAGCCTTTTACCTTTTCTTCAAAGTCGGCAAAGTCTACCTGCAGCTGGCCGTCGACAAGTTTCAGAGGGGTTGTCACCAACGTGCGTCCGAGGTCGTGCGTAACGTGATGATAGGGGTGATATACAGGCGGCTGTATGAGAACCTTGTCGCCGGGCTCAGTAAAACACTGGAGGGCAAACGAGATTGCCGGCACTATGCCTCCGACAAAGCCTATCTCTTCGGGTTCTACCTGCCATCCATAGCGGCGTGACACCCAGTTCTGTATTGCCGGCTTCCAACGGCTGCAGCAGTAGGTGTAGCCAAGCACTTCGTGGTCGAGACGCTTGCGTATCGCATCGACTATGAACGGAGGGGTTCTGAAGTCCATATCGGCAATCCACATAGGAAGAATTTCCTCTGTACCGAACATTTCCTTCACATTGTCATACTTTAAACAATCCGTGTGTTTACGCGGGATAATTTCGTCAAAATCGTACTTCATTGTATGTCTGTATTGTTTCTGTTCTACTCCTTTTCGCCGTGTTGCAGTTCACCGCTGTCCATAAAGGAACGGAATATTCTGTTTGACGGCAGCTCACAGGCCGGAATCGGGTACATGGTACCGCCGTCTATGAGCCAGACGGTGTCGGCAGCCTGCTGTACAATATCTATATCGTGCGTGGAGACTACAACTGCCTTTCCATTCTCTCGCGCCAGCTTTCTCAACGTAGCGAACAGGCGTACCTTGCTCGGATAGTCGAGAAATGCAGTCGGTTCGTCAAGGAACAGCACCGGTGTCTCCTGAGCCAGTGCCTTTGCTATGAAACATTTCTGCCGTTCTCCGTCGCTGAGCGATGCAATGTCGCGACCGGCGAAAGCAGCTACGCCCATAAGCTCCATTGCACTGTTCACCACCTTGTTGTCGGCTGTTGTAAGATGCCCCAGAAAATTGGTGTAGGGGATGCGCCCAAGTGCAACAAGTTCGCGGACAGTGAGGTTTGTGGCAGCATTTCCGGTGAGCACTACTGATATGTGCCTTGCAAGTTCGGCAGTCCCAAGCTCACAAAGAGCTGTGCCGCCGAACTTCACCTCACCATCGAGTGGCGGCTGAGTGGCTGTCAAGGTGCGCAGCAGGGTCGATTTGCCGGCACCGTTCCTGCCAATGAGCGCAACAAACTCGCCGCAGCGAAGTGTTGCATTGATTCGGGAGACAACCTCTACCCTCTTCCTGCGGACGGTATAACCTACCGTCAGATTCTCAATGGCAAGTGCCTTGTCCTGCATAACGGTTGCTTACTTGTACTGCATCCACTCGTTTAGTTGCTCGAGTATTTCGTCGCGCATATCCTCGGGCATATTAAGTATGCGTGTTGCGTGGCTGCCGCCGGGCTTTATGTAAATTTTTATATTCTCTTTATTGCGGTCACGCAGCCAGGTGATGCCGCTTGCAGTCCAGGGGTCGACTTCACCGTATATAAGAAGCATCTTAGGGTCGTTCTCGGTATAGTAGTCGGTTGTGAAACGATGTGTTGTGTCGTCGAACTTCACATCGGCAAATTCCTCAGGAAGAAGGACGCGTTTGAGGTAGCCCTCTATATCCTCCTCGTTGACATATTTGTGGAATGGCTCAATATTGTAGCCATAGTAGCCGAAATCCTTCACAGCCTGTACGAAGAATGACTCTATGCTGTTCTGCGCTGCAAAATAGTCGGGACCGCACATTTTAATGAAATAGTCGATGATTGTCTTGTCGTCGGAATCGAGCGCGGGGATTGTGCTGACCGGTGTTCCCCATTGCCACATTGAGAACTGGTATTCGAGCACCAGGAGGTCGTATATAGTGGAAGTGGGTACACGGAATGTAAGCCCTTTATCCAGACAATACTCGTCGAACATTGGCAACAGACGCTCCTTGCGCTCAAAGAGTTCGTACTGGAAATTGCGTATTGCATCACGGTTGGCCTTGGTGGAGACACGCTCGAGGAACGATTCGTGACGGCCATCCTCTACCGCACAGCTCAGAGGACCGACATAGGGAACAGAGACATCGAGGTCATCGGGATAGTGTGCACGGAAATAGATTGATGTGGAACCGCCCTTACTGATACCTGTAGAAGCCCACTTGCCGTTGTAGTAGGGCTTGAAGGATGTTATGATATTATGATAGTCGGCCATTGAATTTGCCACTGTAAGGTATTCCCAATTGCAGGGTTCGGGTGTTGAGCCAAGGAAGTAGCGGTACTCTACAAAAAGGATATTGGCATCCATTATGTAGGTAAGTTCCTCCATGTACTTGGGGTTGGTGAAAGCATATTCGCCGCCATAGCCCTCGGTAACGACAACCATAGGACGGTCGAAACCGCGGTGACCGAGCATTACACGCTGTTCGAATGTGCCGGCTGCCGGGTTTTCGGGATCGAGCAGCTGCTTTACCTTCAGCATATAATACTGGCGTGTCGTGTCGGCCTTTTCAATCTTCTCAAAACTTGACACAGCAGCAATGCCTTTCAACATTTTCTCAACATCGCAGTTCTGTGCCGATGCGAGAAGCGCGACGCACAGAAGCGGAACAACAAGCAAAAGTCTCTTTATCATATCACAAAGTTTAAATAGCTTATATAAAATATTCTACAAAATTAATATTTCTTCAAAAAATATAAAAATTATTGGGATGCTATTTGATTGCAAACGGCAAACAGAAGAGCAATAAGGGGTATGACACTTGCTTGACTATGAGAATTATGGCATTTCAGCAACTTGGCAGCCGGAAGGATGCAATACATTTGCAATAAAAAAAGATGAGGAAAAAGAAGATCACATTCAGTTCGTCGGGAGGAGGCTTGGCAATGCGATTCATGAGCAGCCTGATGAACGAATTCGGCAACTGCGACATTGAGCGAGTTGCATCGCAGATTGCAGCCGCATGCAGCAACACGCCGGTTGCCGTAACGGCTACGTTGTATGGCGGCTACACGGAACTGAAGGGGAACACTGCCACTTGCCTGAAGATTGAGAGAGACACGCTGTCGATTGTTGCCGACAACGCAGGCTTCGAAAACGGGACGTTAACAATAGATAAACTTATATAGATATGGGATTCATAAACAAAATCAGGATTGGAGAAGAGACACACAACATTGTACCGGAAATAGGAACAGGACTGCAATTGGGCACCGGAACAACCAACGGACACATAATCTATCTGAACATAGGGACTGCCAGCATTGGAGCGAACCCGCCCGTAGGAGACTGCGGAGTGTGCATAGACACCACCGGTTTCCACATTGACATCGCGAAGTTCAAGGCATTCCTTATAGCATTGGGATTCAAGACGGAATGAGGCTATGGTGAGTATTGTAATAACCGCATATAATGTAGAGGAATGGATTATGCAGGCCGTGGAGTCGGCCTGTAGCCAGACGATGAAGGATATTGAGATAATTGTGGTTGAGGACTGCTCTACGGACAACACCAGGCAACTGGTGAGCGGAATAAAGGATTGGCGGGTAAAGCTCATCTACAACAACACCAATATGGGAGCAGGAGTATCACGCCGCAAAGGCATAGAGGCTGCCGAGGGCGAATACATTTTATTGCTCGACGGCGACGACTGGATTGAAAAGGACTTTATAGAGAAGCTCTACAACTGTGCCAAGGAGAATGATGCTGAGATTGTAAGCGGTGGCATAAGGATTGTCAATGAAGACGGGACATGGGAGGCTTTCTCATATGGCAACAGAATTGTCACAGGAAAGGAGAAAATATCGGAATTTCAAAACGAGAGGATTGTCTTCATGAACAACAAGCTCATTCACAGAAGCGTACACGAGAGAATACCTTACTGCGAGAGGCGTTTCATAGAGGATACTCCAGTCATAATACCCCAGTTGTTCATCGCCAATAAAGTCGCATACATCGAAAGTCCCGGATACAACTACAGGATGCACCCGAAGAGCCTCACCCACAGGGCTTCGCGATTTGAATACGCGCTATTCAGGGCTCTCTGCACCGAAGACATTGTAAAATTCTTTGAAAAAGAGGGAAAGGAGATGCTGAAAGAACTTCCCCTGGCCGCAACATATGCCGGCTGCGTGAACGAGCTAAAAGCGTGTACCCCCAGCAAGGAGATGATTGAGCCATATACAAAGGAGTGGATTGAGTTCACAACAAGGCTGATTGCAAGGCTTGTATAACACAAAAAGGCTGCCCCGTGTGAGACAGCCTTTTTGTGTTATACGGAAAACCTGATTACTTTGAGCAGTAGCAAGGTGTCAGGTTGTCGCGCTCAATGTCCTTGAAGTAGTTGACAGTGCCTACCTTGAGTTCAGCAGTTGCAGCATCGTCGCAAACAATGATACCGCTCTGGTGCATCTGAAGGACACTGATTGTCCACATCTGGGTGATGCTGCCCTCTACTGCATGATAAAGAGCCTGAGCCTTGTTGTGGCCGTTAACGAGGATAAGAACCTCTTTTGCATCCATTACAGTACCTACACCAACGGTTACGGCTGTCTTGGGAACCTTGTTGATGTCGTTGTCGAAGAAACGTGAATTGGCAATAATAGTGTCGGTTGTCAATGTCTTGATACGTGTACGTGAAGCGAGTGAAGAGCCCGGCTCGTTGAACGCGATGTGGCCATCGGGACCGATACCGCCAAGGAAGAGGTCGATACCGCCGTATGACTTGATTTTCTCCTCATAACGGGCACATTCGGCAACAAGGTCTTCTGCATTGCCGTTGAGGATGTTCACATTCTCTCTCTTTACATCGACGTGGCTGAAGAAGTTGTTCCACATGAATGAGTGGTAGCTCTCGGGGTGCTCCTCGGGAAGGCCTACATACTCGTCCATATTGAATGTAACGACATTCTGGAAACTTACAACACCCTTGTTGTAAAGGTTGATAAGTTCCTTATATGTGCCAAGAGGAGTGCCACCGGTAGGAAGACCAAGCACGAAAGGCTTCTCGGCTGTAGGATTGAACTCATTGATTTTCTTTGCTACATAAGATGCAGCCCAGCAAGAAAGTTGCTGATAGTTCGGTTGAATAATTAAACGCATAATTCTTAAAATTTATAATGTCTTTTAACTTGTAGTTTGTCAAACTGCGAATCCATTCTAAAAAATTGTGCCACACTCCTTTCGGTTCCACCAATGACGGTGTCCTTGTTTGCAACCAAAAGCAAAGAGCCATCGTAGTCGATGAACATCATGGCATTGCCTACACCTTTCAGCAAGGGTTCGGGCTCTATTACCCAAGGGCCGTCGAGATGACCGGTTGTGCTATATGCCACGCCAACAGCCTTTTCACTGCCCTGCATAGAGGTGAAGAGTATGCCAAGGCTCTCTTCACCGGCATTAAAAAGGAATGGTGCCTCCATAACCGGCGAGGGTACTCTTCTGTCACCGGTACAGGAACCCGACCATGGGTTGTCCGAGGCCTTGAACATCACATAGGCCTCACCCATTCTGCGGGAGAAATCGCCGGTAAAGCGCACAATCTGCACCGTGCCGTCACCGTTCTGCCTGTGGGAATGGTTGTATATCATATAGCCCACGTTCAGATAGTCGGTGCAAAAGGTCGGATGGTCTGCCATTTCGGCCACGTCGAGCAGGTCACTCTCCTTGTCAATAGTCTTGTAGGGACCGGTAATGCTGTCGGCAACGAGTGCGGTACAGGAGTGTCTTGCAAACGGTGCGGTGTTCTCGACAACCACATCGGCACCCGGTGTCTCAAAAGTCGCCATATAGTAGTAATGGCCGTTATACTTGTGTATCTCGGGCGATGTAACAACCGGCGCGGCACCTAACCAGGAGGCGGTATCATGAGACAGTACGTCATATGGCCCGTTCCATAGACGAAGGTCGTTGCTAAGCCACATATGACCGCCATCGGCTACCATGCAGTATTGGTTCGACGAACGTTCAAATAATATGAAAGGGTTCCTTACATCCATTGTGTCAATGGAGCAGATGCGGATTGTCTCACCCATGGGCGCGACAAGTTCCCAGGTTTCCTTTGCCGCCGCCTGCTGAACAGTTCCGGCTGCATCCTTCTGCTTTCCGCCGCCACAAGAGAACAGCAGGAGAGAAAACAGGATATATATAGGAAAAACCCTTCTCATCTAAGTAACCGTTTAAATTTAATTCCACATCGTTGAAACTGTTGCCTCGTTGTTCTTTAAAGTCAAGGACACGACCACATCGGCGCAAACAGTTTCCCGTTCATATGGTTTTATTTGTAAAGATAATCATTTTTACACAAAACAAACATTTAAACCCGAAAAAAAAGGCATAAAGGTGCTTTATTTTATAAAAAGGTGCTAAAAACAGGGTGAAGCAAACTGTTTTTATGAAATATTAGCCTTGTGCAACGCTTTTCTTGGCCGGCAGTTTTGTTTTATAAGCAAAAAACAGTTTGGTATGAAAAGTTATTCAAGAAAAAGGGTTGCTGCTGCAAGGGCTGCGCTCATTATTGCATTGTTGCTGACAGGTTTCAGCACAAGTTCCTACGCTCAGGAAAAGAAAATGACGAGAAAAGAGAAGGAGGAGGCCTGGCGAGCCGAGAGACTGAAAAAGAGGGCCGCAGAGGAGAGGGCGGAAATGCGCAGCGATTCGATAGAGTATGTGCAGGCGATAGATGCGATACGCAACGGCTCTTGGGCACTTGAAGCATCGAACATCACATTCGACAACGGAGTAACCCGCTTTGTCACTCCAAGTACCAATTACGTTTCTATAAACAATGGCATCGCAACAGTGCAGACGGCATTCAACAACAGTAACATATACTCACCCAATGGACTTGGCGGCATCACACTCGAAGGACGAATAACCGCAGAGGAACTGAGAATGGACAATGAGGGCAATGTCTATTACAATTACAGCATACAGGGCGCACAGATTTCGGCGACCGTCAGCGTTGTGGTGACAGCGCACAGCAACCAGGCAACAGCTACCGTTGACCCAAACTTCAGCATGCGCGATATGACTATGAGCGGATACATATATCCTTATAATAATGCAGGAATATTTGAGGGAACGACCGGCTACTGACTGACCGGCAGCTATGGTGGCTACCATCAATGGAATGCACCTCCGGGGTACAGGCCGACATTCAGACCCTACCCTCGTCCGCCGGCAATGCCTGCACCGCCCGGCAGACCGCCGGGGTTCGGCAACAGCAATTCCCGACCACCGGGGTTTGGAGGCGGGAACGTGCCGCCACCGGGATTCGGCGGACAAGGAGGGACAAAGCCGCCGGGATTCGGACGTTAAAAAGTCACAGATGCCAC
The DNA here is from genome assembly GCA_964485215.1 of uncultured Bacteroidaceae bacterium. Taxonomy (GTDB): domain Bacteria; phylum Bacteroidota; class Bacteroidia; order Bacteroidales; family Bacteroidaceae; genus HGM04593. The sequence goes on along the minus strand of CAZAIM010000076.1, from coordinate 391 downwards.
ACTTTGCGCGGCATCTGTGACTTTTAACAAACTTGCCCAGAATTACTCCTCAGCGGGTTTCATGTTTGTATATACGTTCTGCACGTCGTCATCCTCTTCGAGACGCTCTACAATTTTGTCAATGGTAGCACGCTGCTCTTCATTGACATCCTTCTGGTCATTAGGAATACGTGTGAACTCACTGCCGGTAATTTCAAAGCCTTTCTCCTCGAGTGTCTTCTGTATTGCACCGAAAGACTTAGGGTCGCCATAGATAGTGATTTCGTTCTCCTCTTCATCGTACTCATCCTCAACACCGAAGTCGATGAGGTCGAGAATCAGTTCATCCATATCAAGACCATCCTTCTTGTTGAATGTAAATACGCTCTTCTGTGTAAACATAAAGTCGAGG
>CAZAIM010000075.1:0-12251 GCA_964485215.1 uncultured Bacteroidaceae bacterium | reverse complement strand
ATGCCTCTCACGCATGGAACACGGGTTCGATTCCCGTAGGCGCTACAAAGTAATGAAATTACGGTGCGAGAAGGAGATTCTCCTTTGTGAAGTTAAAGCTTCAGTCTTCGCAAACAACGCGAAAGAGCGTTGTTCCTGTAGGAACGCTTCGGTTAGAACCTTTCAGGTTCTAATTTTTTTTATCCCTTCTGCCAGAATTCGAGGTACATCCTTGCGACCTTTTCGGGGTTGTGGTGCTTGTTTACAAAGTCTATGCTTTGCTGTTGCATTGCCCGAATCTGTCCCTTGTTCTCCACAAGCCACTTTAGCTGGTTGTAGACATCTTCTTCGCTTGGCGATGCGTTGAGCATAGGGCGCAGTTTCTCTTCGTTCAATATATCGTAGCACTCCTTTTCGGCTCCGCCAACAACTATTTTCCCTTTTGACATGGCAAGCAGTGCGTTCATTGCCGGCGAGTATCCGTATAACTGGTCGAGCAGAACGTCGCAGTCGTCAATCATTTTTGAGTATTGCTCGAACGGGACATTCTCGGCCTTCATTATTTCACAATCGTCGGGGTATGCCTTTGCAATGCGTTCGAGGGCGCGCAGCATTATGTCTGTGCCTTTGTATATGCTCCGTTCTTTCTGTATGCCAATGAAGAAGCGTATCTTGCGCCCGGTGTCGTATGCTGCTGATGCGTTCTTGTCGTCCGGTATTGGGAATGGTATGTAGGCAAGCTTGCCGCAATGCTTTTCCTTGTAGGCCATGTAGTATTCGTAAAGGCCTGCTATTATGCCGTTGCAGTTCTCTGCAATCTCGTGGTTGAGACTAGCCTTGGGCGTGTTTTTCCAATCGCTCTCCTGGGCTGCTACATAGTCGTTCGTAATCTTTCTGTCTCCGATGTTGAAGTCGGAGTATTTGAAACGGTAGGGGGTGCTTGTGCAGGCTTCGACCCAATAGGAGTCCATTCCGAATGCTCCAAGGAATGTTTTCTTGTTGTGCTTCTTCAGGTAATGGTAAATTGGTGCAATGCGTTCTGCTTTCAGTTCAAGAAACATCGGGTTAATGAACTGCACTATGTCGAAGTGGCGCAGCCTGGGTAGCAGGGCGTATGTTTTAATAAGGTATCTTAGCCCGCCGAACTTGGTGTATTTTCTGATGAGTGATATGTCGCGCTTGTAGTTCTTCCAGAAATCTCCATTGCTCACCACGCATACGGTGTGCCCCAAAGAGCGCAGAGCTTCGGCAAGTGTCCAGTGGACGTTGCTGTATTCGCCAATAAGCAGAATCTTCATTTTTTTGCGGGTTTTTTCTTTGGGGTGAGTGTTCTTAGTATTCGCATTCCGGCTTTTGTGTTTGCAAGAAGTCGGAATACCCTGTACTTGTATGAATATTTCTCCTTTTGCAGCGGGTAGAGTCCTAACGGCGACAGTTTCCCGACGCATATTCTGTGTATATCCTTTGCCTTGAATCCTGCATACATCATGTTGAGAATTGCATCGACGCATAGCATGTTCAGTTTGCGCCTTATTGCCCTTTCTTGTATGATGTTGCACTCTTTTGAGAAACTATCCTTGAAGAATGAAAGCCTTGATATTATGGCCATCAGGTCGTCTATTCTCTTTTTCTCAAACTCGGGTGAGCTGTTGGCTGTGGTTGAGCCTTTTCTTATGCTATAGCAGTATATCTGCGCGTTGCTGTCGATGAGTGTCTGTGCGTGGTAGTGCAGTATGGTGTTGAACTCTTCGTCCTCGTGGAAGCGGTTTTCGGGGAAACGTATGTCTTTTCTTATAGACAGGTCGCGTCGGAAAAAGTATGTGCAGGGGCTGCCTGAGAGGTTGTTGTCGGCCATGTATGCAGCTCCGCTGATTGTGTGGCTGAATTCCGGTTCATTGGTGCATGGTTCCGGTGTTTTGCCGTCGTATGATACGGAGTATCTGAAACGCAGTATCTGCGGGCTTTCGCATTTTAATGTCTCGATACACTTTTTCAGTTGTGCCGTGTTTATTAGGTAGTCGTCGGCATCAACAAACTGAATGTATTTTCCCTTTGCCTCGTATATTCCTCTGTTGCGTGCCGCGCCGGGTCCTCCGTGCTCGGAAAGGATTAGCCTTGCTGCTTTGCCGTATTTCTCTTCTATCCATAGGGGAGGGTCGGCCGAGCCGTCGTCAACGACTATTATTTCATATTCGTCTTCTGGTGTTCCTGGCAAAAGAATGCTTTCAATGCATCTTTCAAGCATTTCTCTTGGTATGTTGTATGTGGGTATTACTATAGAGAGGTGCATCGTGGTCAATTGAGCTTCTTGTGGAATGTGGCGTATAGCCTTGAGTGCATTGCTGCTCCAAACAACGCGAAGGTTGTGTACTTGATTTTTTTCTTTGGGGATATGTCCATCCTGTACAGCGCGGAAAGGGAGATTCTTTTCTTGCTTAACAGGGCGGCTGCTTCCCTGTATTGCTTCTTCTCGCCGCCTTTGCAACGGTAAAGGTCTGTCAGGTTGTCGATGCAGCGGAAAAGTATGCTGTCGCACTCCTCTTTTATACAGCCGCTTTCTATGGCCTTGTCGTGGAGGGTGACGAGGTTTTTATATAACTGGTGCTGTGAGACGAATGTGTAGTTGTTGGTTATGCTCTCCTTGTGGTCGTAGTAGTAGTAGAACCCGCAATCGGAGTAGTATACGTTCTCGCTGCTCTGGTACAGCAGTGGGGTTGTGAGCGTGTCTTCGAATACTTCGCCTTCGGGGTATCTTATGAACAGGAAGAGGTCGGCTCTGTATATCTTGTTGCAGGCAAAGCAGTGCTCATAGCCTTTGCGCGAAATCCAGTCGGTGAAGACTTTTTCGTTGCCACATACCTTCTCGGGCTTGAATGATATGATGTTGCTGCGCGGCGATTCGTAGTGTTCGATGATGGGATACTCCAGAATGTCTATGTCGGGGTTCGACAAAAGGATTCTCATGTTGTAGTAGTATGTGCCCGATGCAATGGTATCGTCGCCGTCTACAAAAGTAATGTATTCGCCTTTTGCAGCCGCTATTCCGGCATTGCGTGCCGATGATAGCCCGCCGTTCTTCTTGTGGATGACTTTCACCTTGTCGCACTCTTGAGCGTAGCGGTCGCATATGTGGCCGCAGTTGTCGGGTGAGCCGTCATCAACGAGAATCAGTTCATAGTCTGTGTAGGTCTGCTGCAGAATGCTCTCGATGCATTTTTGCAGATGTCTCCTCACATTATATACCGGTACTATGATGCTTAGTTTCATTAATGGCGATTGTGGTTTAGGCGTTAGTTGCTGTGTCTACTGCAAAGATAGTTAAATAACGAATAATATCCGATAGAAAGGCAGATTTTTGTGTGTAGGAACCGTTTATTTCTTTGCCGCTGCAAATTGCTGCTGTTTGGGTTCTTTATTTCGTCGCTTTTTTGTATCTTCGCATTTAAATACTTTTCTGCAGCGGTGCTTTGCAGGGAATAAGAGGATAATGCTTGATGAATAATAATGATAAACAGGGTGAAAAGGCCCGTAATGATTACCGCCGTACTGTCAAATATCTTGGGATTTTTGGTGGTGCTCAAGGTCTTTCGATGTTCTTGAACCTTGTTCGCAACAAGTTTGCTTCAATACTTCTCGGAACTAATGGCCTTGGCTTCATTGCTCTCTATAACAGGACTATACAGATGTTCAGCGACTGTACCAGCCTGAGCCTCTCTTTCAGTGCGGTGCGCAAGATTGCCCATGAGTACGATAATGGCGACAAGGCTTCAGTTGAGCACTGTATAAAAATTGTGAGAAGCGTAGCTCTGCTGACAGGTCTTGTCGGCATGTTGCTGTTCCTTATGGCATCTCCGTTCCTCTCCAAATGGATTTTCGGTACATATACCTATTACGCATCGCGTTTTGTCCTGTTGTCACCGGTAGTCCTGTTTATGGCTGTCTCCGGTGGCGAGGTGGCAATATTGCGTGGTGTCAGGGAACTGAACAGGCTGGCTCTCTATTCTGTCTGGACAGCGGTGGTGGCTGTGCTGGCGGCAGTTCCGCTCTATTATGTTATGGGGCTGGGCGGAATATTCCCGGCAATCTTTGCAATTGCCTTCTTTCAGATGTCGGGTGCAATGTTCTTTACTTTGAAACGCTACCCCTACAGGGTCTCTCCGTTCTCACTATCCTTGTTGCGCGAGGGGTACGATATGGTGAAGCTTGGTGCTGGGTACATTTATGCTTCGGTTCTTACATCGTGCTCAATATGGCTCATATGCAAGGCTCTTTCCGAAATAGGCAACAGTGCTTCTACCGGTCTTTTTACAGCCGGTTATGTTATAGTCAGCATGTTGCCGTCCGTGCTGTTCGCAGCTCTCGATTCCGATTTCTATCCGCGTCTTTCGGGTATCTTTTTTCGCAGCAAGGAGAGGAATGCAATGGTCAATGAGCAGATAGAGGCGCATATATTCGTCCAGGCACCCATTGTCATGGGAGTAATTGTGTTGTTACCCGAACTTTTGCCGCTTATGTATACCGATGACTTCCTGCCGGCATTGCATATGACACAGATAGCAATGTTTGCCTTGCTGCTCAACACGCTTACCTACCCTATGTCGTTTATGCCGCTCTCAAAGGGCGATTCATTTACTTTCCTTATTCAGGAGTCGATATACAACGTTGCACTTGTAGTGCTTGTGGTTCTGTTCTATTCACGCTACGGGCTTTTCGGTGCCGGTGTCGCAATGGCGGTCGCAAGGGTGGTGGATTTCGCAACAGTGTATTATATCGCCCACAGAAAGTACTCGTTTTCTCTCTCCGATAGAGTTGTCAGGTATTTTCTTCTGAATGTAGGCATTGCTGCTGTTGTTGCCTATTCTGTATTCTTTATGCAGAACAGAATGGAGGGGGTTGTTCTGGGTCTGGGCTGTGTGGCCTGCTCCGGAATGGTCTCTTTGTATATGCTTGCACGACATGGCAAACTGTTGTATAAATTGTATCAGCGCGTATTCCGCAAGAATTGAGATGGATGGGTTCATAAGAAGAATTATTGTATTTTCCGTTGCATTGTGCGTTGTCTCTGTGGCGTGCGCACAGGCTTCATTGCCATTTGCTTCTCCATTTGACTTTCCGTTGCTGCTGAGCGGCAATTTCGGCGAACTGCGCTCCAATCATTTCCATTCGGGAATAGACATAAAGACGCAAGGTGTAACAGGCAAGCCTATAAAATGCGTGGCCGACGGCTATATATACCGTGCCAAGGTGCAGACAGGCGGATATGGGCTCGCATTGTATGTTATGCACGATAATGGGTATATGACGGTGTATGGTCATCTCGACCGTTTTACGGATGAAATATCAAAAAGGGTCAGAGCCTATCAGTATGAGAATGAAACGTTTGAGGCTGACATGTATTTTGCTCCAGGTGAATTCCCTGTCAGAAGAGGCCAACTGCTTGCCTATGCCGGCAATTCCGGCTATTCGTTCGGGCCACACCTGCATTTCGAAGTGCGCGATTCCACCGGCAATGAGCTTTACGACCCAATGAAATTCTTCAAGTCGCACATAGAAGACAGAAAACCCCCAAAGGCCTTGGCGTTTGCCTTATATCCCAAAGCCGGCAGCGGTGTTGTCTCCGGTGGAACTGAACCTGTTTATAAGAATGTAGTAGGCAATGTACTGCCCGATACAATTGATGTTTGGGGCGATGTCTCTTTTGGTGTAAAGGCACTCGATTATATGAATGGCACCAACAACAAGTACGGTGTTGCCAAAATGGAACTGTTTGCCGACGGCACACTGCTTTTCAGCAGCGAGATGTCATCCTTTTCCTATGCCGAGAACCGCCTGATAAACGGCTGGATTGATTACGACAGATATTCAGCTGAAGGTGACCGCTTCCAACGGCTGTATGTGCTCGATAATGTGCCGCTGCGTGTTCTTTCCCCGGCGGTCGGCAACGGGTGGCTGCGGGTCGATTCAGAACGGCTCTACAAGGTATCATGCCGCTTGAGCGACGGCCACGGCAATGTGTCGCTCTATTCCTTTATGTTACGTGGAAGAAAGTGCGCTGTTCCTGAGGCTCCGGCCGAAGGACGTCTGTTGCGTTGGGCACAGGACAATGTCGTGGAGGAGGATGGACTTTATCTTGTAATCCCTGCCAAGGAACTCTTCGAGGACTGCCGTCTCTCCCTCAAGGCGGTTAAAGGCAACGGGTTGTCATTGCGTTATTCAATTGATGGTGATGTCCCCTTGTGGCATAGTGCCGAAATAGAATTGTGTGTTCCCGATACAGTGACTGTAGATAGCTCCAGAATCTATCTGAGGCGAGTGGCCGGAAAACGTGGCGTGTATGCAGGTGGCGAATATTGTGATGGTTGGATAAAGGCAAAGATTGCTCTCCTGGGCGATTACGAACTTGCAGCCGACACGGTTGCGCCAAGGCTTGTTCCTGTCCGCGAGGCCGCATGGATGAAGCGTGGAGTGGTGGAGTTTCGTCTTGCCGACAATGAGACAGCCATAAAATCCTTTCGTGGAACACTCGACGGCAAGTTTGTGCTGTTCAAGTACAGCAGCAAGGATTCACGCCTGCTATTTGACCTGAAAGAGGAAAAAATAAGGCGTGGAACATACCTGATGAAGGTTGTGGCAACCGATATGCTTGGCAATGAGGTTGTCTTCGAGAAGAAAATCAGATATTAGGAACAAACAGAAATATAGTATTATTCAGCGTCTAACTAAATAAGTATATATATGAAAAGATTCTTTATTTCTTTGGCAGCGATGCTGCTTTCTGTCTCTGCGGGTTTTACCTGTACGAACTTCCTTGTGGGCAAGAAGGCCTCGGCCGACGGTTCAGTGTTCATATCATACAGTGCCGACAGCTATGGAATGAGTGGCTTTGTGGCTCACTTCCCGGCTGCTTTTCATCCCGAAGGTGCTATGCGCGATATCTACAACTGGGATTCGGGCGATTATCTTGGTCAGATTCCCGAAGCACGCCGTACATACAATGTATTAGGAAACATAAACGAGTATCAGGTTGCCATTGCCGAGACGACATTCGGTGGCCGCGAGGAACTTGTCGACACTGCCGGCTTGCTGGACTATGGCAACCTCATATATATTGCACTTCAGCGTTCGAAAAGTGCGCGTGAGGCAATCGATGTAATGACCTCTCTTGTTGCAGAGTATGGTTATTACAGCAGTGGAGAGAGCTTCTCCATTGCCGACAAGAATGAGGCCTGGATTCTCGAAATGATTGGAAAGGGCGGCAAGGAGAAGGGTGCAGTGTGGGTTGCAATACGCATACCCGACGACTGTATTTCAGCTCACGCCAACCAGGCACGTATCCGCAAGTTCGATATGAAGGACAAGGAGAATGTCCTCTATTCAAAGGATGTTGTGAAGTTTGCACGCAAGATGGGCTATTTCGATGGTAAGGACGAGGATTTTGACTTTGCAGCAGCATACTGTCCGGCCGATTTCGGCGGTCTTCGCTATTGTGATGCCCGTGTGTGGAGTTTCTTCAATATGTTCGGAGAGGAGAATATGGAAAAATATATTCCTTGGGCTTCGGGCGACGCTTCGGCAGAACCGATGCCGCTTTATATGAAGCCGAAAAAGCCGCTTTCACTTCAGGATATGCAGTGGGGTATGCGCGACCACTATGAAGGTACTCCTTTCGATATAACAGGCGATTTGGGCGCAGGCCCCTACAATATGCCTTACCGTCCCTCTCCGCTGAGCTTTACCGTTGATGGCAAGGAGTATTTCAATGAGCGTCCAATATCTACCTTCCAGACAGCATTTACTTTCGTTGCCCAGTTGCGCGCATCTCTTCCCGATGCTATTGGCGGTGTAATGTGGTTCGGTACTGACGATGCCAATATGGTTGTCTTCACCCCGGTATACTGCTCGTCTACAAGAATCCCCGATTGCTACAAGGAGTGCTATGCCGACCCGGTGCAGTTCTCATGGAAATCCTCGTTCTGGGTATTCAACTGGGTTTCCAATATGATATACCCAAAGTATTCTATGGTAATAGATGATATGCGCAATGTACAGAGCGCACTCGAGAAGAGGATATACGATGAGAGCAAGGCTGTTGAAGAGGAGGCATTGGCTGTAATAAAGACATCTCCAAAGTATGCTGTTGCCATGCTTACAGACTTTACCTGCAACAGTGCCGAGGAGGCTCTTGCGGAGTGGAAGGAGTTTGGAGAGAAAGTTATAGTAAAGTATAACGATTTTGTTGTCAAGAGCGAGAAGAACGGCAAACTGGACCGTGGAACAACTGGCCTTGGAGGCAGAATCTCACGTCCCGGCTATCCCTCCTCTTATTTGAAGAAGATTGTAGAGCAGACCGGTGAGAGGTATCTTGTTCCTTCCGGCAGATGAGCCTGCAACGTTCCGGCACCTCCTGTTTTTTTGCTTAATCATAACTTGATGGCATAAATTAGAACGGCTTCTTGCATTTTTTGTTCAAATAATTGATTATATTTGAGGTAAACCTCGAATATTTTCTGCACTCGCTTTGAAAAATATTCAAGCAAGCTTGATATTTCTCGCTCGTTTGTTATTATATTTGCAGTAGACAGCGTGCAGGCTCCCGGAAATGTTCCAAAGAACCCTCCCAGGCTACCGCTTGTTCTATATGTTTGATATTACTTAAAACTAACTAATATGGATCAGGAATTAATTAAGATGGTTACGGACAAGGCTACAGAGTGGCTTTCTCCTGCTTATGACGAAGAGACACGTAAAGAAGTACAGGCACTGTTGGACAATGAGGACAAGACACCTCTTGTCGATGCTTTCTATCGCGAACTTGAGTTCGGTACAGGCGGTCTGCGCGGCATTATGGGTGCGGGAAGCAACCGTATGAATATATATACCGTGGGTAAGGCAACACAAGGTCTGGCCAACTACCTTAACGAATGTTTCAAGGAACTTGAGCAGATTTCAGTGGTTGTCGGTCACGACTGCCGCAACAACAGCCGTCTCTTTGCCGAAATCTCGGCCAATATCTTCTCGGCAAATGGCATTAAGGTATATCTGTTCGAGGATTTGCGTCCTACTCCCGAAATTTCGTTTGCCATACGTCATCTTGGCTGCCAGAGCGGTGTGAACATTACAGCAAGCCATAACCCGAAGGAGTACAACGGTTACAAGGCCTATTGGGACGATGGTGCACAGATGCTTTCTCCGCACGATGTGAATACAATCAAGCACGTCGAGAGCGTGAAGGTTGAGGATATCAGGTTCCAGGGCAACCCTGCTCTTATTGAAGTTATAGGCGAGGAAATTGACAATGCTTTCCTTGAGGCCGTACACACACTTTCCATTGATCCCGAAGTAATTCAGCGTCACAAGGACCTGAAGATTGTCTATACCCCAATCCACGGTTGCGGCCGCGTGCTCATCCCGGCATCGTTGCGCAAGTGGGGCTTCGAGAACATCCATTGCGTTGAGGAACAGATGGTGAAGGATGGCAATTTCCCCACCGTAGTCTCTCCTAACCCCGAGAACCCTGAGGCTATGACAATGGCAATCAATCTTGCAAAGGAGATTGATGCCGACCTTGTAATGGCTTCTGACCCCGATGCCGACCGTTTGGCAATAGCCTGCAAGGACAGCAAGGGTGAGTGGATGATTATCAACGGTAACCAAACCTGCATGATGTTCCTCTACTATATCATTACCCAATATACAAAACTTGGCAAGATGACCGGCAAGGAGTTCGTTGTAAAGACTATCGTTACCACAGAAGTCATCAAGAATATTGCCGAGAAGAATAACCTCAAGATGTACGACTGCTATACAGGTTTCAAGTGGATTGCCAAGGTTATCCGTGACAACGAGGGTATAGCAAAGTACATTGGCGGTGGTGAGGAGAGCTTCGGCTTCCTGGCCGAGGATTTCTGCCGTGACAAGGATTCTGTTTCGGCTTGCAGTCTCATTGCAGAGGTTGCGGCTTGGGCAAAGGATAATGGCAAGGGCCTTTACGAACTGTTGATGGATATCTATGTTGAATATGGATTCTCCAAGGAGATTACAGTAAATGTTGTCAAGCCCGGAAAGAGCGGTGCTGACGAGATACGCCAGATGATGGAGAATTTCCGTGCTAACCCTCTTAAGGAGATGGCGGGTGAGAAGGTTGTATGCTACAAGGATTTCAAGGCTATGAAGCAGACCGATGCAGATGGTAATGTTACCGACATAGATATGCCGGAGCCTTCAAACGTGCTCCAGTACTTCACCGAGAGCGGAAACAAGGTTTCTGTGCGTCCTTCCGGTACCGAGCCGAAAATCAAGTTCTATATGGAGGCAAAGGGCAAGATGGGCTGCAGAGAATGTTATGCCGATGCTTGCGCAAAGGCCGATGAGACAATCGAGGCTATGAAAAAGGCCATGGGCATCTGATAATGCGCCATACGCAATATATAGAGCAAGGGAGAGCACGCGTGCTCTCCCTTGCTTTATATAGGTTAAAAGTTACTTGATTTCCGATTCCTCTTTCATGTCCACCTCATTGCCATTCTTGTCATAGAAATGATATTCAAGATATGCAATCTTCTGGTCGGGGACAATGCGTATTCCCATTCCGTATTTCATCTGCCACTTTCTGTAAAGGGATATTACACCTTTCTTAATGTATGCGGCAACGTACGGGTGCACGTGCAGTTTGAATCGTTTTACTCCTATTACCTTAGTAAGGGTCTCAATTTTACTCTCCAGCGTCTCTGTAAACAGAACGGATGGCTGTATCTTGCCTTTGCCGTGGCATACGGGGCATTTTTCTTCAACCTCCATATTGGTGGCCGGACGCACTCTCTGGCGCGTAATCTGCATTAGGCCGAACTTGCTTAGAGGCAGAATGTTATGTTTTGCCCTGTCGCGGCTCATGTTCTCCGTCATTCTTTCATAGAGCTTTTGGCGATGTTCGCTCTTGTCCATATCTATGAAATCGACAACGATGATGCCGCCCATATCGCGTAGCCTGAACTGGCGTGCAAGTTCATCGGCAGCCCCCAAGTTTACCTCAAGTGCATTCTCCTCCTGGCTTGTAGCGTTGTTGCGGGTTCTGTTTCCGCTGTTGACATCTACGACGTGCAGTGCCTCGGTGTGCTCAATTACCAGGTAGGCTCCGCCTTTGAAGGATACAATTCTTCCAAATGAGGACTTAATCTGTTTTGTTATTCCGAAGTGGTCAAATATCGGCAACTCTCCACGGTATAGCTTTATTATGTTTACGCTTTCCGGGGCAATAACGGATACATAATCCTTTATTCTGTTGTAAACCTCAATGTCGTTCACGTGTATACTTTCGTATGAGGGGTTGAACAGGTCGCGTAACAGTGCGAGTGTCCTGTCCGACTCTTCGTGAACCAATGTGGGTGGCTTGGTACTCTTCTGTACTTTCCCTACCAGTGAATCCCAATAGGCAACAAGTGTCCTGAGTTCGCTGTCGAGTTCTGCAACCTTCTTTCCTTCGGCAACAGTGCGCACTATTATGCCGAAATTCTTTGGCTTTATGCTTTGCAGCAGCTGTTTGAGGCGGGTGCGTTCCTCGGGGGACTTAATCTTCGATGATACCGATACTTTGTCTTCAAACGGAATCAAAATCAGGAAACGGCCGGCAAATGATAACTCGCAGGTGAGCCTTGGTCCTTTTGTGTTTATTGGCTCTTTTGTTACCTGTACCAGAATCTCCTGTCCCGTTTGCAGTGCTTCGGAAATATTTCCCTCCTTCTTCTTTTCCGGCATTATTGATGCCTTTGCTATGGGGAAGTTTTTCTTGCGGTCACTGGTTATCTGTTTCAGATACTTCTGAAGTGAGTAGAATTGCGGACCTAAATCGGAGTAGTGCAGGAATGCTTCTTTTTCGGAACCGACATCAACAAAGCAGGCATTCAGGCCGGGCATAATCTTTTTAACACGCCCGTGGTATATGTTGCCTACAGAAAATGTTTCGGTCTGCTGTTCTCTCTGGAACTCCACCAGCTGTTTCTCTTCGGTAATAGCTATGGAGACTTCCTGTGATTGAACATCGACAATCAGTTCGCTTGTCACAATTCTGTCTATTGATTTAGTGAACCTCCTTTACTCTTTGGCGAGGTTCTTAACCGTCATTCTAACACAAAAAACAAACTTGAAGTCACTTTGACACTCCTTGCAAGTTTGTTTTTTTTGTGTTTTTACAGACTGCGATTACTTGTTCTTATGTCTGTTCTTCCTCAGTCTTTTTTTACGCTTGTGGGTAGACATTTTATGTCTTTTTTTCTTCT
>CAZAIM010000074.1:0-12440 GCA_964485215.1 uncultured Bacteroidaceae bacterium | reverse complement strand
CATTGTTGCACAAACCTGCATAAATCACTGAAAGGCAATCCTAATTAACAGCTGCGCAGGCTGCTGTGGAAAGTGAAAAGTAATATACTTGATACTTAACTAATTAGGCGGTGGGCTTTTCATTTTCAAAGGCTTACCGCCTATATTATATAATGAACGTGCGTGCATTATGCACGATAAATGAGCAGAATGAACGCAAATGTTGTACGATTGTTGGACGGTTTTTACAACGGTGTTGTACGGGTGTTGTACCAATATAATAACACTTGTATCAATAAGATATGAAATGTTTTATATAAATGGTTTTTGATACTGTAAAAAATTATTGGAACACAGATAAAGTGAGCAAGAATTGAATTTATATTATAAAACAAGCTGTTATGGCTAATTTTAAGGCTGTAGTAAAGATGGCACGAGCCGATGGATTTCAAAAAGGCGGTATGTAATAATTTACAAACTTAAGGAGCTGTGCCAAAAATTATATTTTGACACAGCTCATAGTTATAGGCAGAGTTCTTTCATCTGCACTCTGTCATCTGTACTCTCACCCTTTCAACTGTTTGTAGGTAGTCTTAGGGAAGCGAGCTGCCGTTGTCTCGTCGAGACGGCGTACAGGTGTGCGGTGCGGTGCGCTCTTCACGACATCGGGATTCTCTATTGCTTCCTTGGCAACCGTCTTCATCACTACGATGAACTCATCGAGTGTTTCCTTGCTTTCTGTCTCGGTAGGCTCAATCATGATGCTCTGGTGAAACAGAAGCGGGAAGTAGATTGTTGGTGCATGATAACCATAGTCGAGAAGACGTTTCGCAATATCAAGCGTGGTAACTCCTGTCGATTTGTCGGCAAGGCCGTCGAACACGAACTCGTGCTTGCATATACCCTCGATTGGCAGGTAGTACTCGTTCTTGAGCGATTCCTTCACGTAGTTGGCATTGAGCACTGCGAGAGGGCCTACCATCTTCACATTCTCGCGGCCAAGGGTGAGGATATAGGTATATGCACGCAACAGCACGCCGAAGTTTCCGAGGAAGTTCGAAACATATCCTGCCGACTTTTCATCGGTATCGATATAAAACTTGCCATCGGCATCCTTTTTCACCTGAGGGTTAGGCAGCAGTGCCTCAAGGCCTGCACGGACACCAACAGGGCCGTCACCGGGACCTCCTCCGCCATGAGGCGTTGAGAATGTCTTGTGAAGGTTGATGTGCATGATGTCGAAGCCCATGTCACCCGGACGGCACTTGCCGAGAACTGCGTTAAGATTAGCTCCGTCGTAGTAGAGCAAGCCGCCGCACTCGTGTACAAGGCGTGCTATCTCAGGAATTTCGGTTTCGAAGATACCGAGGGTATTGGGGTTGGTCATCATGATGCCGGCAATGGTGTCATCGAGCAGAGGTTTGAGGTCCTCGACATCGACTGTTCCGTTCGGAGTCGATTTCACCTCGACTATCTCAAGACCGCAGACTGCAGCACTGGCAGGGTTGGTACCGTGCGCGCTGTCGGGAACGATGACCTTTGTACGTTTCGCATCACCCCGCTGCAGGTGATAGGAGCGCATGATCATAAGACCTGTAAGCTCGCCATGAGCACCGGCATAAGGGTTGAGTGTAAAGGCTGCAAGGCCACTTATCTCGGCAAGCGATTCTGCAAGGTTGTAATACACCTCAAGTGCACCCTGCGCTGCCTCAACAGGCGTTTCGGGGTGCAGACGTGCAAATGATGGCAACGCGCAGATTTCCTCGTTGATGCGTGGGTTGTACTTCATTGTACAGCTGCCAAGAGGATAGAAGCCTGTATCGACACCGAAGTTCTTGTTCGAAAGGTTGGTGTAGTGACGCACTACATCGAACTCAGTAACCTCAGGAAGCTCGGGCTGTGACTCGCGCTTGAGTGCAGAAGGCAACCCGCAAATGCAATAGTTCTCCTTTAGTCCGTTGTCGGGAAGGGAATATCCTACTCTGCCCTCTCTTGAGAGCTCAAATATCAATTTGTCATAATTGCGTATCATAGCATATCCTCCTTATTTAATATTATTGACTATTGCAACAAGCTTATCCATCTCTTCTTTCGAGCGCATCTCGGTAACGCAGAGAAGCAATGCGTCGTCGGCAATGCGTACACCGCCAAGAATGCCTTCGGCAAGCAACGTCTCCTGAATCTTTGCAGCAGGAACAGTTGTCTTCACGGCAAACTCATTGAAGAACGGACGGTCGTAGAGCATGCTGCACTTGCCTGTGGTCACAAGCTGTTCGGCAAGGTAGTGTGCACCGCTGTAAGAGAGGCTGCATGCCTCCTTCAGGCCATTGTTACCCATTACCGACATATAGATAGTGACGTAGAGTGCCATAAGAGACTGGTTTGAACAGATGTTGCTGTTCGCCTTCTCACGGCGTATGTGCTGCTCGCGCGCCTGCAAGGTGAGTACGAATGCACGTTTTCCGTCAACATCGGTAGTTGCACCTACAATACGGCCGGGGAGCTTGCGTACATGAGCGTTGGTACATGCAAGGAAGCCTACATAAGGCCCTCCGTATGTCATTGGAATACCCAATGACTGGGCATCGCCGCATGCAATGTCGGCACCCCACTCTGCCGGGCTCTTAAGCACTGCAAGGGCCGATGGCTTGACATTCATCACAAACTGTGCCTTCTTTGCATGACACATTTCGGAAACACCTGTATAGTCCTCTACAATACCGTAGAAGTTGGGCTGTGCAAGTATAACACCTGCAACGTCATCGGCAGCAAGCTTTGTTTCAAGGTCGGCAAGGTCGGTTACACCCTCCTTCTCGGCTACTGTATCTACAACTATACCTTGGTATTTAGCGTATGTCTCGACAACACGCTTTACCTTTGGGTCTATTGTTGCCGACACAAGCACCTTGTTACGTTTCTTTGCAATGGCAACGCACATCATCATAGCCTCGGCTGTAGCTGTTGTGCCGTCGTACATTGAAGCATTTGTAACATCCATACCTGTGAGTTCGCATATCATCGACTGGTATTCGAAAATATACTGCAACGTACCCTGTGATATTTCGGGCTGGTATGGCGTATAGGCAGTAAGGAACTCGCCACGGGAAAGGATTGGAGCTATCACCGATGGCGAATAGTGATCCTCGACACCGGCTCCTGCAAAGCAGACAAGGTCGCTGTTACGCTTGCCAAGTGCCTCAAAGAACTTGCGTATCTCCACCTCGGACATTGCCTCGGGAAGTGCAAATTCACGGTTGAACAGCAGCTGCTGCGGTATCTCGCCAAATAGCTCGTCGAGCGACTTCACTCCGGCAACAGAGAGCATCTGCTGAATATCCTGTTGGGTATGAGGGAAATATTTCATACATGTATGTTTTTACTCCTTAAACAAAGAAGTTACTACATAAAAAACATTGGAATGGATAAAAAAGATGAAGTTCAAGGCTTGCGTAGCCCGTAAACCCGGAGTTTACAAATGGTAAATGAGGAGTTCACGGGCAAGCATAACGCAGAAATTCGCTTTATAGCCATTTCAAACATTATTCGCCAATAGCCGCTTTATACGCCCCAGCATCCATGAGTCCCTCTACCTCTGAAGGGTCAGAAAGCTGAACCTTGATTATCCAGTTTGCATAAGGGTCGGCATTCACAAGTTCGGGATTGTCGTTAAGAGCCTCGTTTACCTCTACAACAGTTCCGCTTACAGGAGAGATGAGGTCGCTGGCAGCCTTCACACTCTCTACCGCGCCGAAGTCCTCACCGGCTGTCACTTCGTCGTCAACCTCAGGCATATCTACATATACTACGTTGCCTAGTTCGTGCTGTGCGTAATCGGTGATGCCTACATAACCGAATTCACCTTCTACTTTTACATACTCATGTGACTCTGCATAATAGAGTCCTTCAAGAATTGTGCTCATAATGATTTTTGTTTAATGGTTAGTTATCTTTTAGTTATTTCTTGTAGTTCTTGTCATAGAAACGTTTTTTGGTTACAACACCCGGGAATACCTTCTTGCGGATGCGTACGGCAACCTCGGTGTCGAGTTTTGTGTATTCGATGTCAAGCATTGCCATGCAGACACTCTTGCCTGTGGATATTGAGTTGTAGCCTGTGGTTACGACACCTATCACCTTGCCGTCGGCCTCAACTTCGTAGCCGTGGCGTGGGATTGCCTTATCCTTTAGTTCAATACCTACAATCTTACGTTTGAGACCTTCGGCCTTCTGAGCAGCAAGCGCATCGCGCCCGATGAAATCCTTGTCGAGCTTTGCAAACATGCCCAAGCCGGCTTCAAGAGGAGTTATCTCATCGGTAAGTTCATCGCCATAGAGCGGCAAGCCAACCTCGAAACGCAAGGTGTCGCGGCAACCGAGACCGCAAGGCTTTACTTCGCCACTGTCTACAAGCTTGTCCCAAACATCATTGGTGAATGCGTGGGAAGCATATATCTCGAAACCGTCCTCGCCTGTGTAGCCTGTACGGCTTATGATTATCGTCTCGCCGTTGCACTCTACCTCCTTACAAGTATAGAATGTGAGATCGCTGCACTTGATGCCCAGGATACGTTCTACAATCTCCTCGGTCTTAGGCCCCTGCACGGCAACCTCGCCATACTTCTCGCTCTGGTTCGCTACAACGACATCGAAATTCTTCGACTGCTCCATTATCCATGCGACATCCTTGTCGATGTTCGAAGCGTTGATGACAAGGAAATAACGCTGAGGAGCCATCTTATATACAAGAAGGTCATCGACAACGCCACCTGTGGGGTGACACATCATTCCGTAGAATATCTTGCCGTCGGGAGCATCCTTTATGTCGTTTGTAAATATGTAGTTCACGAAAGCCTCGCTGCCGGCACCGGTGACAAGCACCTCGCCCATGTGCGAAACGTCAAAGATGCCGCATGCCTGACGCACTGCGTTGTGCTCATCGACAATGTTCGTGTACTGTATTGGCATGTCAAAGCCACCGAACGGGCTTATGAGCGCACCTAACGCAACATGTTTGTCATAGAGACAAGTCCTTTTGTTTTCCATAATCAGTCAGTTAATAAGTTTATAAGTTGTTCTTTCTTCAAGTTCATTATCACATCACCGCACTCCACGCCCTCAAGCGCAGTTGCAAGTGAATCACGCTTCAATTCAACGCCTTTAAGACGCGAAAGCAGCATGCTGTCTATGTCTCCTGTAATGAAGAAGTCTCCGGCAAGATTTATCTTACGCACCTTGCCCTCTCTGGCATCGATACTTACACGGAACTCGCCTACCCCCTCGATACGTTCTGTCTTCACAATGGAATATGCAGGATTGTTGCCGTAGATGAATTCAGGGGTATAGTACTCCTTTTCAATTTCCTCAATGGCTGCTACATTGGCTGCCGTGAGACGATGTTCGGAACGGCAAAGCTCACTGCGGAAAAATTCCTTGAGTTCTTCTATAGAGAGGGATATATGGCTGTTCAGAGTTGTTACATGCTGACGCACTGAGTTCACACCCTTGCTCTTCAGCTTGGCATCGGACGGAGTCGTTGCGCGTGCCATATGTTCGAGATTGGTATCGTAGAGCATTGTACCATGGATAATACTGCGCCCCGGAAGGTGATAGAAAGCGTTGCCGGAAACTTTCTTTCCGCCTACAAGTATATCATTCCGGCCTGTAGTACGGGCATCCACACCCAGTTTCTGCAGGGCGTGTTCAACCATAAGCATATAGCGGTTGAACGTAAAGTTAACATTCGTGGAAGGTGTGATATAAGAGAGCATTATATTGCTCTTGTCGGCATAGACACAGCCGCCTCCGCTCTTGCGACGGAACATTCCTATTCCGTTCTCGTTGCAGTAGGCTCTGTCAACCTCGCTGTCGATAAGCTGGTTGCGACCGAATATCACAGTAGGCTCTACCTGCCACATGAAAAAATAGTCATGCGCGGGTAATTCCCGTGCCACGTACTCCTCCATTGCAAGATAGAACGGCAGGCTGTATTCCCTATCTTTTTGAAATGTGACGTATGTCATTTTGTGTCAGCAGAACATTCGCATAGAATAACCTATCGTTACAAATTTATAAAAAGAAAAATTCAATAACAACAGCTATAACATTTTTTTTGAAAAAGAGCGGAGAGGTCGGGAATATCAGAAGCTGTTTCGAAAGTGATTTTAAAATTAATTTCAAACAGTTTCTTAGAGAAAAACAGACAATCGTTTCTTTTTTACAATAATTTATATAGTTTTGCAAAAAATAATGACCATTAACTAAAAAAAGAAGAGATTATGAGCAGTTCTAAACGTTCTACAGGTGCATCGGGAGTATTATCGATAATAGCCAGTTTTGTACTTATTGCATTTACATTCATTCCTTTATTGTTCACCATATACGAGATAAGTATTTGGGAAGTTATGATAAAAGCAATCGAAAATGGAGGAGAGTACATATGGGTTCCAATTGTCTATTTCGTATGGCTGACCTTGCTGATATTGAATATTATACTGCAGTTCGTAGGATGCTGCCGCACTACAACCATCCTTTCGGCATTGTTGGGAACCTTCTTTGTCGTTATGTTCTGCATAGATATAGATAATTGGGGATTTGTAGGGGTTTCTTTCTATGTAATGGCAGTACATATACTATTGCTTTTCATAGCATCTATGCTGCCTGGCGGCAAAAGAGAGAAGCCTGAATTCAGCAATAACATCATTATAAATACGGCAGAAAATAATAATTCCGCCGAATTGAACAATACAAGGCAGGAAGTCAGCGAACTGAAAGAGAAACTGAGAAGAATTGAAAGAGAGAACGAAGAGAGAGAACTCTACGAACTAAGAGCCAAGGTAGCAAGGCTTGAAGAAGAAAAGAGAATGGCTGCACAGCAGAAGCAGGCACCGGCTCAGCAGAATGAGCAGGCTGCACCAATTGTCGCACCGGTTGTCACACCAGTTCCCGAACCCGTAGAGGCAGTATGTCCCAGTTATGAAATTGAAGAGGAAGAGCAGCCTACAATCATTCCTGAACAGAACCTTATCGCCAACAACCAAGAGGAGCCAGAATCGAACCTTGTTGACGACGAGGACGTTGAACTTATAGGCTAAGAGAGAGATTTTATAATCGTTGACAAGAGAGCGGCTGTTCATCGGCTGCTCTCTTTTGCTATATTACCCAGCCACTTTCTGTCTACCTCTCCCCGACCTTGAGCAAACGATGCATTATATACGCAAACAGAAGGGCGATGAATGAGAGCAGTGCAAAGGAGATTGCCGGGTCGCAATCCTTGAATATATACACCGGAATTTGGAATGAGAAGTGACTTGAACCGGAGATAAGAAACCAAAGCCCAAGCACCCTGCCTTGAAACATTAACGGCGCGTTGTCATTGACATAGTGAATGCCGGCCGTAAAAATTATAGCCCCGGAAAAGCCAAAGAGCATATATGCGGCTAAAAGCCACAGAGCAGATATATTACCGGAGACATCGACCGTGAAACGGCTTATGAAAAGAACTGCAAATGCAACAGATACCAGTACTATTCCGACAGGAATAGCTTTGTGATAATATGGCACAGAGGTATTCTTTAACCTATGAGTCCTTAGTACGGCAAGGAAAGGAGCAAAAGCCAACATGAATGTTGCAGTAAGTTTATGGACGTGCAGTGGCACATAGGTTCTGAAGCCCAAGGAGTAATCGAGACAGAGCAGCAGAACGGAAAGAGCCATTATGCCAACAGCAACAGTAGCCCTGCGCCCCTTTTTCAGTACCAGATAAAGGAGCGAATAGAGAAATGCGGCTATCAGCAAGATGTTAAACGACGACAATGTCACAAAGGATATGAAACTGTTATGCAATATGAACTCCTCGCCATAATCAAGTACAAGTCTATTGTTCAATGGAAAGAGCATAAAAAACACTGCTATGAGAAACATGAAGCGGCTCAGAGCCGATTTTTTCCTGCGCTTTGCCGTCTCTTTCTCCCAATGAATTTCTTGAGCAGAAACGCCCTCCTTCCCAGCCAAGCGATAGAGGAATGGTACTGAGATTACGAACAGCAGGAATGTAAGTATGAAAACGGCATTGCATGTTTCCTTCTCGCCGAGCCCGAACAGGAATGCAAACATATCGTGCAAGGGGAAGACAAGCTTGTAGGCCAGAATAGATGCAAGTATTGGAGACAGGCAGAGCCATAAGGGGGCCACATCTCTTTCAGGCCCGCTCAATATAAGCGAATTGTCGAGAACTACGGAACTGTATGTAATATTGAAGAACACATAGCCTGCCGACAATGCTATGGCAGAAAAACAGGTAAGCATAAAGAGTGCATCACCGTTTGCAGGGAGAGCCGTCATCAACAGGCCGGATGCCATAAGCAGCAACGATATGCGCAGCATCTTCACAGTACCATAACGGTCGACGGCCAGACCAAGGAAGGCTGGATAAAAGAAGAGCACTATGCCAAGCATCATAAAGGCTGTGTACCCTAATGAATTGTTTATGCCGGTATAGAAGAACAACAGAGCCATCCACATACTGAATGATATGTGAACAGGAAACGCAATGGCTGCATAGAGATATGGCTGTTTGTACCGGTTGACTGGCATAGCTGAAAAAAAGAATGCGAGGCTCGAGCCTCGCATTCTTAACATTTGGCATCAGGATACCTTTTCGAGGCGTTTCAATATCGAGAATATGAATATTGCCGATATGAGACACACCGCGATGAGTACACCCCATACAACATACAGTGGCAATGAGCCCCACAAGAGTGCAGGAACTGCAACAAGGAAGTTACCTATTGCGGTAGCTACGAACCAGCCACCCATCATCATACCCTTGTACTTAGGAGGAGCAACCTTGCTTACGAACGAGATTCCAATCGGAGAGAGGAACAGTTCGGCTATGGTAAGAATGAAGTATGTTATGATGAGCCAGTTCGGTGATACATAATCAACCGGTTCTGCGTTCTTTATAATTGCATCCTGGCTTGCAATCTCATCCTTCACGGCTGCCGGCAACTTGCCACCGTATACCTTATAAATAGTATCGTAAGGTGCAGCCAAGGCCTTGTTGACCTCTACAAGGTCGTTTCTGTTCGCAGTGGTATCCTTCAACTCAACATCTGCAAGAAGTGACTTCTTGTATGCAACAGTGAGAATTGAGTCTGTAATTGCAGGGTTGGCATACTGCTCCAATGCAGTAACTGTTGTGTCCTTGCCGGCTACATTCACCACTGCGACCTCTTTTATCAGAAGGTTGGTCTTGTTCATTGTTGTCTCAAGGCTTGTCTTCTCATATGCAAGTTGCTTAGCCTCCTGAACCTCGGGAACAGCAAGACCTGTTGAACCAATGAGAAGCACTATGAAGCCTACACCTGCAATGAGCATACCCAAACCAATCTTCAACGGAGAAGAAAGTTCTTTCTTTCTGCTTGCCAGCCACCCGAACACGAGCATTACAACAGGAGTAAGAGCTACCACAAAACAGGGGTTGAACTGCTGGAAGATAGGAGCCTCGACACTTACCGAACCTGTAACGTTCAATGCCTGATATGCAAGTACGCCACCCGATATCAGCAACACTGCCGATGCTATAATCTTGCCCTTAAGGCTCTTTGACTGGAAAAGGTTGAGGAAACCGTAGACAGCAATGATAGCAAGCACAAGATTCCATACATTGAACATAAGGCTTGACACGCCTGAATCGGACTTGGCTGTATAGATTTCGGCAAACTGTGTCATTGTTGTACCGTTCTGATGGAATGCCATCCAGAAGAAGATAACCACTGCAAACACAAGACAGAGACACACGATACGCTCCTTTGTCTGTGCCGGAGTAAGTTTTTCTTCTACTACATCGGCTGCACCCTTGGCCACAACCTTAGCACGGTCGGCGTGTGCAAATGTCCTGCGGAATGTGTAATAGATGAAGATTGAGAAAACAAGCGAGATACAAGCCACACCGAATGCAAAGTGATAAGAATCGGCCTTGCTGATACCGTAGTTCTCCTGCACATAGCCCATTACTCCAAGAGCTGCAGCTGCTGCAAACATAGAACCAAGGTTTATTGCCATATAGAAAATGCTGAAACCTTCGTCGCGCTTGGAAGAGTACTGAGGGTCGTCATAGAGGTTACCGACAAGCACCTGCAGGTTACCTTTGAAAAGACCTGTACCTACACACACCAGAAGAAGTGCCAACGCCATAACACCAAGAGCAATGGTGTCGCCGCCCAATGGAAGCGCAAGCAGGAAATATCCCATGAACATTACAAGGATACCGGTTGTTACCATTTTGCCAAAACCGAACTTGTCGGCAAGCATACCTCCGAAAAGTGGCACAAAATAAACCACTCCAAGGAAAATTGACTGAATTGAACCTGCCTGAGCTACATTAAAGCCGAAATTGTGCTGCAGGAACAAGAAGAATACCGCCAACATGGTGTAATATCCGAAACGCTCACCAGTGTTGGCCAGGGCCAAAGCCCATAAACCTTTAGGATGTCCTTCAAACATAGATTAAAAATTTAAATTAATAGTTAATACTCTCAAACATAAAAAGGGGCGATAAAGCCCTTGCCACACACCGTAATAGAAAACGGGCGCATAACAATATGTCACAAATCTGCACCGCAAACAGCAGGCCTGAATGATTTATACTTGCAGATTCACACCGGACATTGGGATAACAACTGCTCAAAGCCCCTATTTTCGAACAAATTTCTGCAAATATAGACAAAAGCCGCAATAATTTAAAATATATATTAGTTAATTTCCCGGAAAATAACAAAACTGTTGGCTCAAAGAGTTCATTTTAACAGCAGCAAGCTCGCATATAGGCCAAAATGTAAAACCAAACAATACCATTCGCCACTAAAAGAACAGCACTTTCCAAAGAAAAGCGACAAATAGCATATTGTCAATTTATATCTGCAATATCATTGACTCGTCTTGCCTTTCCGGGCGGCAGACAGGAAACGAAGAACAGGACAGAAATGTAGCGACTACCAGTAAGGACAAATATTAATCCATCGCATTAACAATTAACATTCTATTCATTATATAACAAAGAATTAGAAGCATAATAAATATCAGCAGAAAAACGATGAAAGAATCTCACTGAGGGAAAGACGCAACAGAAAAGCAACATAAAAAAGAAGAGAACATAGAAAGGAAATCGCATCTTTTATTTTGCCTTTCGCGCGTTTTATATTATCTTCGCAAAACAAAACAATACAAATATAAAAATGAGCGACCAAAGGTATATGATGCGTGGTGTTTCCGCATCAAAGGAAGATGTACACAACGCGATTAAGAACATTGACAAAGGATTATTTCCTAAGGCATTCTGCAAGATAATCCCCGACATATTGGGCGGCGACCCGGAATACTGCAACATTATGCACGCCGATGGTGCCGGCACAAAATCCTCTCTCGCTTATCTCTACTGGAAAGAGACCGGCGACACAAGCGTGTGGAAGGGCATTGCACAGGATGCTCTCATAATGAACATTGACGACCTGCTTTGTGTGGGAGCGACAGACAACATACTTGTTTCATCGACAATAGGCCGCAACAAACTGCTTATCCCCGGCGAGGTAATTTCGGCAATAATCAACGGCACGGACGAACTGCTCGCCGAATTGCGCGAAATGGGCGTAGGCGTATATGCTACCGGTGGAGAGACCGCCGATGTAGGCGACCTGGTGCGCACCATTATCGTCGACAGCACCGTCACCTGCCGAATGAAGCGCAGCGATGTAATTGACAATGCCAGAATTTCGGGTGGCGACGTTATCGTAGGCCTCGCATCATATGGCCAGGCTACATACGAAAAAGAATATAACGGAGGAATGGGCAGCAACGGGCTCACATCGGCACGCCACGATGTGTTCAGCAAATACCTTGCCGAAAAGTACCCGGAGAGCTATGACAAGGCCGTCCCCGAGGAACTGATATATTCCGGAGGACTGAGACTGACCGACAAGGTAGAAGATTCTCCACTTGACGCAGGCAAGCTGGTACTGTCGCCGACAAGGACATACGCGCCTATCGTAAAGAAGTTGCTCGACGCGCTGCGTCCTGAGATACACGGAATGGTACACTGCTCGGGCGGAGCTCAAACAAAGGTTATGCACTTCGTTGAGAACAAAAAGGTTATCAAAGACAACCTTTTCCCTATTCCACCACTATTCAAAGCCATCAAGGAGCAGAGCGGAACCGATTGGGCCGAGATGTACAAAGTCTTCAATATGGGTCACCGCCTTGAGGTTTATCTGAGCCCGGAGCACGCCGAAGAGGTTATTGCAATAAGCAAGAGTTTTGGCGTAGATGCACAGATTATTGGACACGTAGAAGACGCGGAAAAGAACGAACTTATAATTGAAAGCCCTTACGGAACTTTCAGATATTAATGATGGCGGTGTGTCATAATTGACAAACTACTTCGTTGTCATCAATATTAAGGCTCAGCC
>CAZAIM010000073.1:0-12512 GCA_964485215.1 uncultured Bacteroidaceae bacterium | reverse complement strand
ATAAAGGCTGAGGCCGAACGTGTAATGGCTCTTTACAGGGACAGCGTTGCAACACTGAGCGATTATGAGAAGGCTCACTATGGGCTGGTGCAGATTACCGCGAAGTATGAAAAGGCAAAGGATGAACTGGCCGACACGCGTATATACGCTCCGTTTGACGGCTGGGTGAAACGCAAAATATTCTATTCTCCTGCTGTGATTGGTGCCGGTATGCCTGTCGTAACACTGCTCTCTTCCGATATGCCCGAGGTGGAAATGTTTCTTCCAGTGTCGGTTTACAATCGCCGCTCCGACATATCTTCCTTCTCGGTTAAGTTTGATTATATGCAGGAGCCGCTGCCGCTCACTCTCTTGAGCCTGGCTCCCGAGGCCAATGCAAACCAGCTCTACGAACTACGCCTGGCCTTGCCTTCGTCAGCCGGTGAGGTTCCGTCGGCCGGAATGTCTGCCATGGTCAATGTCAGTTTCGGCTCTACGCATGGCGGTGAGAGTGTAATCCCTGCTGCCGCGCTCTTTTCATCTGCCGGCAACAGCTATGTCTGGTGTTGCATCGATGGTAAGGTGAACAAACGTCTTGTAAAGGTCTCGGCTCTTCACACCGATGGGACGGCAACAGTCGTCTCCGGGCTGAGCGAGGGCGATGTTGTTGTTACGGCAGGTGTAAGAAACCTGGAGGAAAACCAGCCTGTAAGGTTGCTTCCCGAAGGGGAACCTGTAAGGTAAAAAAGAGGGGCTTAGGTATGTATGATTATGGTAAATGGGCTTTCAGCAACAAGAAACTTGTTTGGTTCCTTATTGCAGTTCTTTTGCTGGGCGGTTTAAACTCTGCCTATGATATGAGCAAGCTGGAAGACCCCGAAATAAAGGTTAAGATTGCAATGGTTGTGGCAACCCGTCCGGGAGCATCGGCCGGTGAGATGGAGCAGGAGGTTACAGAACCGCTCGAGGAGGCTATACGTACCATTGGCGATGTGAAGTATGTTCAGAGCTGGTCGCGCAACGATGTTGCCCTGTTGCAGGTAGAATTAAGGGAAACGCTCAAGGATAATGAATTGGAACAGTGCTGGGATATGCTCCGCAGGCGTGTGAATGGCGTTGCAACTGGTTTGCCCGAAGGTACTTCTGTTATGGTGCAGGATGACTTTAACCTTGTATATGGAATGTTCTATGCCATGACGGGTGAGGGATACAGTGAAGAGGAACTGGCAGATTATGCAGCCATTATCCAGCGTGAACTCACAAATCTGGAAGGAGTAGGCCGTGTAACCGTCTATGGCGAACTCGAGGAGACTATAGATATTACTTTGCAGCCCGACAGGATGGCCTCTTTGGGTGTCTCTCCTTTGGAGGTCATTGCTACCTTGCGCGGACATAACAGTGTATATTATGCCGGATATTACAACAATGGCGACAGCAGGGTGCGTGTTACGGTTGCCGACAAGTTCCGCACGGTAGGGCAGCTTGAACAGATGATTATTCAGGGACACGAGGACGACCAGCTTCGTCTTTGCGACATAGCAACCGTTGGGAGCGGTTATGCAACACCTGTGCGCAACCGGTTGAAGTATAATGGCGAGCGTGCTTTAGGCATTGCTGTTGCTGCTGCATCGGGTACCGATATAGTAAAGGTCGGCAAGGAGGTGGAACATCGTATGGAGGAATTGATGCAGGAACAGTTGCCTGCCGGCATTGCCTGCAATAAGGTGTTCTATCAGCCCGACAGGGTCATTGATGCTCTGACGACATTCTTCATCAATCTCGTAGAGTCGATAATAATAGTGATACTTGTGCTTATGCTGACAATGGGGCTGCGAAGTGGCCTGATTATCGGCTTCAGCCTGTTGACAATAGTCGTGGGCACATTCCTGTTGCTTGGAATGTTTGATGGCTCAATGCAGCGTGTGTCGCTGGCTTCGTTCATATTGGCCATGGGAATGCTCGTGGACAATGCTATTGTTATTGTCGACGGGATACTTGTCGACCTGCAACTGGGCAAGCCGCGGCGTGAGGCTATGACGGCCATAGGACGCAGGACGGCAATGCCTCTTCTGGGTGCGACGCTCATTGCCATTCTGGCATTCTTCCCGATATTCCTTTCGCCCGACACGGCTGGTGTCTATGTGCGCGATTTGTTTATTGTGCTTGCTGTCAGTCTGCTGATGAGCTGGGTGCTGGCACTTGTGCACGTTCCTCTGATGGCCGACCGCTGGCTAAAGACTCCACAATCTGATGGGAGCGGAAAGGAACTCTACAGCGGTCCTTTATACCGTTTCCTGCGTTCTTCCCTGGGCTTTGCCTTGAAGCATCGTTGGGCTGTGCTCTCCTGTGGCATTATGCTTGTTGCAGCAGGTGTCCTTGGTTTCGGATATGTGAAGCAGGGCTTTTTCCCCGACATGACATATGACCAGGCTTATCTTGAGTATAAACTGCCCGAGAATGTAGGCTCGGCGCGTGTCGAGAAGGACCTGAGTGAAATTGAGGAGTATCTGAGAAACCGTCCCGAGGTGACAGACATAACGGCCTCTATCGGCGGAACGCCTGCCCGTTATAATCTTGTGCGAAGCATTGCAACTCCATCGCTCTCCTATGGTGAACTCATAATATCATTCTCTTCTCCGCAGAGCATTGATGAGAATATCGATGAGATTCAGGAGTATCTTGTATCGCATTACCCCGATGCGTATGTGAAGCTCAAGAAGTATAACATCATGTACAAGAAGTACCCGATTGAACTGCAGATTATCGGTCCCGACCCTGATACGCTGAATATGCTGGCATCGAGGGTGCGCAAGGTGATGGAGGAGACACCCGAAGCCGCACTCGTTACTACTGACTGGGAACCAAGGGTTCCGCTGCTGCTTGTCGACTATGACCAGGCCCGCTCCAGGAGCCTTGGCATCAACAGGGAGGATATATCGATTTCGTTGCTGACGGCTAATGGGGGAATACCTGTGGGTACATTCTACGAAGGGGGCAATAAGAATACTGTTTATCTGAAGTGTGCCGAGACTGGTGGAGGTGCAATCGATAACCTGGAGAATGTTCCGTTGTTCACTATGATGCCCAATGTGGGCGGTCTGCTGAATGATGAGACGCTGCTGGGGCTGAAGAGCGGATTGCTGAGCAAGGATGAAATCATCAGGCAACTGAACCGTACAGTGCCGCTTTCGGCTGTGGGCAACGGGGTTAGTGTCGCCTGGGAGTATCCAGTGGTAGTGCATTACAATGGTCAGCGCACCCAAACGGTCATGTGCTCGCCGTGCAGTGGAATAGAGACCGAGGCTGCACGCAAGGCCATTGCCGGGAAGATTGCTTCGATAGAGTTTCCCGATGGCTATTCATATCGCTGGGGTGGCGAGAAGGAGGCCAGTGACCAGACGATGTACTATCTTTTCAAACAGGTTCCGTTGGGGCTTATACTCATAGTGGCAGTGCTTATATTCCTCTTCAAGGACTATCGCAAGCCGGCACTGATATTCTGCTGCATACCTCTGCTCTCAGTAGGCATCGTGGGCGGAATGCTAATAAGCGGCAAGGTCTTTAATTTCTGTGCTATTGTGGGTGCATTAGGGCTTGTGGGAATGCTGGTGAAGAACTGCATAGTGCTGCTCGACGAGATAAACGGCCAAATAGCAGGCGGCGTACCGGCTGCAAAGGCACTTGTCGAGAGCTCCTGCTCGCGTCTTCGCCCTGTCATGATGGCTTCATTGACAACAATTCTTGGAATGATACCATTGCTCGGCGATGACCTTTTTGGCCCGATGGCTGTAACCATAATGGGCGGGTTGCTTTTCTCTACGGTGGCAACGCTTCTTTATTTGCCAGTTTTTTATGCAATGTTCTTTAATATTAAAATGAAATAAGATGAAACGGCTGTGTATATTCATATTCCTGTCAATTCCTTCGCTGCTTTTTGCGCAGACACCTCTTACGCTGGAGGAGTGCATTGCCCTTGCCAAGGAGAACAGCAAGACAATGGCTGTTGCGCGGTTGCAGGAGAGTGTGGCCAGGCATGAACGCCGGAGTGCATTCGCTAACTTCTTGCCGGTATTTTCGGTGGAGGGCGGCGGCTTATACTCTACAGTTGACGGTGCGCTCGATGTGGAGGGCGGTATGTTGCCTGTACTTGGAGTGGACGGTATGCCCACGGGGGCTTCGGCCTATTTCCCTGGGTTAAGCCTGGGATATGATGTCGACTGGGTGTGGAATGCCGGGGTCAAGTTCCAACAGCCGCTTTTTATGGGTGGAAAGATTGTTACGGGCTACCGCATGAGCAGGGTTGGCGAGAGTATGGCTCGGCAGAACAGCCGTCTTGCGGAAGCTGAACTTGTTGTTGCTGTTGCGGAGGCCTATGCAAATGCATTGCGCGCAGCGGAACTGAAGAAGATTGCATTGGCATATAATGAACTGTTGGTGGAATTGCTGCGCTCTGTGAAAAAGGCCACAGAACGTGGAGCGAAGACGCGCAATGATGTGCTGAAGGTTGAAGTGAAACTGAATGAGAGTGAACTCAGCCTGCGCCGTGCCGAGAACGGCAGCCGCCTTGCAATGATGAATCTGTGCCATTATCTCGGTTATCCGCTGTCACAGCAGATAGAAGTGTGTGGGGAACTGCCCGAGAGTGACAGCCCGGCAACTTTGTCGGCCGACATTTCATTGCGCCCCGAAGCGCAGATGCTTGCCGGAAAGAGCGAGCTTGTGCGTCTGAACGTGAACATGGCTCGTGCCGAGATGTTGCCCCAGGTCGCGGTCATGGGGCAGTATGGGTATATGAACGGTATTGAACTTGCCGGCCGCAATATGCTTGATGACTGGAACTTCACAGCCGGTGTGCAGGTGTCGATACCGATAAAGTTCGGTGCCGACTCGAAATATCGTTCAGCCCGGGTGCAGTATCATATTGCCCAAGCAGAAAGGGAGGACAAAATGGAGCTTATGAGCCTTGAGGCAGTGCAGGCTGCAAACAACCTTGATGAGGCTGGGCTTGAACTGCGTCTGGCCGAACTGGCTGTAGTGTCGGCCAATGAGAATCTGCGTGTTAGCCGCAAGCAGTATGAAGCGAGTGTTGAACTGTTGAGCGACTACCTTGAGGCGCAGCTCCTGTGGCAACAGGCCGAGCAGGGCCTTGTAGATGCCAGGATAGGCTGTTTCTTGCGCCTGATAGAGTATCGTAAGGCTACAGGGAACATTGACTGATTCAATGATGTGGCTTCGTGCTTGTCTCACTTGCACGAGTTTCCTGCGTTACATTTGTCGTTATTCAACGTACAAAACCAGTCCTTTCAGGTATTCGCCCTCCGGGTGGTATATGCTCACTGGGTGGTCGGCTGGCTGGGTAAGCTGGTGCAGTATGCGTACGTTGCGCTTTGCCATTGCAGCTGCGGTGAAGACTGCTGTTCGGAAATTCTCCTTGCTTACAACCTGTGAACAGGAGAATGTGAAGAGTATTCCGCCCGGCTGAATCTTCTCTATTGCCTTGGCGTTGAGCCGGCGGTAGCCTATAAGGGCATTGCGCAGGCTGTCGCGGTGCTTTGCGAATGCAGGAGGGTCAAGGATAATAAGGTTGTAGTTGTTTCCCATGCGGTCGAGGAAATCGAAGGCATCCTCGGCATAAGCCGTGTGGCGTGTATCACCTGGGAAATTGAGCTCTGCATTTGCATTTGTGAGGTCAATGGCTTTTGACGAACTGTCGACGGAGTGTACAATTTCGGCTCCGCCGCGAAGTGCGTATATGGAGAAACCGCCAGTGTAGCAGAACATGTTGAGCAGCTTGCGTCCTTTTGCATATTTCTCAAGCAGCAGGCGGTTCTCGCGCTGGTCTACGAAGAAACCGGTCTTCTGGCCGCGCAGCCAGTCGATGTGGAATTTGAGCCCGTATTCGGTTGAAATGTTGCTTGCATTGCCGCCCATTATGTAGCCGTTGTCCTTGTTTATGTCGGCCTTGTAGGGCAGAGTGGTGTCCGACTTGTAATAGATGTTCTTGAGCTTCTCTCCGAGAACTTCTTTAAGTGCATCGGCTATCTGCATGCGGTTCACGTGCATTCCTACGCTGTGTGCCTGCATTACTGCCGTGTCGCCGTATATGTCGATGATGAGGCCGGGAAGGTTGTCGCCCTCACCGTGTACAAGACGGTAGGTGCTGTTGTCTTCGCGTGAGGATATTCCTGTTCTCTCTCGCAGGTCATATGCTGTCGCTATGCGCCTGTTCCAGAACTGTTGGTCAACTGGCTCGTCGTTGAATGTGAGAATGCGTACGGCTATGCTGCCTACCTGTACATGGCCGCGTGCAATGAATTCGTGCTCGTTGGTATATACGGTAACTATGTCACCCTCTTCGGGCTTGCCTTCGATGCGTTGTATTGCACCAGAGAATATCCATGGGTGGAAACGGCGGAGCGATTCCTCTTTTCCTCGCTTCAGTATAACGGATTTTTCCATATTATTTATTCCTTTCTTGTTTCAGACGGTTGTATATTTTTAGACAGGCCCAGGCGTCGGTGGCGGCGTATAGCTTCTGCTTGTCGGTGAGCACGTCATTCTCCCAGTTCGTGAGCTGCTGGCTCTTTGATATGCGCTCGGCAAATATGATTGCGAAAATCTTCTGCAGGCTCATCTCCTCGATGCCGAACGTGCCTACTATTTTCTGCAGGTCGATGAATCCACCGGCCTTGAACTTGCGACGCTTGCAGAGTGCCTGGTAGTCGTCGTGCAGCGAAATCCCGACCTTTGCAATGCTGCTGTTCTCGAGCAGGCTAATCAAGGATGCCGGCATTCCTACCCTGTTGAGCCTTATCAGGAAGCAGATGTCGATGGTTGATAGCTGTATGAGCGATACGCTGTGCTGTATTCCTTTGCGGAAAGAAGGGCGTGTCTCGGTGTCAATGCCGATTATTTCTTCACCCGAGAGGGCTTTTACGGCTTTGTCAACAGCGTCGGGCGTGTCAATGGTTATTATGCGTCCCTCGAATGCGGCAACCGGCAAGGTGCTTATCGCGTTTTTTTCAATATGTGCACTAAATCTGCTCATTGTCGCCTTCTTCCTCGTCGTCGAGTGTTGTGTTATATCTTGCATCGTGCAGCGCACGCATCGTGTTGACAAGTGTCTGACCCCAGTATTGGCGGAAGTGTTCGTTGCACTCAACTATGGCATCGTGCATTGTCTCGTTTATGCCGAGCTTGAAGAGGCATACGAAGTTCTTTATGTCCTGGTATATGTCGGCTATATCCTCCGATATGCTTCTTGAAATGGGCGTGTCGCTGTATTTCATATCATCGACAAAGACATCAAGATAGCTGTCCTTGTCGCCGAGCAACTCATAAATGTTCATTCTCAGTATCTCGTAGCTGTCTTCCGTTACAAAATCCTCAAGTTCCTCATCGCTCAGCCTTTCCTCATCGGGTAACATCTGTGCCTTCAGATAGAGCAACGGCAATATTTTCAGCAGTGTGCCGGCAAATTCCTTTCGCGACTGTTCGCCTGCCCTTTCTACAAAGGCGCAGAATTCGGCCGCAACGGTCACGAATTCAACAGTGTTGCGGGAAAATACAATATCGTCTCTTCCGTTCATCGTTATATCAGATAAGTCGTGTCTTGTTATTTGCCGCGAAGTTACAAAAAATAGCGGAGGTAAATGGCAATGGTAAGTAAAAAAATTGTATCTTCGCGTTTGGTTTGTTATAATGCAGGCCTTATATGGTTATTTTTGCATACGCGGAATAGATATATGACTAAAAAAAGAAAAGATAAGAACAGTGGTGGCCTTTTTTCAAGGATTGCCGGCCGTTTTAATAGAGTGACCGGCTTTTTTAGGAACCAAAATACACAGTTTGTGCTCGGGTTCATATGTGCGGCTTTCGTTGTGTTTCTCTTTGTCTCGTTCCTGTCGTTCTTTACATCGGGCGGCAATGACCAGAGTGTGGTAGAGGCATTTGAGTATGGTGTGGCTGAAAACAGTTCGGGTAAGGGTGGTGCTGTTCTTGCCGAGTATTTTGTGAATGGTTGTTTCGGTTGGTCTTCTTTTCTTCTGCTTCCGTTGCTGGTTCTCATAGCTATAAGGCTTATGCGTCTTCGTGAGATAAACCTGAAGCGTTGGAGCATTATTCTGCTGTTTTCGATGTGGTGGCTTTCCCTGCTCTTTGCACAACTTTTTGCCAGTCGTTTTGCCGATGGCTTTGTGTCTCCCGGTGGTGCACACGGAGAGTGGCTGCAGGGTGTGCTGTCCGATTTCCTTGGCTCAGTGGGTGTGATTCTTGTTCTTCTGGTTACGATTGTGCTGTTTATGGTATATGTGACCGCCAAGACAATTCCTTGGTTAAGGAAGGTGCTGTCGTTTGGCGTTGAGAAAGTGGCTTCGAAAATGACTGGCAGTGATAATGGCCGGCAGCCCGAGGAAGACGGTGATGAAAATGACGTTGAAATAACGGGTGATGAGGAGGCTGGAAACTATGAAAATGAGGGTGAGCCCGAAGATGAGGAAGAGGATGAAATGCTTTCCGGTGAAGGCGATGATGACCAGGAAGGTATTGTGAAGATAGAAGCGGATGATGACATTACCGATGTCTCCGGTGCGGTGACAGAGCTCAGCGATGACGAGATTGCCGCAAAGTTCGATGAAATGTCACATAGGGTTGCAGAGACTGTCGGCATTGAGGATGAAACTCTCGAGGTTGAACTGGAAAAGACAGGCGATGAGGATACCGGCGGCGATATGATGCGCCCGTTGAATCCGCGTGACGAACTCAGTTACTACAAGCCACCGACCCTCGACCTGCTCGATGAGTATGAGCAGGGTGTCCATTCTATTGATAAGAGTGAACAGGCCGAAAAGGCAAACAGTATTGTAAAGGTGCTAAAGGATTTCAATATTGAGATAAGTTCCATAAAGGCTACGGTGGGCCCTACAATTACTCTTTATGAGGTGACTCCTGCACCAGGTGTCAGAATCTCCAAAATCAGGAATCTCGAGGATGATATTGCTATGAGCCTTTCGGCACTTTGTATACGAATTGTCGCGCCCATTCCGGGCAAGGGTACTATAGGTATTGAGGTGCCCAATGCCCGCAAGCAGATAGTTCCGATGGTTTCTCTGCTCAACAGCCGCAAATATAAGGAGACGGATATGGCTTTGCCGCTTGCTCTTGGAAAGACAATCTCGAATGAGGTCTACATGGTGGATATGGCCAAGATGCCGCACCTGCTTGTTGCCGGTGCTACCGGTATGGGTAAGTCGGTGGGTCTTAATGCAATCATAACTTCTCTGCTCTATAAGATGCATCCTGCTTATCTTAAGTTTGTGATGGTTGACCCCAAGATGGTGGAACTTAGCCTGTATGGCGTTCTGGAAAAGCACTTTATAGCCAAGCTCGACGATGATGACGACCCTATTATAACAGATGTCAACAAGGTGGTGCGTACGCTCAAGTCGCTGTGCGTGGAGATGGACAACCGTTATAAGCTGCTCCAAATGGCATCGGTGCGTTCTGTTAAGGAGTATAACGAGAAATATCTCAACAAGGAACTGCTGCCGACAAAGGGTCATCGCTTTATGCCGTATATAGTTGTGATAATTGATGAGTATGGCGATCTTATGATGACAGCTGGCAAGGAGGTTGAGTTGCCTATTGCCCGAATAGCACAGAAGGCACGCGCGGTTGGCATACACATGATTATTGCCACACAGCGTCCTACAACCAATATAATAACAGGCACTATCAAGGCGAACTTCCCGGCACGAATGGCGTTCCGTGTCATATCGGCTATCGATTCGCGTACGATTCTCGATCGTTCGGGTGCGAACCAGCTCCAGGGTAGGGGCGATATGCTCTTCCTTGCCGGCAATGACCCGGTGCGTGTGCAGTGCGCCCTTGTGGAAACGAAGGAGGTTGAACGCGTGTGCGCTCACATAGCGAAGCAGCAGGGCTATAGCACTCCGTATATTCTGCCCGAACCCGATGAGGCTTCGGATAGTGGTGATGGCGGCAGCGTGCGCGGCGAAATATCATCGGATAAACTCGACCCGCTGTTTGCCGATGCGGCTCGCATCGTAGTGCTTGCCCAGCACGGTTCTACATCGCTCATTCAGCGTAAGCTTGAGATTGGCTTCAACAGAGCCGGGCGTATAATGGACCAGCTGTGCCAGACGGGTATTGTCGGTGAGCAGGAGGGCAGCAAACCCCGTCAAGTGCTCTGCGTGGATGAAACCGACCTTGAATTCCGTCTGAAGTCGTTGTTGTCATAAGAGAATTATTTTTTAAATCAAAAAAACTATTTAAAACAGTTTCCTATTTGTTATGAAGAAGATAATCCTCCTTTTGCTTTTTGTTCCGGCACTGCTTTTTGCCCAGAACGAAGCGGCCGAGGCAAGTGCCTTTCTTGACAAGGCTGTGAAGGCTATAAATGCCGATTCCCCCTTGCAGATGGACTATTCCTACAAGGTCTTTGATGATGAGGGCAACAGTGTGCAGGAGGATAATGGCGTGATAAGGCTTGACGGCAAGCGTTATGCTCTGCTGATGGATAACATGAAGGTGTGGTGCAACGGTAAGACGCAATGGAGCTACATGAAGGAGATAGATGAGATTTATATAACTGCAGCCGAATCGGAGGAGGCTCAGAGCCTTTCTCCGCTTGCTGTAATGGAGATGTATCGTAAGGGCTATGCTTCTTCCTTGTCGCGCAATGGAGATATGGCACTTGTGCGTATGACTGCTGAGGATGAGGAAGCCGACATTGATGTCGTGGAACTCGAGATAGACGCTCGCAACAATAGGTTAGTTGCAATGTTTGTAAACATGCGGTCGCAAGGACGTGTTGAAGTGCGTCTTACAAACTATGCTCCTAAGTGCAGTTTTGCGGCCGGGCAGTATGAGTGTCCGGTTGGGGAGTATCCTGCAGTCGAGATTGTGGATATGAGATAACGAAAACAATAAAATAGATAGTTATGAACAGAACTAAATGTTTGGTGATTGGTTCAGGCCCGGCCGGGTATACAGCTGCTATATATGCTTCCCGTGCTAATCTTTCGCCAATTCTTGTTGAGGGTATGCAGCCTGGTGGCCAGCTTACCCAGACGACGGTTATTGAGAATTTTCCTGGTTTTCCGCAAGGTATAACAGGTCCGGAACTTATGGACAATATGCGCCAGCAGGCTGTGAATGTAGGTGCCGACGTGCGTTCGGGCGTTGTGGTTGATGTTGATTTTGAAACGCAGCCCTACAAGGTTACGCTTGATGACGGCGCGGTTATAGCGGCTGAAACGGTGATTGTTGCTACCGGTGCTGCTGCAAAGTATCTTGGTATTCCCGATGAAATTAAATATCAGGGTATGGGCGTGAGTGCGTGCGCTACCTGTGACGGTTTCTTCTACCGCAAGAAGATTGTAGCTGTAGTAGGCGGTGGCGACACAGCCTGCGAGGAGGCAAACTATCTTGCTTCGCTTGCCGCTAAGGTCTATCTTATTGTGCGCAAGCCCTATCTGCGTGCTTCTAAGGCTATGCAGGACAGGACGCTCGGCAACCCTAAGATTGAGGTGCTCTTTGAGCATAATACCGAGGGACTGTTCGGTGAGAATGGTGTAGAGGGAATCCATCTTGTGTCGCGCAAGGGTGAGCCCGACGAGAAGCATTATGACCTTGCGATTGACGGGTTCTTTCTTGCGATTGGCCACAAGCCTAACAGTGACGTGTTCAAGAAGTATTTGAAAACCGATGAGACTGGATACTTTGTTGCAGCCGATGCAAGCGGTGTAAAGACACTGGTTCCGGGCGTGTTCGTTGCAGGCGATGTTGCCGACCCTCATTACCGTCAGGCGATAAATGCAGCGGCAAGCGGCTGCCGTGCAGCGATGGAGGCCGAGAAATACTTGACCAGCAAGTAGGGCGTTGGTAGGGCTGTAAACTCGCTAAACTCTTCTGGGCTTTAATTCGATGCCGGAGGTGCAAAAAATGCAATAAAAGTTTCTCTGAATGGAAAAACTTTACTATCTTTGCACCCGATTTAGTCCGTAGGGGTTGGAGAAGACGTGCTCACGACGAGGACGCACCTCGCGGAATTCACAATAAAAGCGAAAAAATAAATGTACGCAATTGTTGAGATTAACGGACAGCAGTTCAAGGCTGAGGCTGGCAAGAAGCTGTTCGTGCACCACATCAAGGGTGCTCAGAATGACACAACCGTAGAGTTTGACCGCGTGTTGTTGTTGGACAAGGAAGGCGCAGTAACAGTAGGTGCTCCTACAGTGGAAGGCGCAAAGGTAGTATGCTATATCGGCAATGTTCGTGAGCAGAAGATTGTTCGCAAGTCTAAGGACGGTCAGAACATCGTTACAACACGTGAAATCAACCCGGCATTGGTTAAGGGTGACAAGGTGCTCGTGTTCCACAAGCGTCGTCGTAAAGGCTACCGCAAGCTGAACGGTCACCGTCAGCAGTTTACAGAGTTAGTAGTAAAGGAAATTATCGGTTAATTTTTAAAGTTTAAGTATTATGGCACATAAGAAAGGTGTTGGTAGTTC
>CAZAIM010000072.1:0-12578 GCA_964485215.1 uncultured Bacteroidaceae bacterium | reverse complement strand
TATTATTTATAGAGGAGGGGGACCGCTTGCGGTGGAGGAGTAAAATTATATCGAATTCACGTTAAAATATAAGTGAAAGATTAAGGTTAATGACTTCTACAGAATACAAGACGAGCAAAGATAGTGGGTGCGAAATAAGATTCTTACGCTGTTTATTTGTCTGAAATCTCATTTGTTCCACTCCTTCAAAATGAACAGGACGGATATTCGTCCACGCCTTTTTTGCTACTGAGCCATGAAAATCCTGGCATTTTGTTTTTTGCATATTTTTTGTTAAACAAAAAATATTATTCACAATTAAAATTAACAGTTCATAAATATTGAATTAATTGCTTTACCTTTGCAAAGCTATGAATGATAAGGTTTATTTGAGGAACGAGGAGATTTGGAATATCTCTACCCATGCTGCCGGTATCGTGGCAGGTGTTGTCGTTGGTGTACTGTTTCTGTGCGAAGCTGTTTCCCGTGGCGGTGATGCAATAACTATAGTAAGCATACTCCTGTATATGTTCGGTATGCTTTCGTCTTACATATGCTCTACGGCATACCACGCTTCGAAAAACGGCACGAAACTTCGCAGGCGGATGAGGAAACTTGACCATGCTGCCATATATTGGCACATTGCCGGCAGCTATTCGCCGATAACGCTTATTGCCATGCGTGATGTTGGCCTTTGGGGATGGGGCATTTTCGTGTTCTGCTGGCTGTTCGCTATTGTAGGGACGCTGCTTTGTCTAAGAAAACAGAAGAAACAGAACTGGTTAGAGACCATATGCTATGTACTGATGGGACTTACTATTGTTGTTGCAATGCGGCAGTTCTACGATGCGGTTCCGCTGTCGGCTTTCCTTTGGGTAATTGGCGAAGGTGTTGCGTATATTACCGGTGCCATCCTTTATAGTTGCCATAAAGTGAAGTATATACATTCTGTCTTTCACTTTTTTGTGCTTTTGGGAACCTTCTGCCACATGATGGCAGTGTGGAAGGTAATCCAGCTTGTCTGAACCGCTGCATGGACTTCTGATGGTTGCGATATTCCGTATAAGGCTGAAGAGAGTTTCCAAATATTGAAATCTCACGCCTTTTAGACGCTTTTTTCTTTATCTTGCGTTCCATAATTGTTTATTTGCATAAAAAAAAGTAAATTCGCAGAATGATGTTCGCTTGAATATACAATCGTAGTAAAATGATAAAGGAAGAACATAGATACTCGCTTTTGCCTCATAATACTTTCGGCATCGATGTCTTGGCCGACAGATTCATAGAGTTCGACACCGAAGAAGAGCTTGTCGCACTCATTGAAAAAGGTGTAGGGGATAAGGTGCTTGTTGTGGGAGGCGGAAGTAATCTGCTCTTTGCAGGTGACTTCGCAGGAACTGTCATCCATTCAAGAATTGGCGGCATAGAGGTTGTCGAGGAAGATTCAACCAGCGTGCTGTTGCGCGTTGGCAGCGGGGTCAATTGGGATGATTTTGTTGCCCATACAGTTGAAAATGGGTGGCAGGGAATTGAAAATCTTTCGCTCATACCAGGCGAAGTGGGCGCGAGTGCTGTGCAGAATGTGGGTGCCTATGGTGTTGAAGCCGGTGAACTTATTGAAAAAGTAGAGGCAATAGCTCTCGAAGATGCGCGAAAACGCTCGTTTACAAAAGAGGAATGCGGGTTTGCATACCGGCATAGCATTTTCAAGGCCGAAGAAAAAGGAAAGAATGTAATTACATATGTCACATACAGATTGAGAAAGAATGCAGCCTTCAAGCTCTCTTATGGCAACCTTAAAGAAAGGGTTGAGGATTTGGGCGGCGAGACGCTTGCCAATGTCCGTCAGGCTGTTTGCGATATACGTCGTGCCAAATTGCCCGACCCGGCTGAGCTGGGAAGTGCCGGAAGTTTCTTCATGAATCCGGTCGTAGAACCCGAAACAGCCAAAGAACTCCTCAATCTCTATCCTTGTATGCCGCAATATCCTCTGCCCAGTGGCGATGTGAAACTTTCAGCCGGTTGGCTCATTGAGCAGTGTGGATGGAAAGAGACACCTCACGACAAGGCCGGTGTCTACAGGCATCAGGCACTTGTGGTTGTGAACCTTGGCGGTGCTACAGGCCGTGATATTCTTCTTTTTGCTTCAAGGGTTGTTGAATCGGTGAAAGAGAAATTCGGTGTTACTCTCCGTATGGAAGTTAATGTAATAGAGTAGGGTGATGAAAGTAAGGTTTTTAGGTACCGGGACTTCAACCGGAGTGCCAGAGATTGGCTGTGAATGTGAAGTCTGTACTTCGACAGATGCGCGTGACAGACGATTGCGTTGTTCGGCTTTGCTGCAAAGCGAGAAGACGACTGTGCTGATAGATTGTGGCCCCGACTTCAGACAGCAGATGCTGCAAGCCAAAGTGAAGAAAATCGATGCTTTGCTTATGACGCACAAGCACTACGACCATCTTGTCGGGATTGATGACCTGCGGCCATATACGAGCAGCAAGGAACTGCCGATATATGCCGACCGTGAAACAGAAATGCAGATACGTTCGTTCTTCCCATACTGTTTCGGACGTATCAAGTATCCAGGTGTGGCCAATATCAGAATACATTCTGTAGATTCCAGAACACCGTTCAAGGTGGGAGACATAGATGTTACCCCACTTCGGGTTTTTCATGGGATGTTCCCAATCACGGCATACCGCTTCGGCAAGTTTGCATATATTACGGATATGAGTTACATTGAACCCGGTGAACTTGAGAAACTGAAGGGTGTTGAGGTGCTTGTCATAAATGCTTTGAGGTTCTCTAAACCGCACAAGACGCACCAGACTGTTCTCGAGGCTCTTGAGATTGTTGATTATCTGAAGCCTCGAGAGACCTATTTCACACATATGATGCACCACATTGGCCTTCATGCCAAGATTGAGAAATGCCTGCCCTCCGGAGTTCACCTTGCATACGATGGGCTTGAAATTGAGGTGTAGAAGGTTTTGCGTGCAGCCTTTTTGTGCTAAACGGCCTGCTTGCCGAAAAAGTTTTGCCGAATGGCTAAAAAAGACACTTCGTTTTTTGGATATTACATAAAAAGTTTATACCTTTGCAACGCTTTCGAAAATAAGAGAGCGACATGGTGGTTGTAGTTCAGCTGGTTAGAGCGTCAGATTGTGGTTCTGAATGTCGTGGGTTCGAATCCCATCAACCACCCGGAGAAATCAGGTAATAATGAAAATTGTTACCTGATTTTGTTTTTTGTATATTATTTGTATCTTTGCGGTAAACCTTTGCCGTTATTATTGAACAGTTTATTCAACAACTTATAATATTATGAAAAAATATTTTTATATACTATCTTTCTCTTTGCTGCTGGCGATGCAGGCTGCCGGCGGTTACGCGCAGAACAAGAAGGACAATATTGTTATGCCCGAATATCCTGGAGGCCAGAAGGCTCTGCACGAGTTCATTATGTCGGAACTTACCTATCCGGCCGAAGCTATGCAGAACAATGAGGTAGGGGAGGTTATCGTAGGCTTCTCCATAGGCATAGATGGCTCTGTGAGCGGTGTAAGAGCTCTCAAGTCGGTTTCCAAAGCGTTGGACGAAGAGGCCATACGCGTGGTAAAGAAGACACGTTACTGGAATCCGGGCAAGAAGAATGGCCGTCCGGTACGTGCGGAAATGTCGATTCCAATCAATTTCAAAGTGATATACGATGCAAAGAAATTCATTGACGATGACGAGGTTGGAAGAACCGGCAGAAGCGACAATGAGAAGAACCGCGTTTTGTATTAGGAAGCATTTGAACTTCTTGAAACAGCTTCTTATAATATTTTAGGTGAAACTGCATCTGTTTAATCCCGAGAATGACCTTGCACTTGCCGATGGCAATGCGAACTATTGCGCTCCCCCTGCGGCAGAGCGCATTGCCTATGATTTGGCAACGCTTCCTTTGTGGTATGCCTCGAGCAGTGATGCGGTTTGGTTGCCGGACAAGATGCACATCGAGTATTGCAGAAGGATTTCCTCACTCTTCGATGTGGCATTGCCTTTCGGGCAACATATGATTGAGAGGGTCTCTTCGGCCGTGCCTTGGGGATGGAGCCCGCAGGTAGTACGCCGTTATATGCAGGCCGGAGTGCCTGTTTCTTGTTTGCCCGCAAAGGAGAGCGTGGAGAAGATGCGTATGCTGTCGAACAGGCAATCCTCCATAAGAATACTTTCCAGGCTTGCTGCTTCAGGTATAAGCATTCCTCCTTTGCCGAAATATATTGACCGTTTAGAGGATGTTGCCGATTATGTATGCGGCAGAGAACGTTGCGTGGTGAAAGCACCATGGTCGGGCAGCGGCAAGGGGATAATGTGGGGCATTGGGCGTATGGAAGTACCGATGGAGCATTTCTGCAAGGGGGTAATAAAACGCCAAGGGGCAGTTCTGTGCGAGGAGTACCTTTCCTCTGTTAGGGAGTTCGCTATGGAGTTCCTTGCAAAAGACGGCAGAGTGCAATTTGCCGGCTATTCGCTTTTCAACACAGAGAAAGGCTCCTATTCGGGTAACGTTCTTGCATCGGACGGTGCGATTGAGAGCCTGCTTGCAGGGTATATTCAGCTTGATTTGATTCGCAAGGTTCGTAACTCGTTGCCTCCCATTCTTGAAGAGATGCTTGCTGGCTGTGGATATGAAGGGTATCTTGGCATAGATATGATGATATATGATGACAATGGCACCTGTTGCCTTAATCCCTGTATGGAACTCAATCTAAGAATGAATATGGGAATGGTTTCACGAATATTCTTCGACAGGTTTGTTGAGGAGGGAAGAAGAGGAGAATACTTTGTTTCGTTCTGCCGCAACGAAGGAGAAGCCTATTGCAGACATTGCATTAACAAGGAACGTTACCCCCTGAAAACAGTCTCTTCGAGAATCGCAAGCGGTTACATTGAACTCTCGCCCGTAGACCGGCAAAGCAGATATGCGGCCTATGCTATAATATACTGAATTCAAACAGCAAAAAAAACAGATTAAGTGATTTTGAAACAATAAGTTGCCTACTTTTACTATAAATACAGATAACACTAAAAACGGATTATAGCTATGAACAATTCAATCAATGACAGAATAGGAGCATTGCGCTCATTTATGCAGCAGAACGGCATGGCGGCCTTTGTGGTTGTAAGCAGCGACCCGCACAGCAGCGAGTATGTTGCCGATTGCTGGAAATCGCGTGAATGGATTTCGGGTTTTGACGGTTCGGCCGGAACTGTTGTCGTCACTGCAGACGAGGCTTTTCTGTGGACCGATTCGAGGTACTGGCTTGCAGCAGAGAACTCTCTGGAAGGAACAGGTATCGGGCTTATGAAGGATGGTGCTGCCGGCACTCCTTCCATTGCAGAGTGGCTATGCGGCAAACTCAACGAGGGTGATGTCGTTGGTTTCGACGGAAAGGTATGCTCCATTGCCGAGGTCAAGGCTTGGAATGAGGAACTCTCAAGCTGCGGAATTTCCATAAATGCAGCCGGCGACCCTTTTGCCCTTATCTGGAAGGAGCGTCCCGGAGTGCCGGCAGGAAAAGCTTTCGTATTGCCGCTTGAACTCAGCGGCGAGAGTGCTTCCTGCAAGTTGGCACGATTGAGAAAGGCTTTGAGCGAACAGGGTGCCGACGGTATGGCAGTTACCATGCTCGACGAGGTTGCCTGG
The DNA here is from genome assembly GCA_964485215.1 of uncultured Bacteroidaceae bacterium. Taxonomy (GTDB): domain Bacteria; phylum Bacteroidota; class Bacteroidia; order Bacteroidales; family Bacteroidaceae; genus HGM04593. Next base: position 6,907 of record CAZAIM010000072.1, on the reverse strand, counting down.
CTTACTAACCTGCGCGGCAGCGATGTGGAGTATAACCCCGTAGTGGTATCGTATATGCTTGTTACAGCCGATGATGCAACAATATATATAAACAAGGAGAAAGTGACTGCCGAGATTGAGGAATATCTTGCAGGAGAGGGTATCTGCATTGCCCCCTACGATGAAATATGGAATGCCCTTGCAGCCTTCCCTCACGATACAATACTTGTGCAGCCTACACGTTGCAACCGCGCCGTGCTGGAGAACCTTAACAGCAACACATTCCCAATTTTCAAGGATTCTCCGGTTGCTGCGATGAAAGCTGTCAAGAACAGTGTTGAGATTGAAGGATTCGAAAGGGCTATGCTCAGCGAGGGCATCGCTATGGTCAAGTTGTTTAACTGGCTGAGGCCGGCGGTGGAGAATGGAGGCATTACGGAACTCGATGTTGACAGGAAACTGACAGAACTCCGTTCTGCCGACAGCAATTTCAAAGGGCTCAGTTTCTCAACCATAGCTGCATATGGCAAGAATGCTGCAATAGTACATTACGAGCCTACTGCTGAGTCGAACTCTCTTCTGTTGCCAAATGGCTTTCTGCTACTCGACTGCGGCGGGCAGTATGCAAGTGGTACGACTGACATTACACGAACCATTGCCCTTGGCACGCTGAGTGATGAAGAGAAGGCCGACTATACCCGTGTACTTCGCGGCCACATATCGCTTGCAATGGCAAAATTCCCCAAAGGGACTTGCGGCACACAGCTCGATGTCCTTGCCCGGCAGTGGCTGTGGCAGGCAGGCGACAACTATCTGCACGGTACAGGTCATGGGGTAGGGCATTTCCTTAATGTGCACGAAGGACCGCACCAGATACGTATGAATAATATGCCGGCACACCTCCTGCCAGGAATGACGGTGACAAATGAACCGGGATTGTACAAAGCCGGACGTCATGGCATAAGAATAGAGAATACTATGATTGTAAAGCATTTCATGGAGGGAGAGTTCGGTCAGTTCTATGCCCTTGAACCGTTGACCTTGTGTCCTATCGATACCGAACCAATAGTTCCGGAACTTCTTGGCGATGATGCCCGTAACTATCTCAACAGTTATCACGCTATGGTTTTCGACAAACTTTCGCCCTACCTCGAAGGTGAGGAACTTGAGTTCCTGAAAACAGCCTGCAAGGCTATCTGATAAGCTGTTCATGGTATATGAAAAGAGTACTTCTTCTCTCAGTTCTGCCTTTATTGCTCTCCTGTGTCACTCAGGAGAAGGTGCAGCGTGCCGAACTGATAGCTCATGCCGGAGGAGCAATAGACGGATATGTCTACACAAATTCTCTCGAGGCTCTCGAACAAGCAGTAGACAACGGATACAGTTACATTGAACTAGACCTGCAGATGACAAGTGACAGTGTCCTTGTTGCGGCACATTCCTGGAAAGACTTCAACAGGATGACCGGCAACCCTCAATGGGGCGACAGCGTGCCGTCGCTGGAGCATTTCATGGCTCAGCGCATATATGGCCGTTACACTCCGCTCACGGCACAGATGATAAATGATTTTTTTGAGAAGAACGGGACTCTTTATCTTGTGACCGACAAGATTTCGGACCCGAATGTGCTCGGGCGCAATTTCCCGGCTCTGAAAGAACGGATGGTTGTGGAGGCTTTCTGTTATGACGATTACAACAGACTGGTAGAGCAGGGTTATTATCGCGTCCTTTATTCCTGTTTGGCCGACGACCTCTCTTCTGTCCTCATAAAGCATTTGCTTCTGCACAGGATGTTTCCCGGCGAGAGGGTCGAATGGGTTGCATTGCACACAAGCGGATTCAAGCACCCTTCATTCAGAATAATGGACAGGCTGCGCCGTTTCAACGTTGCTCTTTTCACCATTGATAATTACAATGACCTGCCGAAAGAACAGCTGAAACGCGCTAAAATGATTTATACTAACACGTTGCTCCCATAAAGGATATGAGAAGAAAGATATTCGCAATAATTGCTTTGGCTCTGCCGGCTATGCTCGTTGCTCAGGATGATGATGCACGCGGCTGCTATTTCTACAGAAAAGAGTACAAGCCCGAGGCTCTTCCGGCTTTTGAAGAGAGCCGGAAGTATTTGCCTCAGCCGGTTTGGGAGGAGAATCCCGAGTGGGTGGAACTATACTGGAAAGCATGGGAGATTGCGTTTTCTAATCTCCGGCAGCCACCTGCCGGGTCGCCGCTTGTAGCCAATTGGATAGATGAAGGTCTCTCACCGCAGGTTTTCCAATGGGACACACACTTTATGGTTATGTTCGGACGATATGCTTCTCATATTTTCCCTTTCATTGAGTCACACGATAATTTCTATGCCCGGCAGCACGACAACGGAATGATATGCCGTATTCTGAACGAGGCCGATGGTGCCGACCACCATTGGGGGCTGGGGGCGAACTATGCACGCACAATCAATCCGCCGTTGTTTAGTTGGGCCGAAATGGAATATTTCAGGTTTACGAAGGATACGCTTAGGCTATCGCAAGTGTTGCCCCCTATTGAAAAGTATGTGGAGTGGGTTGAAGAGAACAGACGGGCATATGGTACAGGACATATGCTTTACTGGTCGAACGGACAGGCCAGCGGAATGGATAATACTCCGCGCGACATTGGCCGTTATGCTCCCGATGGCGACATTCACTCCGCAACAGATGCAATGGGTTGGATAGATATGTCGTCGCAGATAAAGATGTGTTATGACAATCTTGCCGATATGTGCGCGATACTTGGCAACGAGGATAAAGCAAGGAAATATAGACTCAAGGCCGAGGAACTTGCAGTACGCATAAACCATTATATGTGGGACGAGGAAAGCGGCCTGTATTATGATGTAGACACGGCATCTGTCCGCACCGGCTGGATAACATCTGCAACCTTCTGGCCAATACTTGCCGGAATATCCTCTCCCGAGCAAACATCCCGCCTTGTCGAGGCGATAACTGATGAACGGCTTTTCTGGCGCAGACTGCCCCTGCCATCGCTCGCTGCAAACCAGCCGCATTACGATAAATGCGGAAGATACTGGCGTGGCGGAGTGTGGGCACCGACGACATATATGACAGTGAAGGGGCTCGAACGGAACGGATATGAAGAACTTGCTTCGCTCATTGCACGCAAGAATATGATTGCAATGTACAAGGTCTATGAATCAACCGGGACAATATGGGAGCTTTATTCTCCCGATATGTATATGCCTGCGACGACAGCAACAGGCATTGATATGGTTGAACCCGATTTCGTCGGGTGGAGTGGGCTTATACCGATTTCAATGTTCATTGAGAATATCATAGGAATAAGAGCCGATGCAACAGTTCCTATGGTTGAATGGCGAAGTTGCAATGATAAGAGACACGGAATACGCGGTCTCCGGTTCGGGAATGTTGTGACATCGCTTGTACGAAACGGCAACAGGATTGAGGTTGAATCCAATGCAGGATATATGCTGAAAGTCAATGGGGAAAAATTCGAGGTGAAAGAGGGTCGGCAGGTGATAGAACTTTGAAGACTGTTTGAGAAGCTGGCTAAATTTCCAATAAACTATTCCCAAACAGTTGATTGGTTTCCGGAACATTCAGCTATTCATCAGCATCGGGAGTGTGCAGTATGAGCGTGGTCGCACCCAAAGTTATTATTGCACCATCCTCAATGAGAAGACGTTCCTTGTTGCCAAGTATGCGGTTCATTACAAAAGTGCCCGTTACGCTCTGGTTGTCGCGGATAGTGTATTTGAAGCCACCGCTGTAGTCGCGCTTAACATTTATGATGCAGTGACGGCGGTCCATGCTCGGGTCGTTTGTCTCAATGGGGTTGGAGATTACGGTGCCTTTATTGTAGCGTCCGAACATATTATCCCCTTCGCTCAGCGGAATGACCTGTTTGTAGCAAAAAGTGTTTTCTATTACAACGATATGGCCGAAGTCCTCGGTCTGTATATCCTCTTCACCTTCGCCAATGCGTATGGTGAAGCTCTTGCGGCAGTGCCCACACTCGAACACAAGTGCCTGGCCTTCCTTGTAACCGCTTGCATCGAAATCTATTGCATAGTCACATTTGGGGCATATTATCTTGCTCATAAGGGGGGATTCTGTTGTTGGAGTTTAACGTGTCAGTACCCAGGCGTCGGGGAATGTAGCTTTTATCTGCGAAAGAGCATCATTGGCTTCGGCACCTGTGGCATAGCTGCCGTATACTATTCTGTATCGTCCACTGCCTTCTATAACTCTATAATCGGCTGCCATTTTTGCCGAAAGTTCCTCTATTGCCAATTGTGCATTCTCGGCATTTGGAGAACTGGCTACAATAATGTGGTAAGTTGCGCTGCTTGCCGGTTCCAAAACAACAGTTGCAGGTTCTTCTTCAACCGGTGCAATAACCTCTTCGGAATGAACAGCTTTGGTCACGGTCTCTTCAACCGGTGCTATTTCACATTCGGGCTGCAAGTCGGCTACAACAGTTGTTGCAGCAGGCGTGCTCAAGCTTGAGGCAAAATCGGTAACAGATGCCTGCATTGAAGGCTCGAATGTGTTCTTGAGGAAGGGTGCCAAAAGGAAGAACAGTACAACAACAGATGCTGCCGCTGTTATGTATCTTCTGAAGTCGTGACGCTTGATTACAATCTCTTTCTCCTTGCAGTCGCTCAGAAGCGGAATGGCGATAGGCTCAAAACCGAAATTGTACGGGTCGTCAATGCCGTTTGCCGCCGGCTCAAATGATATTCCGTTCTTTACATTCATAAAGAATGTTCCAAGTTCACCGAACTGCACTCTTCCTTTTGACGAAAGTTCCTTACGTAGTTTGGCAATGTCCTTGGACATGACTGTTGTTGCATCGTCATAAGAGCGGCAACCGTTGCCAAGATATTCCGAAAGCAGCAGGGCATCGTCGGCAGTAACCTGGGGATTGAACACAAGAACACGGTGCGGAGGCATGAAGACGCGCTCTTCGGCATTATACGATGCCGGCACGTTGTGTGCCAAAAAAGCTCCGGCTCCTGGCAGAATAACACAATTGTTGCGTGCTATGAGTTTTGATATGTTCTGAATTAATCTTTCCACGAAGCAAATTTAATAAAAAAATATGGTGCAGCAATCCAAATCAATAAAAATATTCTCTCATTTTTTGTTCTGTAGTAAAATAATGTTAATTTTGTCACGCTCCTTCTCGAGCTACTTTTGCTTTTGCAGAAGCGGGAGGGCGGTTTTTTATTGAGCGTTTACTCGACGCTTTGTTCTTGATAGCTTGGAACTTCGCAAACTCTAACATCATCAAAGAACACTGCAACGGTAGATGTCTATGGGTATGTTATATACTTGTGGGGCACTTTAAACATAGAGAGCCCTAATGATGTTATATAACTGCGTGGGCTTCTGCGTTGCTCGTTCTGGTGATGTGGGCAATGCGAAGGCCTCAAGCTGTGGGACGGGCGACTGGTATGAACTCCCACGCTTTTTGTTTTATAATATAATGTATGTGCTGACAGGGAGTGACAGTGCTGCGACTAACACTACATTTATTATGAAAACAACACTTAAAAGAGCGTTCTCGCTAATTGCTGTGCTAGTTCTATTGGTATCCACCAGTTATGCTCAAGAGGCTGCGCCGGCAACAAGTTCAGAGATTGACAAAAGTTCTTTCTCTCATTATGGAATTCATTATTCAGCCGACTTTGAAAGTCTCGATGCTGGCTTTTATGGTTTTTCAGGTCATACGTTCGGTACGTTCGGAAAGCACATAGGAGTCTCCTTGTCACTGAACTTTGATTTCGGCCTTGTTGATTCAGACTATACAAGCTGTCTCGGAAAATTTGGCCCTAACTATTCGTATGCATTTTCAGAGCATGTCTGTTTCTATGTTCCATTGTTTTTTGATATGATGTACTCTTCTAACCCAACAATGAAGCATGTTGAGGCCGATACGCACTTTGGTCATGCCTCGTTTGACAAAAAAGAATTAAAACGTAAATTCCATTGGGGGTTTGAACTTGCACCTTCATTTGCATTCAAGGCCGGGAAGGTTATTTTTACAGCAGGAATCACTCTTAATTGGATGCACAAAGCCGATGAAATCAGTACGGGCGGTATCGTAGGTATTGGACTCGAGATATAATAACCAAAAACATAATTAAGCAATATGAAACTGTTCAGATTATGTATAGTTGCAGTTTGTATTTTATTGACATCCTGCGGTTCTTTTGGTGAAGGTATGCTAGCTGCATTCTCGGGCTATAACCCTTATGGTTACAGTTCATACGGTTATCCATCGGGAGGTAACTCGAACTATCTTCTCGACCCAAATTATGCTGCGGCACAGGCAACAGCCAATGGCAGTTGGCGGTATGCTACTTCATCATCATCTTCTTCATCGTCGGGCAGCAGTAGCAGCAGTTCCAGCGGCTACTCCTCCTCTTCGAGGAAAAGTGACTGCCCTTCGCTCAAAGCCACCAACGGAAAGTGGTATTGTGCCAATACCGGCAAATGTGGAATGTGCGGCGGTGACGGCCGTATGGACGGTTCTTTTGGTTCCGGTGCAAACAGCCTGAAGTGTACGCTCTGCAATGGAAGCGGCAAATGCAAGTATTGCCGATGAGCAACACTTGCTGCACATTCAACACAAACAACTTTTAAAAATATAAGTGAATTCGATATAAGAAATCTTAGATACATTCCTACTCCTCAGTCACTACGTGACAGCTCGCATGAGGAGCACTGTTTTTTTTAAAATTAAAGCTATCATTTTTTCATTCCTCCTCTGTTTACCTTAGAGGAGGGGGATCGCTTGCGGTGGAGGAGTAAAATTATATAGAACTCACGTTAAAAATTATAAACTATTCACTACTGTCCCATTAAAATTTGAAATTGTTCTTTGAAATTATTGAAATATA